>NZ_NBIU01000028.1 GCF_003245365.1 Helicobacter valdiviensis
AAATTTCAATAAGATTCTAGTTAATACCTGCTTAACTTAGACTTAAAGCATTTTAAAAAATTCTTCTAAAGGCAAAGAACAAAGCTCTCCGCAAGCGTAGCGTAGTGGGACGGGGGCTTCAGGTGGGTGCAGGGAGTGGAACTCCCGCTCGCGTAATGAGGAATTCACAACCCCAGCGAAGTTAAAATAAGCAGGTTAGAATCTTTTTTTTGCCTTTTATTTAAACTCTTTTGTTTTTTATCACTATTTATAAATGATAGGTTTATTGATTGTGCTTTGTGGGTATCTTTTAGACTACTATGTTTTTATGGTAAAAGAGTAAAGAGGTGGAATGAAAGCTTAAAAGCTTAGAATATAAAAATAATCTGGAAAGTAATAAATGGTTTATTGTTGGTTTAAAGGAAATATTTGCTTTATTTATGACAATGATGGCAGGGGTGTTAAAATTTAAGTTTGTAAATTGCTTTATTGTAATAGAAAAATAAATAAAAGTATTAATTTGCTCTATGGAGTTTATAAAACTTAAGAAGTTTGCATAACAAATAAGCAAAAGTCATTCTATGTTAGAATAACAGTGCTTAGAGATTAGGTTCTATAATCGGCATTAATTTTTACATATTCATAGCCTAAATCACAGCCATAAGCAATAAAGCTTTCTTTTCCTATTCCTATATCGCAAGTGATTTTAAAGGAATCTTGCTGTAAAACCTTAGCAGCATTTTCTTCAATTTCCTTTGTAAATAGAATTTCTCCTTTTTGATAGACGCATATATCATCAAAGAAAATGCTTAGTTTGTCTGCATCGCAAGCAATATTGCTTGCACCTATGGTAGAGGCAATTCTGCCCCAGTTAGGATCACATCCAAAAAGTGCGGTTTTAACCAATAAGGATTGGCTAAGAGCTTTAGCACAAGTTTGTGCTTCATCTTTAGATTTTGCATTGATTACTTCAAAGGCTACAAGTTTGTTGGAGCCCTCACCATCTCTCACAATATCAGTAGCGAGTTTTAGCATAATCTCTTTTAAGGCAAATAAAAAGGCTTCTTTATGGTAATTTCCACTTTTTTGATTACTAAGGAGTAAGATTGTGTCATTTGTGGAAGTATCGCCATCTACAGAGATTGCATTAAAAGTTGTTTTGGAGGCTTCTAATAAAAGAGCTTTCATATCAGATTTTGGGATTGCTGCATCTGTTGTGATAAAGCAAAGCATAGTGGCTAAACTAGGATTAATCATGCCTGCACCTTTGCAAATCGCACCTATTTTGAAGCTTTTATCATCAAAGCGGACTTCATAAGCAATGGTTTTTTCAAACCTATCTGTTGTCATAATTGCTTGGGCAGCATTTTGGTTATTTTTAGCATTAAGGTTGAATTTGGAAAAAGCTTGGATAATCTTCTCTTTAGGTAAAGGGGAACCAATTACACCTGTAGAAGCCATAATAGGATTTAAGATTTTAGTTTTAAGGGAGGGCTCTAGTGCATTTAAGGTTGTTTTTACATCTTCAATACCTTGATTGCCTGTAAGTGCATTTGCATTTTTAGAATTTATCAAAACAAAATTAGTTTGAAAATTTTCTGGATATTGCAAATAATGCAAAATGGGGGCTGCTCTAAATTTATTTTGTGTAAAAATTGCTTCAACTTGTAAAGGAGTATCTGAATAAATAAAGGCAATATCAGGTGCATTATCCTTTTTTAAACCTGCACTTACTCCATCGCAAAAAAATCCATCTGCAGCACATATTCCATCATAAATTGGAAAAATTCTAAACATATTTTAACTCCTCGGGTTTGTCTTTTTTACCTATAAGGTGTTTGATGGCTCTAACTCCATGGGAAGTTCCTATTACTAAGAGTTTGCATTCGCTTGTAACAAGTGTATCTTCATTGGGCATGGAAATAAATTTGCCATCTTTTTGTGTGATACCCACAACAGATGTTTGTGTAATTTCTCTAAAATGTGCTTCTTTTAACTTTTTTAACACAAGCCAAGAGTAGCGTGGCACAAGAATTTCTTCTAAATCTAAAGGAGTATCCTTTTGGTATGCAAAGCGTTCTAGTAGATTTTCCATATCTGGACGCGTTGCCATCGCATTTACTCTTTGGGCAAAGAGGCGAGAAGGAGAAACCACAGAATCTGCACCTAGTTTTTTAAGTTTTTCTTCATCTTCATTATTTTGAGCACTCCCTATGATATAGTATGGCTTTCTTCCAAGCTCTTTTTCATAAAGTCTAATTGTAGCAATTTGCGCGATATTATCAGCAGTATTATTAGAGAGAGTTATAACGCCTTTTGCACTTGATAAATGGCACTTTAGCATTGCGAGTTCTGTGTGAGGATCTTCGTTGATAAAATAGGGGTAGTGGTATTTATTGGCAATATCTTCTAAGGAAGGATTTGTATCTACTACCACAAAAGGAATATGTGCTTTTCTAAATTGTTCTGCAAGCTGAATGGTATATTCATTGTGGTAGCAAATGATGAAATGGTTTTTTAGTCTTGCAATCTTATAAATCATATTGCGTTCCTTGATAACTGAAATAAGCTTACCTCTATTTAAAGTATCAATAATGCTAATAACACAAAAGCTCAAAACTGCAGAGCCTGCTAGCATTACAATAGAGGTATAAATAATATCTAGTGCGTCAAATTCACTTTCTTTTAGAGCACCAAAACCAGTTGTGGTAAAAGTATAAGAGCCTTGAAAGAAAGCTTCAATAAGCGTGTAATCTGTAACTACAAGATAACCAAGAGTGCTTAAAAAAAGTCCGAAAAAAAGTAAAATAAAAGGAGCCCTAAAAGGCTTTAACTGCTCATAGAGTAAGCCAGATATATCTACATCAGGCTTTTGGGAAGATTCCCAGTGGATAAAATTTTTAAATTTTTCAAGCACTACTTAATCCAAAAAAGAGAGGATTAAGAGTGTTTCTTCATTGTGCGTAGAGTAGAAGCAGCAATTCTGATTTTTCTGCTTGTTCCATCTTCAAGCTTTACTCTTAGAGTTCTAAGGTTTGGTAGAGATCTTTTCTTTGTTTTGTTGTTTGCATGACTTACATTGTTTCCAACCATTGGACCTTTGCCACTTAAAATACATCTTCTTGCCATTGTTAATCCTTAAGATTTTCATAAAATAAACTTGCAATTATACTCTAAAATTATAATAGCAAGTTTAAAATTACATTTTTTATCATTTCTTTTATTATTTTTAGATAAATTGCAAAAAGAATACTAATAGCGAAATAGAGCTTAAAACAATGATGCCTAAGTTAATTTTATGAAATTCTTTTTGCAAAAGACACATTAATAAATATGCTATAAAACCAAATGCAAAGCCGGTTGTAATAGAGTAGGTAAGTGGCATCATAAGAATAATAAAAAATGCACTCACAGCTATGGATTTGTCTTTAAAATTAATGCTGGCAACTTCAGCAAACATTAAAATTCCCACAAGAACCAAAATAGGATAAATAGAATTAGAAGGGATTGCCTCAAAGAGTGGAAGCAAGAAGAGAGTTAGAACAAAACAAAGTGCAGTAACTAAGGAGCTTAGTCCAGTTTTACCTCCTGCTTCAACTCCAGCAGAGCTTTCAACAAAAGCTGTAACTGTAGATGTTCCAACAACTGCTCCAAGGGCAGAACTTAGAGCATCAGCACTTAGAGTTCTTCCCATTTTCTTTTCCCCATCTTTTGGATTGTCAAAAATTTTTCCTCTAGCCCCAACCCCAGTGATTGTTCCTACACTATCAAAAAGCTGTGTAACAAAAAAGGTTAAGACAATGGGTATCATACTAAGTTCTAATGCACCTAAAATATCTAGTTTTCCAAAAATAGCACTCAAGCCATCTTCTCCATAAATTACGGGTAATGAGATAATCTCGCGTGGAAAACTTGCCCCATCAATTTTAAAAGTCCAAGCACATATTGCACTAATAAAAACCGCTAAAATAAAAGCAGCTTTAATCCTCCAAGCCCAAAATGTAAGTGCTAAAAATAAACCAAAAAGGCTAAAAAGGACTTGATGGGAGGAGAAATCTCCTAAAGCTACCAAAGTAGTATCATTTTTTGCAATGATACCCATTTTGATAAGTCCCATAAAGGCTATAAAGGTTCCAATGCCTGCTGAAATTGCCTTTCTTAAATCAAGAGGAATATTTTTAATAACCCAGACTCTAAAATTTGTAAAAGAAAGTAGGGTAAAAAGTAAGCCAGATAGAAACACTGCTCCTAGTGCAGTTTGCCATGGTATCTGATAGGTTCCACATACGCTAAAGGTAAAATAGGCATTTAAGCCCATACCCACGCTCATAGCTACAGGTGTATTAGAGAAAAGTGCACTAAAAGTAGTGGCTATAATGGTAATGAGTGCTGTAGCTACAATAAGGGCTGTAAGGGGCATACCTGAATTGCTCATAATATTTGCATTTAGAGGAATGATGTAAATCATCGCAAGAAAGGTGGTAATGCCTGCATAAATTTCTGTTTTAAGGGTTGTATGATTTTCTTTGAGTTTAAAAAAGTTCATAATATTCCTTGGGAATTCTAAGGGATTGAAAAGCAAAAATCATAGCATTATTTTGCTTATCTTTAGTATAGAAAAATTTTAAGCCTTTTAGATATTTAGCGTTTAAAAAGGTAACAAAATGAAAAATTTCATAAAGGGTAGAGAGTGTTTATATGGAGTATTTTTATTTAAGAATACTCAATCAATAGATAAAAATTTATAAAATATGCAATAAATTTGCCCTCTAAAGTAAGTCTTAGGCTGTAAGCAAAAAGCTAAATATTTAATAATTAAAGCTGTATAACTATCTATGTGTAGGGGCTTTTTCTGTATTTTAAAATTTTAAGAGCAAAGTAGAATTTAAAGAAGAAAATATTGTGAAAATTCAAATAGGCTTTAAAACTAAAAGGTTTAAAAATGCTAAATTAAGGATACTAAATGAGGTTAATCTAAAAATAACTAAGATAGCTAGAAACTTCCAAATATCTTTAAATTTTTAGTGATACAGCATAGCCTATTTGTGCAAAAGCAACAAGAGTTATATAAAATGGTGTAAAAATTTCAAAAGAGGGTTTTTGTTTTTATTGATTAAGTATCCCATTTATAAACACCTTTTATAAACTTAATTAGATATTCTTCAAGAAATATTCATAAAGAAATGAAGATGTTTATAATTTAAGTCATAAGATGATTAAAACATTTGTGAATAGAAAGCAAAATCTTAGAAGCCAAAGTAAAAAATGACTTGGATTTAAAAAGTAGTGCATCTATCGTGAGTTATATCTGAGTTGTATTTTAGAAGGTGGAGAAAATGGTTAAATTTGATGGAATAATGGAGTTTGTTATAAGTGAAGAATGGAGTGTTATGTATTGTTGATGTGTGTGAGGGGTATTTTAAAAAGTAGATGTAACTATCTTAAGATATTTTTAACAAAAATCCTATAAATGCAATATTAAACGCATATAAAAAGTGCCATTTATAATTTCTACCAAGTGCAAAAAATCCCAAAATGCCTGTTTTATCCTTAATTGGTGTTTAAAAGCCTTGTAAAGCTTGATTAAATACAATATTAGAGCCTAATATTTCTTATCCTAAAATAATAAAAACTCTTGAGATAGTTACATTTTGACTTAAAATAGTCTTATAAATTGTTTTGAATAGCTATTTTTAAATACCTATAAATCTTATTTTAACCACCTTTTATTCTAAAAATATATGTAATTATCTTATAGCTTTAAGGTTTGGAGGATAGTTATATAGAATTCTTAAAAATAAAGAAAGTTATTTGTGGAAAATAACCCGATTAAAGAAGAAAAGTTAGAAAGTGAGTGTTAAAGCAGATAGCATATCATTTTATTTTCTACTAATGATTTGGCTAGATAGTCTTTGTGGTATGAAAGCTTTAATGGGTGGAAAATAAAATTTGATGGATTTTGTAAAAGTTGTGTGGATTTTATATTATGGATGTAGCAAAGTTTTGTAAGTTTGTAGAATAAGGGGAGGGTTTAAATAAGGTCTAGAAGTTTGAGTAATGATAAGAAAAAGAATTCTGATAGGTTAATTTGTGCTTGAAAAATGCAAAAAGATTGGGGGATTAAAAGAAGAGCTAAAGAGAGCCTAAAAAGTTCTCTTTAAAAGTTCTTCAGGTCTTAAGATGGTAATTAGTCTATCATCTCTTTTGCCTACACCATAAATAAGATTTTCATCTTGGCTTATGGTTTCTGGAGTAGGATCAATGTCAGACTCTTTTATCCTTACTGCTTCTGTAAGCCTATCAATTACGAAACCTGCCCTTTCTTCTTGATTTCTGATTACAATATAGCGTGTATCTTCTGTGATTTTTTCATAAGGCAAACCAAACTTTAAGCGTAGATTGATAAGTGGAACAACCCAGCCCCTCATATTAAATACACCTAATACATAATTTGGAACTCCTGGAACTCTTGTGTATTCAAGAGGTTTAATAATTTCTTGAATGCTTAAGATTGGCACAGCAAATTCTTCAGAACCAACTACAAATGCAACTAACTGAATAATATTTTCAGTTTCTGCCGCAGGCTTTTTTTGCTCTTGTTGTTTTTGTAGAACATCTTTTAATTGATTGCTCATTATTCTGTAACCTCCATTGTTAGATTAATATTGCGTTTAACAACATTCATTAAATATTCCGGAGAATAAGGTTTGGTGATATATTCTGTCATACCAGATTCTACACCACGCATTCTATCAGTTTTGCTTGTTCGGCTTGTAACAGCAATTAAAGGAAGATTTTTGAATTTAGCATATTTTCTAATTTCACCTGCTAAAGTATAACCATCCATTTTTGGCATTTCAATATCAATTAAGATTGCATCAAAGGTGCGATCGCCATTTTTTACGATATCAAGTGCTTCAAGTCCATTTGTAGCCTCTGTTAGAGTAATGCCTAAAGGCTTGAGTGATTTTTTCATAATGGAACGATCTGTCATAGAGTCATCTACAATAAGCACATGGTAGTCGCTTGGAGAGTTCTTTTCATGTTTTGCTTCACTTTCTTGGATAAGTTTATTGATGCTTACCTTTACATGTTTTGCCATTTGCATCATTGCAGCAATATCAACAATAAGTGTTACTCTACCATCTCCTCTAATAGTTGCACCTGCGATTCCTTCTGTGCCTTTTAGATAAGAGCCTAGAGATTTGATAACAACTTCTTCTTGTCCGATTAGGAAATCTACAATAATACCTATTTTGTTTTCTGCAAGTCCAATTACAACTACATAGGCTTGTTCAGAGTTATCAAATACAGAATCAACCCCAAAAATATCTGCAAGCCTTACTAGAGGTAGAACTTCATTTCTTAATCTCAATACACTTTTGTTTTCAACTGTGTAGATTTCATCTTGAGAAATCCTTACAGTTTCAATAACAGAAGCTAATGGAATTGCATAGAATTCTTCTTGAACTCCTACGAGTAGAGATTGAATAATTGCTAAAGTTAGAGGGATTTTTAATTTTAGCGTAGTTCCCTCACCAAAACTACTTTCTACATCAATAATACCATTTAGTTTTTCAATGTTTGTCTTAACAACATCCATACCTACACCACGCCCACTAACATTGGTTACCACTTTTGCAGTGGAGAAGCCTGCTTTAAAAATAAGCGAGTAAGCCTCTTTGTCTGTCATGGTATCAGCTTCTCTTTCACTAATGATGCCTTTTTCCACTGCTTTAGCTTTAAGAACTTCAGGATTCATACCTTTACCATCATCAGTAATCTCTACTACGATATGGTTTCCTTCATTATAAGCTTTTAACTCTACAGTTCCTTGTTCCTTTTTGCCTGCTGCTATTCTTTCTTCTTTGGATTCAATTCCATGATCGCAAGCATTTCTGATAAGATGCACCAAAGGATCGCCTATTTCTTCTACAATAGATTTATCAAGCTCTGTTTCCTCTCCGCTAATAACTAAGTCAATATTTTTTCCTAGTTCTCTTGAGAGATCTCTTACCATACGCGGAAACTTATTAAACACTCTACCAATAGGCAACATTCTTGTTTTCATTACGGCGAGTTGGATATCTGTGGTTACCATAGATACAGAAGCAACCACTTGGTTTAATTCTTCTAAAAACTTTTCTCCCTCATAACGCTCTTCTACATCGTTATAGATTTTAATTAATCTATTTTTTCCAAGCACTAGCTCACCAATAAGGTTCATAAGACTGTCTAATCTTTTAACATCTACCCTAATGGTTTGCTCTACTGCTGTTGCAGGGGCTTTATTTTCTTCTTGCGGTTTGCTAGCACTTGATTTGGGAGCAGGTTTTGGAGTGGCAGGTTGCTCTTGTGTTTTGGGGGTAGCAGGAGATGGGGTAGCTTGTGTAGCTTTTGCTTCTTCTTGCACTTCTTTTGGGGCTTGAATGTCTAGTTCCTCTCCTCTTGCGCGCTTTTCTTCTCTTTTTTTCTTATCTTCTTCTTGGCGTTGGTTAAGTAATCTTTCAATTTCTTTTTCTACTTCTTCAGCTGACATATTTGCATAATCGAGCTCTTCTTCAGGTTCTTGAGGGGCTTCCTCTTTAGCTTGAGTAGTGGTTGTGGCAACTTGCTCTTGAGGTATTTCTTTAGCCTCACTAGGAGCTTCGCCTTTTGAAATAGCATCTAACCTAGAAATCGTTCCTTCAATTTCTCCTTCTAATCCTGTATTTGCATCACTTCCAGTATCACGGATTGCACTTAGGAGCTTTTTCATATAATCAATAGACTCTAAAACAACATCCATAATATCAGGTGTAATTGTGAGTTCGCCATGTCTTGCTTTATTTAACACATCTTCCATGTGGTGTGTAAGATGTGTTAAAACAGAAAAATTTAGAAACGAGCCAGAACCTTTAATGGTATGAGCTACCCTAAAAATTCTATTGAGTAGGTCTAAATCATCAGGATGGTTTTCTAACTCTACTAAATCCTGATCAAGCTGTTCAATCATTTCAAAGGCTTCTATTAAAAAGTCTTCTAATATTTCTTGCATTTCATCCATGTTTTACCCTTTCGTCTTGAGATTAATTAAGCTTCTTTTGCAAGCTCTTCTTCATATTTTGTAACAACTCTTGAAATTTCATCGTGAAATTTATTGCCATCAAATTTAACCAAGTAGGATTCACCCCCAGCAACTTTGCCTTTATCTTGGCTAAATTTATCGCTAATAGAAGAGTTAAATACAATAGGTATTTTTGAAAATCTAGAATCCTCTTTGGCTTTAGCGGCAAAGTGGAAACCATCCATTTGAGGCATTTCAATGTCTGAAACAATAATTTTCAATTGTTTATGTAATAAATCCCCATAGTTTTCATAAAGTTTTTCAAGTTTGTGCAAACCTGCTTCTCCATCATTTGCTTCGGCTACATCAAAGCCCATCTTTTCTAAAAACTCTTTAACAATTTTTCTGGCAATAGAGCTATCATCTACTACAAGAGCAAGTCCCGAGAACTTATTATAGCTGTGATCAGCGCCAATATCAGGTTGATAAAAGCCGAGTTCTTGAACAATGCTTTCAAGATCTAAAATAAGCAAAACTTGATCATTTTCAATTCTAGTTACCCCAGTGATTTTACTTTTATCAAGACTTCCACTACTAGCACTAGAACTAAAATGGGCAGGTTCAATATCTTTCCAACTAATGCGTCTAATCCTTTTGGCTTCATGCACAATAAAGCCAATCATTACATTATTAAATTCAGTAATGACTACACGGGGATTAATTTTTTTGTTTTGGGGTATTTCTACATTCATCCATTTAGCTAGATTGATAACTGGTATTACTACCCCTCTTAAATCAAAGATACCTTCAATGTATTCAGGAACTCCTGGTAATTCTGTGAGTTCGGGCAATCTTATGATTTCATTTACTTTGGCAACATTGATGCCATAAATCCCCTCATAAAACTTTCCTTTTTCCATTTTGTAAATACGAAAATCTACTAGTTCCATTTCATTGCTAGCAACTTTAAGGCTATTAGTTTGTTCAATATTTGTCACTTTTAAACTCCTTTTGTATGAAGGATAAACAACTATTTTGAAATTCTACTACAAAATAGTTTTTTTTACAAGTAAAAGGAGGCAAGTTTAGATATAAAATATTGTCCATATTCTCCATTTTACCGTGATGATAATGTCCTTCAACTATGATAGAACGGGGTGGCATTTGGTATTTAGCTAAATAATGTTTAATTCTTTTTTTTGCTAAAAAAATAAAATCTTTTTGGTTATAGCCATTATTTTTTTTCTTTAAATGGCTAATGATTTTTGGATAGAGAATACAAGAAAAAAAATTAAGGAAAGAAATTACAAACCTAGAGCGGATGAAGAATGTATAAAACCGATAACCATAAGAGATGGCTATATCCCCATGAGATAGGTATATATTTTGATTATTTAAGGAAAAAATTACAGGTTGTGAAGTATAGGAAAAATATTGGATATTTTTAAAGTAGCTAGAATTTTTTAGTAAAAAATCGTGATTGCCTTCAAAATAATAAATTTCATGGATATGTGAAAGTTTTTCTAAAAGTTCTAAAGTGGTTTTGTTTTCCCTAAAACTGTTGGAAACACCACCTACTAAGAAATCAAAAATATCTCCCATTAAAAAAATTTGTCTTTTAGATAGTGTTGCTAGATATAAGAAGAATTTATCTAAATTATTATTATATATGCTATGGTGATGAGAATCAGCGATAAAAATCGCATTTTCTTGAATGGTTTTAGGGGGCATAGGCGATTTTAGGTAACCCTAAGTGTTCTTCTAATTGGAACATTAAATTTGCATTAGCTAGAGCTTGGGAGCTGGCTCCACGCAAAAGATTATCAATACTAGAAGAGATAAATAAATTTGTGCCATCACTTTTAGCAAAAATATCACAAAAATGCGTTCCTGCTACATTTTTGATTTGAACGCATTGGTTTTTAATGCGTATAAATGGCTCATTTTTATAGGCTTCTTTGAGAACTTGTAAGGGTTCTATTTCTTCTTTGAGGGTGCAGTAAATAGAAACAAGCATTCCGCGAGTTAGAGGTAATAAATGTGGAACAAACATAATTTTGTGTGCAATATTAGAAATTTTTAGAATCTGTTCTTTGATTTCGGGAGCATGACGGTGTTGTATGGGGGAGTAAGCAAAAATATTTTCGTTAATGGTAACAAAATGAGAGTTTTGGCTAAGCTTTTTTCCAGCACCGCTCACACCACTTTTAGCATCAATGAAAATGGTTTGATTTTGGCAAATATAGGGGATAAAGGGAAGTAGTCCAAGCAAAGTTGCAGTGGGATAACAACCTGGATTGGCTATGAGATTTGTTTTTTGGATTAAAGAACGATTGTATTCGGGTAATCCATAAACGGCATTTTTAATATTATCTTTATCTAAATGTTTGCAGTAGTGGTCTTCATAAGTGTTTGCCTCTAAACGATAATCGGCAGATAAATCTACGATTTTAATACCTTTTTCATAAAAAACACTCACATATTCCATAGCACTTTGGTGGGGTAGGGCTAAAAATACTAATTCGCAATTTGAAGCAATTTTTTGTATATTGGCTTCTTCAACCTCTAGTTTAAAAACATTTTTTAAGCAGGGATGTAAAAGTGAAATATCTTCACTTGCTTCTGTTGCATAAACTCCACTAAGTTCAAAATAAGGATGGTTAATAAGTAATTTTAGAAGTTCTAATCCTGTATAACCACCTACGCCTACAATAGCAGTTTTAATTTTTTTTTGCATAGTTTCCATTTTGCTCCTTTATCAACCGCCACCCAAAAAGGTAAGGCATTCAATCACATCATTTTCTTGAATGATATAATTATCCCATTGTTCTTTTTTGATACTTTCTAAGTTGATTGCAACTACAATGCTTTTTGTTTCTATTTTGTATTGCTCTAAAAGCTCTAAAAGAGTGGTTTTAGGTGCAATATTGATAGTTTCTCCATTTAGTTTAATTTCCATCATTATTCCTTATTTTTGTTAAAAAATTTATAGAAAAATCCATTTACTCTTTTTTCTTGAGCTCTAGTGAGATAGAGTTCTCCTTTTTTAACATCTTTTGTAATAGTGCTACCTGCACCAATGATGCAATCATCTTCCAAAGTAATAGGTGCAATAGCTTGCGAGTCGCTTCCTATGAAGACATTTTTACCAATTTTTGTTTTGTATTTTGCTTTCCCATCATAATTGCAAGTGATAAAACCAGCACCAATATTTGTGCCTTCATCTATGCTACAATCACCAAGATAACTTAGGTGTCCAGCTTTTACACTATTGAGTTTGGATTTTTTAACCTCTACAAAATTTCCTATATGAGTATTATAAAGCTCACTGTTTGGGCGTAAATGTGCCATAGGTCCTACATCACTATTTTTTACTATGCTTTCTTCAATGACACTGTGAGCTTTAATGTGAGAATTGATAATTTTGCTTTTTCCAATGAGACTTACGCCATTTTCTAAGATACATTCTCCCTCTAAGCAAACTTGCTCTTCAATATAGATAGTTTTTGGAAGTCGCATAATAACGCCTTGTTTTTGCCAAGACTGTCTAATGCGATCTTGCATAATCTCTTCTGTATTGGCTAAATCTATTTTATCATTAACACCTTTAAAATTTTCCATCTCTACAAATAAGGGTAACACGCATCCTCCATCCATTTTTGCAAGGGAAATAATATCGGTAAGATAATATTCTTTTTGTGCATTATTGTTTTGGAGTTTTGGGATATATTTTTGTAAAATTTCACTTTTAAAGCAGTAAATACCAGCATTAAGTGTGCTTAGAGATAAAATTTCTTTAGAAGCATCTTTTTCTTCTACAATTTTTTCTACTTCTCCATTTTGTAAAACAACTCTACCATAACCATTTGTATGGGGTTTATCAATCACACTCATGACAATTTCGGCATCTTTATGTAAAAAGCCCTCTAGTTGGGAACTTTGAATAAGTGGCATATCTCCATTAAGCACTAAAACTTTGGAATATTTAGGTTGATAGTTTTTTAAAGCCCCTCCTGTGCCTGGGTAGTTTTTAATATCTTGGTGTAAAAATTTTAAGGGTTTATCAAAGAGGTTTTGAATACGAGATTGTATTAAATCAGCTTCAAATCCTAAAACAATACTTACATCATCGCTTAGACACAAAGCCTCTTTTATGGAATAGTATAGCATTTCTCTTCCGCAAATCTTGTGGAGAACTTTTGGGGTTTGGGATTTCATTCTTGTCCCAGCTCCTGCTGCTAAAATTACAATAGATAAATCAGTATTGCTCATTTTTGCTTGCCTTTTTTGTTTTTAAAATTAATTATAAATAATTCTTTAAACTTTTTATAAATTTTAATTGTATTTTAACACAATAAAGTTTAGAATTAGCAAACTTATAAGAATCTTTTTGCTTTGTAAGAGCGTTTTTGGAGTAGAATTATGGATATAGCAACAGTCATAGGAATGTCCCTCTCTTTTATTCTTTTGGGTGTAGCGATGATGATGGGCGTTGGGATTGGGCCTTATTTTGATATTCCTTCTATTTTGATTACAGTGGGTGGTTCTATTACAAGTTTGTTGATCGGTTATAAAATGGAGAGTATGAAAAAGGCTTTTACATTTTTTATGATTGCATTCAAGCCACAAACATTTGATGTTCCAGCTCTCATCAAAAAATTAGTAGATTACTCCACGCAAGCAAGGCGTGATGGTATTTTATCTTTGGAGCAGCAATCCAATCAAGAAGATAATGAATTCTTAAGGCGTGGATTAAATATGGCAATAGATGGTGCAGAGCCTGATAGTATTAGGGATTTATTGGAAACAGATATGGATAGAACCCTAGATAGACATAAGGCAAACGCAGGTATTTTTGATACTTGGGCAGCTTATGCGGGTGCTTATGGTATGCTTGGAACTTTGATTGGTTTGGTTGCTATGTTGCTTAATATGTCCGATCCTGCTTCTATTGGTCCTGCTATGGCAGTTGCACTTTTGACAACTTTTTATGGTTCTTTTATTGGGAATGTTGTGGGATCTCCTATTGCTAATATTTTAATGGTTAGGGCAAATGATGAGGCTTTGGTAAAACTTCTTATTATTGAGGGGATTATGTCTATTCAAGCAGGGGATAATCCTAGGGCATTGGAAGCTAAATTACTTACTTTCTTGCCTCCAAACCAACGCGTTAGTCAATTTGAGTAGGTAAAGAAATGGCAAAACGATGTCCTCCTTGCGATTGTCCTAATGTTTTGCCTTTATGGCTTGGGACTTATGGAGATATGGTTACCTTAATTCTCACTTTTTTTATTTTACTCTTATCTATGGTTACTTTTGATGCCAAAAAGCTTACAGAAGCAGAAGGAAGCTTGAGAGGGAGTATGAGTTTATTGAGTGGTGGAATTAAGGTTGAGCCTGATAATACAAGAATACAGCAGCAAGCGGATATGACAACAGAGCCTGAAACTGCACCCGAGGTTAAAAAGATCCAAAGTGATATTTTAGATTTTAGAGAAAATGTTAAGGTTTCATTAGGTCCTTCTAGCATTAATGATGAAGGAACAGAGGGTTTTATATTGCGTTTTAGTGGTAAATTACTCTTTAAAGAGGGTGAGGTGGCTTTAGAAAATAGTGATGATTTATTATTTTTAAAGAGAATGGGACAGATTTTGGAAAAAATGCCTCCAAGCTTGCATGTAGATATTATAGGCTATACAGATTCGCAAGAAGCTAAGAATAATAATAAAGATAGTTTGAATTTGAGTGCTTTTAGAGCATTAGAAGTTAGTAGAGTTTTAATGCAAGAGGGCGTAGAGCCTAAAAAAATTACAACTCTTGGTGCAGGAGATAATAATTTTGTTTTACCAAACACCACAGAAGATAATCGTGCAAAAAATAGACGCGTTGAGTTTAGATTTTATCCAGACGATAAACATCTACATAAGACACAAAATATTTTAGAAAAAACAATTCAAGAGCAAGAAATAAAATAAATTTATAAAGATAAATGCTAAATTAGCATTTATCTTGGATTAAAAATCTAAGAATTTATCAAGTGCTTTATCTATTAGTTTGTCAGTTTTGTCTAGCACTTTATCTGTGGTTTTATCAATGGCTTTATCCGCCATCTTGTTAGCTTTTTCTTCTACTTTTTTATCTCTTTGCTGGATATTTTCTTCTTTGTCTTTGCTAATTTGAGCAAAAGCACTTCCTGTAAGCATTAAAGATAGTATAAAAGCAATACAAATTTTCATAAAAACTCCTTGAAGTTAAAGTGTGAAATTGTATCCTTATATATATATATAAGCTTAAGATTAATAAATAAAAATTAAAAAATATAAAAATGAAGTGATGAATGGGATTTGTTATAAAATGGATTAGTAGATAAGCGTTTAGATAAGAGTTGTTAAAAATGATTTTTTAAAGTTATTTGGAGAAATTTTATTTTACAAAGTGTTTAGAAGAAGGAAATGGGAGGTGGGAGATATCGGGATAAATTTAAGTATATTGGTAATTACTCTTAAAAGAGTTGATGAAGTTTTTTGGGAGGTAATTTTAGTCAAATATTAACCTATGATAATTTGTGTGGTGATATTTGAGTTTTGCTTTCATTAAAGTTTTTAGCATTATATTTAGGGGTTTAAAAAATGCGATATTTAGGTTTAGGTATTGTATAGAAAAAGAGGCAATAAAAGAAATTATTTGCTACAAATAGAGTTTAATAGAGCAACAGCTCTTCATATTATTAGGCAGAGCTTGTAGTTTAAAAAACTACAATATTAGCAGAGGGTGGGTTGCAGAGGGAATTACTTCAGCAATAATACTTGCTTCTTCTATTCCATTTTCATGTAATTCTCTTAAAAAATTATAAGAATTAGCTTCAGGGACTGCAAATGCGAGTCCTCCAGAAGTTTGTGCATCAAAAAGTAAAATTTCTAAATCTAAAAATTTAGAATCTTTTGCAAGATTAAAATTAGTAAATTTTTCTAAAGATTTTTGATTAGCATAGCTACCTCCAGGGATGATGCCATCTTTTGCAAAAGCTAATGCGGAGTGTATAAGGGGAACTTTGCTAGAGTAGATTTTTAAAGAAATGTTTGGGTTTATCATTTCATATAGATGTCCTAAAAGTCCAAAACCAGTAATATCTGTGCAAGCATGTATGTCGTAGTTTTTAGCAATAAGAGAGGCTTTTTGGTTAAGTGTTGCCATAATTTTTGAAATTTTATCTATTTCATTTTGCTGTAAAAGATTTGCTTTAAGTGCTGTAGTTAAGATTCCCAAGCCTATAGGTTTGGTTAGGATAATTACATCCCCAATTTGTGCTGTATTGTTTTTCCAAAATTTTTTTGGATGCACAATTCCACTTACGCTTAAGCCGTATTTTTGTTCTTTATCGCTAATTGTGTGTCCGCCTAATAGCACTCCGCCTGCTTCTTTGATTTTGGAGAGACCTCCAGCTAGTATTTCTTCTAGTATTTCTTTTGGGATATTACAACTATCCCACATTAATAAGTTAAGTGCACATTTTACTTCTCCGCCCATTGCATAGACATCACTTAGAGAATTTGCTGCTGCAATTTGCCCATAAATATAGGGATCATCTACAACGGGTGTGATAAAATCTGCTGTTTGCACAAGAGCTAGTTCTTCGCTTAGTTGGTAAATACCAGCATCTTCATTGCCTTTAAAATCAACTAAAAGATTTACATCTTGTAAATTTGTAAGTTTGCAAGCAATTTGTGATAGATCTTCCAGACCTGCTTTGCCCGCTCAACCTGCTACATTAACAAAACTTGTAATTTTTAATAAATCCATAATCTTCGCTTCTTAAGAATTTTTGTATGTATTTTATCAGTTTATTTTATACTTTATGATAAATTGTCATATAAAATAAAAAAAATTTAGGAAAAAAATATGGAATTTTTAAGCTCTATTATGGAAATGAACATAGAAATAATACTTGGACTTTTGCTTGTGGGACTGCTAACTGGTATTTTAGCAGGGTTTTTTGGGATTGGAGGGGGTGCAATTATTGTTCCTATGATGATTGCCTTTGGAAATGATATTAAAGTGGCTATTGGAATTTCTATTATGCAAATGATTTTTTCTTCTGTATATGGCTCTTATGTGAATTATAAAAAGAAAAATCTTAATTTTTATGAGGGTGTATATGTTGGAATAGGAGGATTGATAGGAGCTTCTTTTAGTGGAATTATTATTGATAGAGTGCCTTCAAATATCTTAGAAGGTGTTTTTACGCTTTTTATTTTGTATAGCCTGATAAAATTTTTCAAAGCAAAGGCAGAAGGCGGAAACTCTAAAGTTAAAGAGGGTGTGAGCTCTAAGATGTTTTTAATAGGTTGTGGAATGGTGGTTGGAATTTTTGCAATTACCTTAGGAATTGGAGGCGGAATGCTCTTAGCTCCGTTGCTTGCGTATTATTTGGGGTATAGTTCAAAAAAAATTATACCTCTCTCACTTTTTTTTGTAACCTTTTCATCAATTTCTGGTTTTACTTCTTTGGCAATGCAAGGATATGTGGATTACAAACAAGGTTTGATTGTAGGTTTAACCTCTCTTATAGGCGTTAGAATTGGGATTTATTTATTGGGGATAGTGGAGGCCAAAAAGCATAAATATGCACTTTTGATAATGTATATTGTGGTTTTATCTATTATGCTAGACAAAATCCTTTTTTAAGGATTTGTCTCATCTTTTTTATTGCAATCTTTTTCCTCTTCTTCTTTAAAGGCATCTTGGGCGAGTTCTCCTAAGAGTTTGGCAATTTCTCTTCCGCCATTTACAACACCATAAAGCCCCATAGCATTTAACTCTTTTTCTATTGTGTCATCTTCTGTTTGGACAATGATTTTTGTATGGTGAGAGAGAGAGAGAATGTGTTGGGTAGCTTTTAAAATTGCACTGCTAGATTCTACACAAAATAAAACTGCGGCAAATTTTTCTACTTCCACTTCCCTAAAAATCATTTTGTCTGTAATATTTCCATATACCATGGTTTGTCCATTTTTTAGTCCTTTTTCAATCCTCTCGTAATTTGAATCAATAACCACGCTAGAAATATCACAATCTTTTAGATATTGAATAGTTTTTTGTCCTAAAAGTCCATATCCACATACTAGAATTCTTTTTTGGTTAGAATCTTCATTTTTTTGCATATTGGCAATAGTGGCAGAAGTTTTTAAAGGGACTTTTAGGAATTTTAATAAATATTCTGAATATTTATCAATTTTATCCAAAATAAAAGGTGTGGCAATCATGGAGAAAATCACCATAATTGTTAAAAATTGATAAATTTCTTCAGGGGTAATAGAGGCAAAAAGGTTGCGTCCAAAGATGTATTCTAAAATACCTCCATTAAGTTGTAAATTTAAGATGGCTTGTTGTGAAGCTAAAAGGAAAATGGCAAAAGAAAATTCTCCAATTTGTGAAAGGGAGAGAGCGATTTTCATACCCACCCTTGCATTTCTAAAAATACTTAAAAAAGCAAACATAATTAAAGTTTTAGATAGGATAGTGAGAAAAACAAATAAAATAATAATCACAAAATATTTAGCCAAGAAGAGCAAATCTACTTGCATACCAATAGTGATGAAAAAAACTCCTAAAAGTAAATCTCTAAAATAAACTAAAACCGATGCTACTTGATAGCGATAAGGAGTATTTGAGATAATCATACCCGATAAAAAAGCCCCTAAGGTGAGTGAGAAGCCAAAATATTTACTTAGATATGCAGAACCAAGAACAATGATAAACACGGTGGCAACAAAAATTTCATCTGTTTTCATTTTGGCAGAGGATTTAAGAGCAAGTTTTGCTAAAAATCTTCCTGGTAATAAAAGTAATAATAAAACAATAATTGCAGAAATCCCAGTTGTTAATAGCAATTCCCCTGTTCCTAAGTCTTTATTGCTAAGAAGTTTTATCATAAGAAGAATAGGTATCACAGCAATATCTTGAAAAATTAAAATGCCAATAGAGGCTGATCCATAGGGGGTTTTGGTTTGGTTATTTTCGTTGAGATGTTTTAGCACAATTGCGGTAGATGAAAGGCTGATTGCGCTTGCAACAATAATAGAGGTATCAAAATTAAAACCAAAAATAAAAAAACAAATAGAGAAAAAAGCAGCTATGGAGAGCAGAATTTGAAGCCCACCAAATAGAAGAACTTCCTGCTTCATAGAAGTAATTTTTTTAAAGCTAAAATCAAGTCCTATCATAAACATCAAAAATACAATACCAAGTTCGGCAGTTTCATTTAAATCAGCAGAATGTTCTAATCTAAAACCAAAAATATAAGTGGTTAAAATTCCTGTTAAAATATAACCAATAATAGTTGGTATTTTAAGCTTATTTAAGATAATGCCAGATACAACAGCCATAGCCATTACACAAACAATTACTAATAAATTATCAATGATACACCTCGTTTTTGGTTTTTATAATTACATATTTAATTATAATAAAAAATTATTAAAAAATAACATATTTTAAATAATTTTCAGGCTAATAACCTAAAAATTATTGTCTTTTGCCAAAAGTAATAGCATAAGTTGGTGTCCTAAGTTCAAAGATGGGATCTTTAGGAACTCCTACGCCTTTTGGTAATTCAGAAGGGAAATAGACATCTTGGTTGCATTCCTCTCCTTCGTATTTTGAAACTTGTAGGGTTCCCATAAAAAGATTTTTATGTTCTCCTTGCCATAGTGCAGTTGTATCATCAAGTATATCGCCTTTGTTAGCAAATTCAAGATACATTTTGTATTCTATAGGTTTATCTTTGGTGTAAGTAATAAAATTTTCCTTTAGAAAGTCTTTGGAAACTGATTTTAATTCTTGTGTATTTAAATAGGTTATGCCATCTTTTGGGATAAATTTCCATCTTGCAGGAATGAGATTTCTAGAATAGTCTTCAAACCAAAAAGTATGAATACTGTAAAAAGGTGTGTGTTCTAGGCTTGAGATACCAATTCTTTCTAAATAGGTATTGAAATTTTTATAAGAGTCTCTTTGGCTCAACTCTTTGATTTTTTGAGCATTCATAAAATTTGGAATTTTCATTTCAAAAAATTGTCCAAACTCTTGAGGGTTTTTGGCAAAATTAATTTCAGTATTTAGCATAACCATAGTCCAATTATCATTTTTTCCCAAAAAGTTAAGAGCCATACCTCTTTGTTTGCTTCTATCATCTTTGATGGCTCCACCTAGGGAATAACGCACTTGAGTGAGTATTTTTCCCTCTCTAAAAAGAGGTAGATTGAGACTGGATTGATTGAAGTCTTCACTGGGGGTAAAAGTGCCACTGGCACAAAAACCCTTTACATGATTTACTCTTGATTTTGGGTTTTTGGAATCGCCATTTAGTTTATAGAAAATATCGGCAATTCTTTGTGCATCATAAGTTTCTAAATCTTGTGCATTAGCTAGAGAACCTAAAAGACAAAGGCTTATATAAAAACCTAAATTTTTTGTAAAAACTTTAAGCATTTGAAATATCCTTATGTATTTTTTAAAGATATTATACTACTTTTTTATAAAACTTAATCATAAAAAAGAAAAAAATAAAATAGTTTTTTAAAGAGGGGAAATTATAAATTTTTTACAAAAACAAAACTAACTTTAGAAAATCCCATTTTTTCTGTATAGAACTTATGTGCTCTTTCTCTTTTGAAGCTAGAGCTAAGTTCAATTTGTTGATAGCCTTCATTTTTTGCTAATTTGAAGATTTGCAAAAGACAGGCTTCTCCTATTCCTTGTCCTCTTAGGTTTTCATCTACAACAAAATCACAAATATATAGACAATTTTCTCTATATAAAACATTAAAAGGCATTGTTCCACAGAGTGCTACAAATTTACCATTTTGCATAAAACCAAAAAGTTTATAATTTTGTTCTTTTTGCATAAGTGAAAATTTGTTGCTAAAGTCATCAAAGTTTAGAGTAGGGCGTAATTGTTGCATAAGGGGAAAGATGGTTTTTAATTCATTGTGTGTGATTTCTTGTAAGGTGATTTGCATTTTTTATCCTGCAATTTTAAAAGTTTCTGTTTTGTCTTGGTTTGTATAGCTTTTAATTGCATAATCTCTTTTATTGTTTTCTTGAATGTTTTGCCAATTATCTTTTTGCTGCTTTTCTTGGGTTTTTTCTTTGGGTTTTGTTTCTTCTTCTTTTTCTTTTGTATTTTCTTTTGCAAGTTCAGCTCTTGCTTGTATTTCCATTTGGGCTGCACTTGCTGCTACTTTATAGTCTTGTGGGCTAGGATCACTTGGTGCCATAGCAGCTGCGATGACTTGTCTAGCATTTTGGATAGTTTGTTCAGGAGTATCTCCTTTTTCTAAAGCTATAGGGACCTCTCCAGCTGTGGCATACATCTTGCCATCAGGTCCTTTTGTGTAGGTATAGCTAGCACCACCTCGTGTTACCCCAGCACCTGCAGCTACATGTGCTGCTTCGTGTGCTTTTACATTTCTATCTACTTGCTCTAGTTTTCTTACATATTGCACTTCGCTAGGTTCTAGTTCTTTTCCATTTAGGGTTGTGGTGTTTTCTTTTTCTTTGTCGTTTTCTTTGTTATCTTGTGTTTGTGTGGTGGATTCTTCTTTGGAGGTTTCTTGAATATTTTGAGTATTGGAGGTTTTGTTTTGATAAAAATCTTGCAAATTTAAAAAAGACTGATTAGAAACTTGCATTTTAAAACCTCCTAATTTTTATTAATTATAGCATAAATTCTATAGTTTTATTTAAAAATAGAGTTAATGGGTTTATAACAATTTCTATTTTTACCCCATAGCCCATATATTAATCTTTGAGTTTTGGTTGTAGTTTCACTGATTAAATATACCTTGATTGAAAATAGCCTCATATCTAGCTTTACAAATATTAAACTTACCACACTTTTGGATTGTAAAGCTCTCCATATAAAGATTTTCTTGTAATGTGTAAATTCTAAGCTAAGCATTATTTAGATATGTTGTATATGATTAAAAGATAAGGTTTTGTTACTAGTTGAAATTGCAAAATAAATATATAGTATCTTACCAAGAGCTACACCCATTAAGCCTTAATGGCACGCCTTATTTGTGAAATTAGATAGATAGCATAAGAAATTATAACCTAAATTAAATGTTGTTGGGATTTCTTATTATAGTTTTCTTTTATGCTTGATTTTAATAATGGTAACAATAAGAATAGCAATAAAGATATTAATACCTGCAAAAAGATACCGCCTTTGCCAAACAATATTTTTGCATATACAGTGTTTAATCCTACCAATAAAAGTTTTACTATACAAAATAAAATACCATATGCAAAACTTTTTCTTTTTAAATTGCTATCTTCCATAATGGTTGTTATACCAAGCTGTTTTGAGGCAATTTTTATGCTAAGTTTTCTTAAAATTATAAAAAACATAACTATCTAAAAAATAGCAGTTAATGCTAAGAGTGTCATCAAAGGAGTAAGAAAAAAATCCAAAAGAGCATCTAAGTATGTATAACAATTCATTGTGCCTAAGTTTTCATCAAACTCACAACCAATATTGCTTCTCAAACTATAAAAGTTTTTCTTAGAATAAAGGCAAAATATAACTAGATAAATATCATACATTCTATACAATAATCTTTAATTTTATATCCTTAAGAACTTTTATTTGCAACCATAAAATCACAACCTAAGTGTAAAGTATACAAAGATATTTTTAATTTTTTCATCAAAATACCTATAAAAATATAAACATAAAACATAAAAAAGGGGATAAAATACAATGTATAAGACTCATAATGCAGACTATTTTTATTTGATTATTGTTTAGTGGTTTTATATCGGTTTTATTTTTAATCATTAAAAAACAAATTAATATAAAAACTATGCTTGCGATAATATTCATAAAGAAATTTGCAAACACATAGAGAATAGTAGCTGTAAGGATAAAATCATCTATTTTTATAATAAATGGCAAAAAATAAGAAATACAAAAAACTATCACACCATATACAAAACCACTAATACAGAAAATCAAAACAAAATTTTTGCTTAAATAAAGCTGTTTAATTTTTGGTATTAGTGTAAAAGAGGTAATTAAAATGCCATATAATACCCATGCATTAAGATTTATAAACATAAAAATAAATAGGGTCAATAAATTTTTAAAATTAATATAATCTAAACTCATTAATCTATCCTCACGCTTATAGGCATTGATAGCGGATAGACTTCTATATTTGTAAAAGTAGGGCTAGTAACCATAAATCTAATCCTAGTAAAATAGAATTCCACCAAAAAAGTTACTATAAAAGCCATATAGAAATAATATGCCATTAAATAAACAGACAATGATATAAAAATGTCTTGTTTTATATGCTTTGTTATCTTCTTGCTTTTTGCGTGCTCTATATGCAAGAAAATATATACAACACCACACTAAGAAACAAGGTACTATATTAAAAATGCTAATAATAAAGGGCTTGATTAACTTAGGCTCTCGTGCATATAAAAAATAGCCTAATAAACTACCTAGGACAATACTAGCTATACCACCATACACAATACTTGCAATAAAACGCCTATTTGTGAGGGGTATTTTAAAAAGTAGATGTAACTATCTCAAGATATTTTTAGCAAAAATCCCATAAATGCGATATTAATGCGTATAAAAAGTGCCATTTTAAATTTCTGCAAACAAGTGCAAAAAATCCCAAATATCCCAAAATGTCTGTTTTATCCCAAATAAGTGTTTAAAAGCTGTGTAAAGCTTGGTTAAATGCGCAGACCCAAGCTTTGTGATGGGTAATTTTAATAAAAACAATCAAGAAAATTTATTAGGCATTAAGGCAGTTAAAGAGGAATTATCTAAACCAGCTTATGCAACAGATGTTAAAAGTTATGAGTTTGTGAGCGATAAATACAAGATTTTAGAAAATGGAAACTATATCTATATTCTACAAAGCTTTAAAGCAAAGAGCAATCTTTTAGGAGAATACACTCAAAATGCTCACATTATTTTTGATAATAAAGGCAATGTTATAAAGATTGAATTAAACCAAAATAAAAATTTCTATTTAAACTAATTGTAAGCTAAAATATTTAAGTTTAAGCAATAAAGAAAGATAAAAAGTCGTAAAAATGCGACATTTTATTTTTCTAATGCGACATTTTATTTTTTCGCCGACATTATAACAAGAAAAAGACAAGAATAAAATATTTAAGTTTAAGGTTTAAAGAAAGATAAAATGTAACCAAAAAGTATCATTTTATTTTTCTGTGGTTACATTTTATTTTTTCGCCGACACTATTTGTAAAAAGTTGATATTTCTTATAAGCAATAATTAATACCATAAAAAGTGCATAGTTTGTTACAATACATGTTGTAAATATAAGATTAAAATATATCATAAGTAACATTTTAGTTCCTTAAATATATAATTAATATCCAATAAATAAAAAATAAGCCAATATGGATAAAAAAAGAGCAAATACTTATCGGAATAATCCATAATGAAAATTCATTTGGAACTAGATTTGAATGTGATTGTATAAAAGCTTTTCTTAAAAAATATACCAAAGGTAAAGATAAACTGCTTATATACATTTTTGATAAACTCCATTCTCCGCTAACGCATATAATAACAAAAAGCAATAAATAGGGAAAACCCCAAGCAATCCAAAAATTTTTTGAACACAAGAAATTACGAAAGCTCTGCCATTTGAAAAAGATACAAAGAGATAAAAAAGATAAAATGGCAAAAAATATTATAAAAAATATAGCAACATAAGCCAAAAATCCCCAACCACCAGTCATCAAAATCCTTTATTTATTTTAAATATTCTTTTTAAGCTCTAGTATCTTGTAGAACTAATATATCCTTAAAACTCTTACTTGTTGCAATAAAATCGCAACCCAAATAAAAGAAAGTTTGAGTGTTTTGATAATCTTGATTATAGAGATGATAATACATAGCACCGCGATTTAAGTTGTTTGCTCTATTGTTGCGGTATTTTAATGCTAAAATCTTTTCTTCATCCTCAGTAATTTTAATAATATCTTTATTATAAAAATATTTCAATACCATTGCGACACTTGTTATACAATCAAATACTATTTTTTCATAATCCCATACTCCAACCGTCTGATTTGGACTATCCCTAAAATCAAAGCTATCATCAACATAAGCCTTTATTTGTGTAGGATAGATGGCTATTTCTTTTTCATTCATTTTTATCGCTTCAAAACTATCCAACACATAATAGATTTGAAATTTAGCAGAGAGAGCATAAAGAGCTATAGCTTGATTTGATTTTTCTTTAGAGCTTAGTTTATATTCTATCCCAAATTCCTTATTAGCAATTCCATAAAATTGCATTTGGCTTCTTTTTAAATCACTAGGTTTTATATTATCAAGGAGTTTAGCCCCATTCATTGTTACACTCCATTAAAGAATTTAATTACTTTGTTAGCCAAATCATATGTAAATGTTGCAATACATATTGCATAAAATAGCAAAGAAAATAAAAGATTTAAGCCAAAGAGACAATATTTTTCTTTTTTACTTGGAAAAATATTTTGCTTATTGTTGGATAAAAATTTAAACAATAAAAGGTATATTGTGGAATAAATATTAAAGATCATTGCTCCAAGAAACACTATAGATACAGAATCCATATTAAATTTAAAAAAGAACGATATAATATGAGCCATAATAAAAATAATATAAGAAATAAAACTGCCAATAATCCAATAAACAATGCTTCTATTTTTAAGCAATATTTTGTTTATTTTAGGGATAAATGTCGTGAGAATAAATGGTAATATTGCTGGAATCACAAGCCATAACATAGCAAGACTATAAAGAAATGCTATCAAAATTGCTTTTGGTAGAATTATCAATAAATCTGTAATATTCATCAATCCACCTTTATACTTATAGGCATTGAAAAAGAGCAAACTTCTATATTTTTAAAAGTAGGAGTAAGGTTTCTAAAATCACAACCTAGATTGAAATGTTTCTGTGTTTGTTGGATTTGTATTTGTTGGTAGTTGTGGTTTTGATATATAAGTTTTTGCATTATGGTTTATCCTTGCCTATCATAGATAAGATTCTATATAGAATCTTAGTAAAAAATGACTTATGATTTTTATAGAGGATATAGCTAAGGAGTAGTGCAATTATACTGGGAAAAACCACAACAAGAACATAAAAAGTTATAGTGCGAATCGCCTCATTTCTCTCATCGATTTTAAGATAATATCTATCACACCATGAGCTGATATAATATCCAATAGCATACATCATTACAAAAGAAAGGA
This sequence comes from Helicobacter valdiviensis, assembly GCF_003245365.1. Classification (GTDB taxonomy): domain Bacteria; phylum Campylobacterota; class Campylobacteria; order Campylobacterales; family Helicobacteraceae; genus Helicobacter_D; species Helicobacter_D valdiviensis. The sequence continues at coordinate 26,331 of NZ_NBIU01000028.1, forward strand.
TAAGTAGTCCAATCCCAATAAAAAATGAAACGATATATCTGCCTAGTCTCTTTGTAAATGAAATCTTTTGCATATCAAAATAAGTATAGATAATAGCATAGAGTATAAAGGTAAGATGTATAATTTGCAAGATAATGGGGATTAAAAACATTTGAAAAATTTCAAAAAGGCTGATAATAGTTGTATCGACAAATATTACCCACATAGCTAAGTATAACAACACTGAAGCTCCAATATGCAGAGTAAGATTCACATATTGAGGCTTATATTTATACAATAAAAGCGTCAGACAATAAAGGGGTAGAAAATAGTATGCAATAAGACTAAGCCCATATATAAAAGGCTCATAATCACCACCAGCAAAAAACATCTTACTTCCCCACTATAAAAGCAGTATCTTGCATTTGCGTATGACTAAAATCCATATCCAAAAATGTAGAGCTATATAAAAAGAAATCTAAGCCTAGATTGAAGTGTTTTTGCGTTAGTTGGTATTCGTGGTTGTAATTGGGGTAAATTTTATTTTGTTTGTTCGCAGGAATTTCATCATATTCCAATCCAATAATATCGGGTATAAAGTCTTTTTGTAGTGCAAAATAATGCCACAATTGACTCTCTGAAACATCTCTATCAAACTTTACCTCATTATAATCCCAAGCACCCACAGGTTGCCCTAACTCTTTTATGCTACCATCTTCATTGAAAATATGATTTTGATCCCTAAAATCAAAGCTATCATCAACATAAGCCTTTATTTGTGTAGGATAGATGGCTATTTCTTTTTCATTCATTTTTATCGCTTCAAAACTATCCAACACATAATAGATTTGAAATTTACCAGAGAGAGCATAAAGGGCTATAGCTTGATTTGATTTTTCTTTAGAGCTTAGTTTATATTCTATCCCAAATTCCTTATTAGCAATTCCATAAATTTGCATATGACTTCTTCTTAAATCACTAGGTTTTATATTGTCAAGGAGTTTAGCCCCATTCATCGTTACATTCCATTAAAGAATTTGACTACTTTGTCAGCTAAATCGTATTTAAATGCTGCAAACCATATTGCATAAAATAGCAAAGAAAATAAAAGATTTAAGCCAAAGAGACAATATTTTTCTTTTTTACTTAGAAAAATATTTTGCTTATTGTTAGATAAAAATTTAAACAATAAAAGATAAATGGATGAGTATATATTAAAAATTACCATACCTAATAACATAAAACCTACATCATGTTCTGCTATTTCTTTTATTGGTAGGTAAAGCATTATATAAGCTATTAGAGTAAGCATAGTATAACCCAACAAACCATAAAGCAACCAATATCTAATACTCTTTTTCTTAAGCAGAATATTTTTAATTTGAGGTATAAGTGTTATAAGGATAAATGGTAATAGTCCTGCCAAAACAAGTTGATACAATACAAGACTATGAGGAAAGAGTATAATCGCACCCACCAATCCCTCTATAAACAACATCAATCTACCTTTATACTTATAGGCATTGATAGCGGATAGACTTCTATATTTGTAAAAGTAGGGCTAGTAACCATAAATCTAATCCTAGTAAAATAGAATTCCACGAAAAAAGTAACTATAAAAGCCATA
>NZ_NBIU01000029.1 GCF_003245365.1 Helicobacter valdiviensis
CTAGTTTCAAAAAGAAACTAGAATAAAACATATCTAACAAAACAATAAGTTTCTAGTTAATACCTGCTTAACTTAGATTTAAAGCATTTTAAAAAATTCTTCTAAAGGTAAAGAACAAAGCTCCCCGCAAGCGTAGCGTAGTGGGACGGAGGCTTCAGGTAGGTGCAGGGAGTGGAACTCCCGCTCGCGTAATGAGGAATTCACAACCCCAGCAAAGTTAAAATAAGCAGGTTAGAATCTTTTCTTTTTGCCTTTTATTTAAACTCTTTTGTTTTTTATCACTATTTATAAATGATAGGTTTATTGATTGTGCTTTGTGAGTCTTTAGGCTGCCATGGACTTTCAAAACCCTATAAATAGAAAATAAAGCCTTTATAGCTTCTCTATTATCAACATTGCAAAAGACAATAAACCTATCTTATAAAAACCCCTTATTAAGCCTTAAGTGTTTTTAATTCTTTGTTAATTTTGTCTAGCTTTTCTTTTTGCTCTTTTAAAGCTTCTTGATTTGTTTCTAAGACATTTTTAGGTGCATTCGCGACAAATTTTTCATTATTTAACATATTTTCTAGTTTAGTTACTTCTTTTTGCGTTTTTTCTAGCTGTTTTTCTAACTTCGCAATGATAGGAGATAAATCAATGCTTGTAGTTGGAATATAGCTTTCAAGCTTTTCTGTAATGTCTGCAATACATTTTTCTTGCTTATACGAAACAAATTCCAATTCCTCTACTTTAGCAAGTTTGCAAACATAGCTTTTAAAAAGAGGCTTTAGATTGTCTTCTAGGGCTAAATTCACATAGGCTAGAGGAATTTTTTGATTTGCCAAATCAATACTCGCTTTTAATCTCCTAATAGAAATAATAGAGTCTAAAATTAGTTCAAATATCTTAAAATTATTTGCATTAGCATAAGAGAAAGTTGGATATTCTTTTACCATAATAGAGCCACACTCTTCTAAAGTAGTTCCATTAAGCTTGTGCCACAAATACTCACTAATAAAAGGCATAAAAGGATGCAAAAGCAACATAGCTTCTTTAAAAATTGCTCCAAGCTCTTCTATAGATTGTTTATCAGCTTTACTTAGCTCAATTCCCCAATCACAAAATTCACCCCACAAAAAGCGATAAAGAGTGCTAGCAGCATCATTAAAACGATAGTTGTCAATATTTTGACGCACTTCGCAAATAGTATTAGATAAAAGCTCTGCTAAATATTTTCCTAATGGTGTTTTTAATTCTCCCAAATCTTTTAAATCCTTGAAGTTTTGTGCATTTAAAAGCAAGAAGTTACAAGCATTATAGAGTTTATTTGTGAAGTTTTTACTAATTTCTAATTGGTTGGTAGAAAGCTTTACATCTCTTCCTTGTGCACAAAGTATAGCAAGAGTAAAACGCAATACATCTGCACTATATTTTTCTATAACTTCCAAGGGATCTACTACATTGCCTTTACTTTTACTCATTTTTTGTCCAAATTCATCTCTTACAAGTGCATGTAAATAAATATCTGGAAAAGGAAGCTTATTAAAGAAATATTCTCCCATCATAAGCATTCTAGCCACCCAAAAGAAAAGAATATCAAATCCTGTAATCATTAAAGAGTTAGGATAAAACTCTTTTAAATCCTCTTCATTCCATAATGTATTTTTGCCAATTTCCTTATTTCCAAATCCAAGTGTTGAAAAAGGCCATAAAGCCGAGCTAAACCAAGTATCTAGCACATCTGGATCTTGTTTAATATTATTACTTTGGCATTTAGGACAAGAATGCGGAGTGCTAGTGCTTGCCCACTGGTGATTGCATTCACAATAAAAAACAGGAATTTGATGTCCCCACCAAAGTTGCCTTGAGATACACCAATCACGAAGTTCTCTCATCCACGCATTATAGTTATTCTTCCATTGTGGCGGAAAGAAATTGCCCTCATTTGCATTGATTTTTTCAATTGCTTTTTTTGCTACTTCTTTTTTTAAAAACCATTGTTTTGAAATATAAGGCTCTACGACATTTCCACAACGATAACAATGCCCTACTTGATTTTTATAATCCTCTATTTTTTCTACAAAGCCAAGTTCTTGCAATTTTTGCACGATAGTTTCTCTAGCTTCTAATCTCTCTAGACCTTGAAATTCTCCTGCAAGTTCGTTTAAAATTCCAAATTTATCAAAGGCGACAATTTGCTCTAAGTTATGGCGTTTCCCTACCTCATAGTCATTAACATCATGGGCGGGAGTTACTTTCACAGCACCACTTCCAAACTCCATATCCACATAAGAATCTGCAATAATAGGAATGCTTCTATTAATAATTGGTAAAACTACTTTTTTACCAATTAATGAAGAGTAGCGAGTATCATCTGGATTTACCATAACAGCACTATCACCAAAATAGGTTTCAGGGCGTGTGGTTGCTACAACAATATAATCTTTAGAATCTTCTAAAAAGTAACGCAAATGGTATAACTTGCCATTATTTTCTTTGTATTCCACTTCAATATCACTCAATGCACCATCGTGTGTGCACCAATTTACAAGATATTTGCCTTGTATAATATAGCCCTCATTATAGAGTTTTACAAAGGCTTCTTTAACACACTCTTGCAAACCCTCATCCATAGTAAAGCGTGTTCTACTCCAAGCAGGAGAACTGCCAAGCTTTCGCATTTGCTTTAGTATCATTCCTCCACTTTGCTCTTTCCACTCCCACACTTTTTTTACAAATTCTTCTCTACCTAATTCTTCTTTTTTAATGCCCTGCTCTAAAAGCTTTTTTTCTACTACATTTTGTGTAGCAATCCCTGCATGATCTAAACCAGGTTGCCAAAGTGTCTTATAGCCATTCATTCTTTTATAGCGTGTGATAATATCTATTAAAGTATGATTTAGTGCATGTCCTATATGCAAACTTCCCGTTACATTAGGGGGTGGAAGCATAATAGAGAAATTTTTACCTTCTTTTTGAATGGCTTTGTTGCCATCTATTTCAAAATATCCTTGTTTTTCCCAAAACGCATAAAAAGCTTCTTCAATAGCTTTTGGATCGTAGGTATTTTTTGTTGTTTCTTTTTTTTCTTGATTATCTTGCATAAAGTGCCTTTTTAAAAATATGGAATGGTTTTTGCTATATTCAATTTTGAATTGTGAATTTTGGATTTTACCAAAAAAACGATAACTTGTGAATTAAAGCAAAGGATTATGGTAGAATACAAAAAGAATTTCATATTTTAAAATTAAAGGAGTGAATATGACAGCAAAGAGGATTTTGGTAAAATCTCCCATTTTAGGTTTTGAAGAAGTAAGTGAAGTGGATTTTGCAGAGGTAGATGATGGTGCATTAGCCTTTTTATCTATGGTTGGAAAAGATTCCCAATTACTTTTAGTAAATCCCTATAAAGTGAGAGAATATTCTTTTGAAGTTCCTGCGGTTACTCAAACTTTACTTGATATTAAGGCAAATTCCAATATCAAAGTTTTTTGTGTATTTGTAAGAGAAAAAGAAAGCGAAATTAGAATTAATTTTCTAGCTCCTATTGTGATTAATTGTGATAATAGCACTTTAGCTCAAGTGGTTTTAAATGCTAAAGAATATCCTAGCTTTGGTGTTGCTGAATCTATTAAAAGCTATATTAAAGAATAATCTAGCTTGCCTCTCTCACAACTAAATACCCAGCAAAAAGAAGCTTGTCTAGCACCTAGCGGACACAATCTAGTGATTGCTTCTGCAGGAACTGGAAAGACTTCTACGATTGTTGGGCGCATTTCTTATTTATTACAAAATGGCATTAAGCCTAATGAAATTTTACTACTTACTTTTACCAATAAAGCCGCCCAAGAAATGTTGGCAAGACTAGAGAAAAAGTTTTCTAGCGAAGTAGTAAAACAAATTGAAGCAGGGACATTTCACGCTGTTGCTTATCGCTATTTAAAAAATAGATTTTCCATTGTCTTAAAACAACCTCGCGAACTTAAAGTGCTTTTTAAAAGCATTTATGAAAAACGCACTTTTATGGAAGCTTCTATTTTAACTCCTTATGGAGCCAATTATCTTTATGACCTTTTTTCTTTATATTTTAATTCTACAATCAGCGAGGACTTTGCCTCATGGCTAAAAGGAAAAAATGCAGAGCAAGAGCGTTATGCAGAGATTTATTTGGATATTTGGGAGGAATTTTCCGCACTTAAAAAGGAATACCATTATGTAGATTATAATGATTTGTTACTAGATTTTAAAAAGGCTATCTTAGAAGATAAACCCCATTTTAAAGAAGTTTTAGTAGATGAATACCAAGACACAAATCCTCTTCAAGACTCCATTTTAAACGCTCTTAATCCACCCTCTATTTTTTGCGTAGGAGATTATGATCAAAGCATTTATGCTTTTAATGGAGCAGATATTAGTATTATTGGAAGCTTTAAGGAAAGATATAATGATGGTAAAATTTTTAGTTTAACAAAAAATTATCGCTCTAGTGCTTCTATTTTAAATCTTGCAAATAGAGTCATTGAAAAAAATCCCAGAATTTATCCCAAAACCTTAGAAGTAGTAAAAACGCAAGATTTTGGTGCTCCCACACTTTTAGTATATGATGAACTGTTTTTACAATATCAAGGCATTGCAAACAAAATCAAACTTACAAACCGTGCTTTTAGTGATATTGCTGTGATTTTCCGCAATAACTCAAGCGCTGATGGCATTGAAGCCAGTTTGAGAGAAATTGGCATCCCCTCACGCAGAAAAGGAGGTATTAGCTTTTTTGATTCTAAAGAAGTGGTGTATCTTTTAAATCTTTGTTCAATTTTATATAATCCTAAGGATATGATGTCCTTTATCCATATTTTAAGCCATGCAAAAGGTATAGGTAATGCACTAGCAAAAGATATTTATGAGGGTTTATTGCTACTAGGCGATGGGAATTTAATCTATGGAATGTTAAATCCTAACAAAGAAATCAAAGAACCCTATAAAAGAAAAACACAGCACACGCAACTTGGTCTCTTTGATGACTTTTACCAACAAGCAAGTTTAGAGCGGTTTTCTAATGTGGTAGAAGAAGGCTTTAAAAATAATGTAATTTTAAGCCATTCTAAAATTCATAAAGAGGGAGCAGAATTTTTAAATGCACTTTATATATTTTTTAAAACCTTAAGAGGAGAAAAACGCCCCTATGAAATTATTAGCAAAATTGCTTCTATGCCCATTTTTCAGAGCGTAGCACAAAAACTAGCTAAAGATCGTGCCACTACTAAAGAAGGAAATATCAATGAAACAAAACGACAAGAAGCAATAGAACGCATTGAAAAAAAGGTAGTTTTACTTAAAAATCTAGCAGGACATTATAAAGAACTTGGAAGATTTTTAAATGCAATGGTTCTTGGTTCTAGCGAGATGAGCGAGGGAGAGGGGGTAAATCTTTTAAGTATCCATGCAAGCAAGGGCTTAGAATTTGGTGAGGTGTATATTGTAGATTTAATGGAGGGGAGGTTTCCCAATAAAAAACTCATGAGTCAAGGAGGAAGTTTAGAGGAAGAAAGAAGACTTTTTTATGTAGCAGTTACAAGAGCTAAAGAAAATCTTTATCTAAGTTTTGCCAGAAAAGATGCAATTAAAAATATCCCTTATGATGGTTCTATTTTCTTATATGAAGCAGGGATGTTACAAGGCAAAAATAATGCAAAATAAGAGACAATTTAAGTTTTTTGCTTCAACAACATTTACTTCCAAAACTCTTTTGCCTATTAATGTTAATTTAATTTTAAATCTTTAAATTATTATTGAGCTTCTAAAAACTTGTAAAATTTATTGTTTAGCCTTTTGCTTCTAAAATTTAAAATTCTTCAATAATATTCCCTTATTTTCCACAAATATTATTAAATTCCATATTTTTTATTGCAAGATTTTAAAAGATAGCTTTATCTACTTATTATATATCTCTTGCTCCTTATTGTAAAAATTTTACAATAAGGAAATTAAAGCCACTACTTTAGTAAAGATTAAAGAATACAAATATTTTTGCATTTACTTGCAAGTTTTTCATTTTTAAAAGCCTTTTATTGCATTAAGGTTTCCTTTGCTATATTAATTTTAAGTAAAATATCTCTTTATTATTTTTTAGAAATACTAATATTTGATTGCTTTATAATAAACTTTTATCCAAGTATCATGCAAATATTTCATTTTTACTCACAAAGACTTAATTGATTGCAAAATGCAGTCAAACCTTTGTGATATTTAACAGATCATTCAAGTATCTTAGTTATTTTTGCTAGATTACCGCATAATTTTTATATTTATTTGCGATAATACAGCAATTCTAATGGCAATAGATAAGCTTTGTGAGTTCTATAAATTTTAATCCCTACAAACGCTATTCAAATTTTCCCTATTTATTCCTATAAATCACATTAAAAAATTAAGAGAATTTTTATAAGGTATTTTATCCTCTTTTTGCGCCTCTCTAAATCCCCTAAGGCGTAATAGGCAACTATCACATTCCCCGCATGCCTCATCCTCACCCTCATAGCAAGACCATGTAAGCTCCAAAGGAACACCAAGTTCTAAAGACTTTTTAACAATATCAACCTTTTTCATTTTTAAAAGAGGAGTGCAAATCTCTACACTATAACATTCTTTTGTTCCTTTGTTAATAAATTCTTGTGCTTTTTTGATAAAATCTCCCGTGCAATCTGGATATCCACTGCCATCTGCTTCAATTACCCCTATATAAATACGCTCACATTCCTCTTTTTCTGCGATACTTCCTGCTATACTTAAAAATACTCCATTTCTAAAAGGCACATAAGTAATAGGCACCTCCCCTACTTTTCCTAATTCATTTTTTGGAACTGCCAAATTTGTATCTACAAGTGCATTCCCACCTATTACTTTCAAAAAATCCATATCCAAAGAATAGCTTTTATACACTTGCAATTCCTTACAAATTGCATCAAAACATTCTTTTTCTTTTTTCTGTGTTCTTTGTCCATAATTAAAATGGATAGCCACAATTTCATAACCTTCTTTTTTAGCCAAATATGCACACAATGTGCTATCCATACCCCCACTTAAAATACAAAGTGCTTTTTTCATAAAACAGCCCTAATCCAATTCAATCTTATCAATCATTTTAAGATTAAAACCACCAAGCATCAAACTTTGTTGTTCCACTTCGCTTGTGCTTAAAAGTCTAAAATTTTGCACTTGAAGACTTTTTAGTATTTGAGCACCTATCCCCACTCCTTTAATGTCTTTTTGCTTATGGGTTTGCATACACACTAGATACCCCCCTTCTTGTGACATTTTTTCCACCGCTTTTATGAGTGCGTTAAACTCTGCACCATTTTCCATAAAGTCCACATCCTCTTTAATATGGTGGAATTTCACCAAAGGCTCTTTGCTATCTTTAAACTTAAAAACACGATGGATTCTATTAAGATGATCTTGTATTTCAATCTTTTGCGTCTTTTTACCGCAAAATTCCGCCTCTTTAGTGCCAACAATCTTAATAAGCTGTTCAAACTGCAAACGATACTGCACTAAATCTGATACATAAAGAATTTTTAGATGATGTTTTTTGGAAAAATCTATTAAAAATTTATCCCCTCTATGTGCCATCATTCCATCTTCTTTCATAATTTCACAAATCACGCTAATAGGCTTTAAACCTGCTAATTTACAAATATCCACACTTGCTTCGGTATGCCCTGTGCGTTCTAACACTCCTCCTTCTTTTGCAATAAGAGGAAAAATATGCCCTGGACGCACAAAGTCTTCTGGCTTAGTATTAGGCTTACACATAAGATTAATGGTTAAATCCCTCTCATATGCTGAAATTCCTGTTTTTGCCTCTTTTGCATCAATGGATACAGTAAAAGCTGTTTCATGGTTTGAGCTATTTTTACTCACCATTGGAGGTAAATCAAGTGTTAAAGACAATTCTTTAGTAATAGATACACAAATAAGCCCCCTCGCCTCTTGTGCCATAAAATTAATTTTTTCAGGTGTGCTAAAGATTCCTGCCATCACCAAATCTCCCTCATTCTCCCTATCCTCATCATCCATCACAATAATCATCTCTCCATTTTTGATTGCTTTGATTGCTTCTTCTACTCTTAAAATTGCTTCATTTTGCATAGTTTCACCTTGATTTTACTGCCTAAGGCATTTAATTTCATTAAATAATTTTTACGAAGTATAACCTTTTTTTTTTAAAGTTTTGTAAAACTCTTGACTTTAGTAAAAACTTTTTGTATAATTTCGGCTCGTTATTGGGGTATCGCCAAGCGGTAAGGCACCTGGTTTTGGTCCAGGCATTCCGAGGTTCGAATCCTTGTACCCCAGCCACTTTTTAAACTTACATTATTATATAAGAACTTATAACTAAAAATAGTTTTTCTCTTTTTTAGATTATTATCGCGGGGTAGAGCAGCCCGGTAGCTCGTTGGGCTCATAACCCAAAGGTCGGTGGTTCAAATCCGCCCCCCGCTACCAAATTTTTCATAATTATTTTTATTATTGTTTTAACTTCTTTAAGAATAGAGCAGAATTTCACTCAAATTATTTTTATTCCACCCTTTCTTTAAATATTTTAAGATTAGCTATTTACATAAATTTTAATGCTATTTAACTTTAAATCACTTAAATTTAATAAAAAATAAGTAGTTTTAACTTAATCATAAATTATATTTTAATTTCTATTTAAAATTATATTTAATTTATTTAAATTTTTTGTAATTTGTTGTAAAATAGTAAAATTAAATTTACACTTTTGATGACACATCTTTGTTTTATCAAATTTAAGAAAGGATTTAAAATGTTTGGCAGTAATCAATTTAAAGAAGAACTCAAAAAAGCTTTAGAACAAAATAAAGCCTTAAAAGAACAAATTGCTCGCTTAGAAGCAGAAAATCAAGCTCTTACTCAAGAAATTGATCTTGTAAAATCTGAAAAAGCTCCAAAATGCACAGAAGCTTTTAAAGATATGACGCTTGCGTTAGCTTCAAGTTGTGCGACAAATCTCAAAGTTCTCCAAGATGACTTTGCAAAATCCGTCAATCTTTTAGAAGACACAAAGAAGAATTCCACAAACAATATCCAACAAACACAAAGCACTCAAGCAAAACTTGAAAATGGCATTGCAAGTATGACCGAAAAACTTTCTGAATTTAATCATATGATAGAGCAAGTTCAAAATGATTTCACTGCCATTGCAAGTATTATTTCGCTCATTACCGATATTTCAGATCAAACCAACCTTCTAGCACTCAATGCTGCAATTGAAGCTGCAAGAGCAGGAGAGCATGGGAGAGGATTTGCAGTAGTAGCAGATGAAGTTAGAAAACTAGCAGAACGCACACAAAAGGCAACAAAAGAAATTGAAATGAATATTCAAATTGTGCAACAAAATTTCTCAAGCGTTCAAGCCTCTACAGATGAAATCTTACAAGGCATGGAAGAACTAAACAATGAAAACCAATCTTTAGAATCTATCCGCAATTCTGCAGATCAAATCTTAAAAGAAACAGATATTATCCGCTACACTACTTTTGTAGGCTTAGTTAAACTAGATCACTTACTCTTTAAAATCAATGGCTACAGCTCTATCTTTAGTGAAAATATGGAAGCACAATTTGTAGGACATCATGATTGCCGTCTAGGAAAATGGTATGATAGCGGAAATGGTAAATTAGAATTCTCTATGCTTCCTAGCTATAGTAAACTAGAAAGCTCTCATGAGGGCGTTCATAGCAGCATTATTGCTGGATATGAACTCATGAAAAAACACAATGGAGCACAAGATTGCCTAGAGGAAATTAGCATACATTTCCAAAAAGCAGAAAAAGCGAGCTTAGAAGTTGTAACAATACTTGATAGTCTTTTAAAAGAAAAACTTGATACCATCTAAAGAGCTTTTAAGCGCTCTTTAGAGTGATTACTGCCAAAATCACCACAAAAATTCCAACCCAACCAATAGGTTTCAACCTCTGATTAAAAAAATAATATCCTCCAAGTGTAGTCCCTAAAATCCCAATACTTCCCCATAAAGTATAAGCAACTGCCAATTTCATTCCCTCCAAGCTTAAAGTTAGCAAATAAAAAGCAAGCCAAACAAGCAAAATAGATAAAATTCCCCATTTATAATTTCTAAAGCCATTAGATTTATTTAAAGCCAAATTTGCCACAATATCTAAAAGTGCTGCTAAAATCACATAAACTAAATAAATATTAAACATTTTGTTCTCCATGTTCTTCACCCAAATTCACCAAAACAATCCCAATAATTGCTAATGCTAATCCGATATATTCTTGTGTTTTTAGCTCCGTATCAAAAACAAAAAGTGCAATAATCGTAATCAATGAAAGACCAACAATCTCCCAAATAGCATAAGCCACCCCCACACTAATTTTCCTAATAGAAAGTGACATAAAATAATATGCTATCCCAATCATAAAAAACAAAATACAATAAACTAAAATTTTACTACCCCCAACTTGTGCATAATTAACCACTGAAACCCCAAAAACTTCACAAACAATTGCCAAAATCAAAAAAAACCATGCTTTAAACATATAGCTTCCTTAAAATAATCATTTTTAGGAATTATATCTACACTTCTTTTAAAAAAATACAAATATTCTCTTAAAACCTATACTTATAAGGAGTAAATAAAGCAAAACTTGGTAAAATCTTAAAAAATTACAATCAATAATGAGGTAGTTATGGATTGCATTCATTTGCCAACATATTCCATTCATTTTGGAGAGCTTCCCAAACTTTCTCACGATGGAAAAGTCTTAATTATTACCAACTCCAAGATTGCTGGCTTGCATTTAAATAAACTTTTATCCCATTTTAGCGCTAATGAAATTTATTGCATTTGCTTACAAGATGGGGAAGAATACAAAAATTTTAACAGTATTGAAACTATTTTAGAAGCTGCATTTAACCATCGCCTAAACCGCAATTCTCTAATGATAGCACTAGGAGGAGGGGTTATTGGAGATATGGTTGGCTTTGCGGCTGGCATTTTTATGCGTGGTATTCCCTACCTTCAAATCCCAACCACCCTACTCTCACAAGTAGATTCAAGCGTAGGCGGAAAAACAGGTATCAATAACCGCTTTGGAAAAAATCTCATAGGACTTTTTAATCCACCAAAAGCCGTCTATATAGATACCTATTTTCTACAAACCTTACCTAATCGCGAATTTAGTGCAGGAGTAGCAGAAATTATCAAAATGGCTGTTTGTTTTGATAGGGATTTTTTCACTTTCTTACAAGAAGCTAATTTAGAAGACACCAATATCTTAAAAGAAATTATTTATAGGGCTGTTAGCATTAAAGCAAAAGTCGTATTAGAAGATGAAAGAGAAAAAGGAATAAGAGCTGCTCTAAATTATGGGCATACCTTTGGACACATCATTGAACGCTTGGGTAATTTTAGTGAATTTCTACATGGAGAAGCAGTTAGCATCGGAATGATTATGGCAAATACACTGGCTTTAAAATTAAATCTTATCTCTAATGAAGAATTTACTAACATTAAAAATCTTCTTAATAAATTCCATCTGCCTACCCACTATAAAATCAACAATAAAGAAGCATTTTATTCTGATTTCTTTTTGGATAAAAAGAGTCTAGATCATAAAATAAAATTTATTTTGCCCAACAAAATAGGTGCTTTTGTCATAAAAGACAATCTCCCAAAAGAACTTCTTTTGGAAACTTTAGCGAGTTTTGAATGAAATTTTTTATAAAGTTTTTAGCTTTTAGCTTTATTTTTTTGGGACTGCTTAAAGCAGAAGTTTTTAGCAATGATTTAAAACAAATTAAACTTTTAGATGAAAAAATCTCTAAAATCAATCTTTTTTTAAATAATCCCAATAATGTCTGGATGAAAAAATACTCCAATTATGTAGCTTATAAACAAATCATCTATTCGCTTAACAAAACACAAAATGAAATTACACAACTTGAAAATAGACATTTAAACATAGAAGAGCAAAACCATCTTTCAAACCTACAAAGAAATCTCAACACTCTAAAACGCCAAAGAGAACTCTTAAGTCCCTATAAAGATGCTCCCTTTAGCGAGTTAATCCAACCCCATGATTTAAAAGATATACCTTCTGTTACAAATCCTATTCTTATTATTCAAGCTTTCTCTTATATTAAGCTTATTAATCAAGAGCAAGAGCGGTTGGAACGCAATTTTGCAGATTTAGAAAATAATCTTAAGCAACTAAAAGACAAAGATACACTTTTAAAAGAATTGCTTATTTTTTACACAAATGCAGAATATACTCAAAAAATTTCACAAATCTGCACTAAAGATTATTGCCTCTTCAATAAAGAAGCAGATATAAGGCTTGCAATAAAAGAAAATATCCTAGCCCTAGAAGAGCTACAATCTGCGAAAAATATTTTCAATACCACCCTAGAAATTTTTACAAAAAATCGTGATGAAAATATCTCAAACCTCAAAGAACAAATCAAAAATCAAATTATAAAAGGTGCCTATATAGGTTTTTCCATTCTTTTTCTCTTTGTATTTGCTTTATTTGTAAAAATAGGAGTGAAAAAATACATTCACGATAATGAACGCATCTATACTACCAATAAAATCATCAATTTTTTAAATATTACTTTAGTGATACTCATTTTGCTTTTTGCATATTTAGATAATGTTACTTATCTTGTAACTGTGCTTGGTTTTGCTTCTGCAGGTTTAGCAATCGCTATGAAAGACTGGTTTATGTCTTTGCTTGGTTGGATAGTTATTGTAGTAGGAGGTGCTGTGCATGTAGGCGATCGCATTAAGGTTATCAAAGAAGGCGCTACCTATTTAGGCGATGTTTTGGATATCTCTATTTTACGCATTACTATGTATGAAGATATCACTTTAACAAGCTATATGGAAAATAGAAGAGCAGGAAGAATCGTTTTTATTCCCAACAACTTTATTTTTACTACAATGTTTTCAAACTATTCCCATGGAGGTTTAAAAACTGTATGGGACGGGATTGATTTTACAATTACTTTCCAATCCGATCATGCAAAAGCATGTCACATTGCTAGAGAATGTGCCAAAAAATACGCTAAAGGCTATACAGAATCTACAAAAAAGCAATTCAATAAGATGCGTGATAAATTCTCTCTTAAAAATACAAATGTAGAACCACGCGTTTTTAGTCTATTAGAGCCTAATGGTATTAGAATTTCTGTATGGTATCTTACAAATGCCTATGCTACTTTAGCACTAAGAAGTAGCATAAGTGCAGAAATTATTGACGCAATTTTAAAAGAACCCAATATCACAATTGCTTATCCTAGCACAACAGTTTATAGCGGAGGAGATATTTTACCCAAAACCGATGGCATTATTCCGCCCATTTCTTAAAGGACAAATATGAATACTTCTAATAAGCCAAAAGTCTATTTTAAAACTTTTGGGTGCAGGACAAATCTTTTTGATACACAGGTTATGATTAATTCTTTGCAGGATTTTTCACACACTCTTTATGAGGAAGATAGCGATATTGTTGTGGTAAATTCTTGCACGGTTACCAATGGTGCAGATAGTGGAGTTAGAAATTATGTGAATCGTTTGCAAAATGAGGGAAAAAGGATTTATTTTACAGGTTGTGGTGTAAAAACTCAAGGAAAAGAGCTTTTCAATAAAGGGCTTGTTTTTGGAGTTTTTGGACATTCTTTAAAAGAAAAAATCAATGAACTTTTAAATGCTAAAAACTCCTTTTTAGATGAGGGTGAACTAAATAGCCTTGATAGCACAATCATCACAGAATTTGTTGGCAAAAGCCGTGCTTTTATTAAAATTCAAGAAGGTTGCGATTTTGCTTGTTCTTATTGTATTATCCCAAGTGTTAGAGGTTCTGCACGCAGTTTTGAACTTAAAAAAATACTAGAGCAAATTAACATTTTAGCCCAAAATGGTTTTAGTGAATTTATCCTAACAGGCACAAATATGGGAAGCTGGGGGAAAGATGTGGGAGAAAGTCTAAGCACACTCGTTAGAGAAATTTGCCAAATTGATGGTGTGGTGCGTTTGCGACTTGGTAGCCTAGAGCCTTCTCAAATTGATGAAAAATTTTTAGAACTCTTAGAAAATCAAAAAATTGAAAGACATCTACATATCGCACTCCAGCACACTTCTCCCTTTATGCTAAAGCTTATGAATCGCCAAAATACCTACCCAAAAGATTTGGAACTTTTTAACTTCCTAGCACAAAAAGGATTTGCACTTGGTAGCGACTATATTATAGGGCATCCACAAGAAAGCGAAGAAGTATGGCAAGAAGCACTAGAAAACTTTAAAGCACTGCCTCTTACACATTTACATAGTTTTATTTACAGCAAAAGAGACAATACAAAATCTGCACTACTTAAAGCAGATGTTCCTGGAAATATTGCTAGAAATCGCAAGCAAATCTTAGAAAAAATCACACAAGAAAACAATTTTGCCCTAAGAAAAAAACTAGAAGAAAATAAAATCCCCCTAAAAGTTCTTATTGAAGATACTAAAGAGTTTAATGGGGGTTTTAAACTTCTTGGTTTAGATGAATATTACAATAAAATAGAAATCCAATCACAAAATTTTTACACAAAAGACACTTGGCTAGAAATTAAAAATTTTACCGCTAAAGAGGATAAAAACTATGCAGAAATCTAGAATTTTAATCTTTGCATTTTTAGCCTTTTTCCTTGCCATATTACTTTTTTTTGTTTTTATCTCTAAAGATAAAAGCGAACTTATAAGCTCTACACAGCTTCAAAATCTTATGCAAAATACCCTCCCACAAAATGCAAAAATAAAAGGAGATTATCTCTATTTTAACCTAGAAAATACCTCATATAAAATCGCAAAAGATAGCCTTGATTTACAAGAATTTGGTAAAAAAGTCCCCATATCTATTGCAAAAGAAAACAATAATTTATCCCTTTTTATTTTTGGTGGAATTTTTCTTGTGATTATCCTTTTGCTTTTTTTACAAAAAAAACCCTCCAAACAATCTTTAACAAATTCTCAAAACACTTTACAAAGCCAAGCGGCAAAAGACTATGCAAATGCTGCTTTTGATTTATATAGAATTAAACCTATGATTTCAAATCTTAGCTTTGAAGATGTAGCAGGAATTAGCGAAGCAAAAACAGAGCTTGAAGAAATTATTGATTACCTAAAAGATCCCAAAAAATATCAAGATTTTGGACTAAAGCTTCCAAAAGGTGTATTATTAATTGGCCCCCCAGGAGTTGGAAAAACACTCATTGCAAAGGCGGTCGCTGGAGAAGCTAAAGTGCCTTTTTTCTATCAAAGCGGTGCTAGTTTTGTGCAAATTTATGTAGGAATGGGAGCTAAAAAGGTAAGTGATTTATTCACAAAAGCTAAATTAAACGCTCCCTCTATTATTTTCATTGATGAAATTGATGCAGTAGGTAAAGCAAGAGGAGGAGGAAGAAATGATGAGCGTGAAGCCACACTTAACCAACTTCTAACCGAAATGGATGGCTTTGAAGATAGCAATGGCGTGATTGTAATAGGTGCTACAAACAATATAGAATCTATGGATGAAGCATTGCTTAGAAGTGGAAGATTTGATAGACGCGTATATGTGGAACTTCCTAATTTGCAAGAACGCATCAAAATCTTAAAAGTGCATTCAAGAAATAAAACTTGTGATTTTGATTATGAAGAGGTTGCAAGGCATTGCGTAGGTTTTAGTGGCGCAGATCTTGCAGCACTTTTGAATGAAGCAGGATTACTTGCTCTAAAAAGACATTCTAAAATTATCACAAAAGAAGATGTGTTAAATGTTAAAAATAAAATTGTTCTAGGAACCAAAAAGAAATTAAATTTAGAAGATAAAGAAAAAGAGATACTAGCCTATTATAAAGCTGCCAAGGCTTTTGCAAATTATTATTTTGGTTTTTCTTTTGATAAAGTTTCACTAAGCAATGAAGATAACAAGCAAAACACAAAAGAACTTGCTAGTAAAAATGAGCTTACCAATCAACTTAAAGTTCTGCTCTCTGGGATTGCAGCATTAGAACTTCTTTATAATGAAAAATATACTTATTCTAAAGAAGATTTAAAAGAAGCAAAAAATCTAGCCCAAAAAATGATAGAGAATTATGGTATGGGTGAATTTTTAATAGGCAAGCAAGAAGATTGTGTTTTGTTGTTAGAGGAGTGCAAAAAACAAATGTTTGATTTTTTTAAAAATTACCAAAAACAATTAAAAGCCATTGCATTAAAATTATTAGAAGAAGAAAAAATAGACTACAAAGAAATTGAAAATATTGCAAGTAGGCAGTTTATTTGAAAATCTTTGGCAAACTTTCTTTAACCCTCCCAAAGCAACTTATGAGTGATTTTAGCATTATAGGCGTGGAAGAAAACTCTAAAGAGGCTTGCGTTTTTACCTTTCAAAGCTTAATGCAACCCAAAAGAATCCAAACCCTAACACTCATAAACCCAAAAGAAGAGTTACCTTTTTTAAAAGAAATTGAAAAAAGCAAATGCAAAATCTACTTTTTTTTAAAGGAACAAAACTTTAAAGAAGCAAGAGAAAAATACGCTCCTTATGGGATTGTATTTTTAACTAATACGCCTTTGGCTTATGACACTCTATTTCAATCTCTTTAGCTACAGGCAGGACATCACCCTGCATTCCTTGCGGATAATATACTTTAATTTCTACATAAGTATCTTTTTTTAAATCCTTAAAAGTTCCATATTTATCACTACCAAAAGGACCGCAATTATCCATATCAATTTCTGTATTGGGTAAAATTTTAATACTAAGACGCTCCCCATAAAGTGAATCTACTTCAATAGTTTTTTCTTCATTATTAGAACCCACAATAACGCCTTCTAATTTAAAATGCTTAGCTATTGCCAAATTACTTAAAACCAAGAAAGTTAGCACAAAAATAAATGTTTTCATAAAAATACTCATTAATCTTAATAGGCTCTATTTCCGCATTTCCATTCAATTTCTTTTGCACCAAGAGTTCCATCTACTTGTGGGATTGCTTCTACTTCTACAAACATTCCCTCTTTTAATGCGTTAAATTTCTCATGTGTATCATTGCCAAAAACACCACAATCATCACCCTTTAACTTTGTATAAGGAAAAACTTTAATTTCAATATTTCCATTTGCACCCATAAGAGTAATAGTTTTCTTTGCATCATTGACGCTTGTAATTTGTCCATTAATATCTACATCACCATTTGCAAATACTGGAACCATACATAAACCTAATAAACAAACTCTACAGAAAAACTTTTTCATATTTTCTCCTTTAAACTATAAATATATTCGTATTTTAATAAAACTTTGTGTGTTTTTTGTTAAGATTGCAAATTTATTTTACATTTAAGGATGATTTTGAATATTATAAAAGACAACACTCTTATGATGGCTCCTCTAGCAGGCTATAGCGATCTTCCTTTTAGAGAGGTGGTAAAAAAATTTGGTGCAGACATTACAGTTAGCGAGATGATTAGCGTGCATGCCCTAGCCTACCAAAACAAAAAAACACTCAAAATGGTAGAAAAATCCCCCCTAGAGAACCCATTTGCCCTACAAATTGCTGGCAATGATTTAGAAATTATCAAAAAGGCTGTGGAGCTTATTAACACTTTTAAAGATACTATTCAAATTTTAGATTTAAACTGTGGCTGCCCTGCTCCAAAAGTTTCCCACCATGGCAGTGGCAGTTCTCTTCTAAAAGACCTAGACAAATTAGTCAGTATTTTAAGGCTTTTAAGAGAGGTTAGCCTTCTTCCATTTCTAAGTGTAAAGGTGCGTTTAGGATTTGACAAAAAAATTCCACTAGAAATTGCAAATGCACTCAATGATGCACCTATTGATTATGTAGTAGTGCATGGAAGAACCAAAAGCGATGGATACAAAAAAGACAAAATTGATTACAACTCCATTGCCCTAATGAAGCAAACTTTAAAATGTCCCCTCATTGCAAATGGTGAAATCACCTCCAAAGAAGTTGCAAAACAAGTAAAAGAACAAACCGGTGCTGATGGCTTAATGATAGGAAGAGCCGCCATTGAAAAACCTTGGATTTTTACACAGATTAAAGAAGGTTTAGAAGAATCTGTAAGTTTGCGTAAAAAAGTTATTTTGGAGCATTTTGATAGAAGCATAGAATTTAGAGGAGATTATGGAGTGATTATGTTTAGAAAAAATCTCCATGCCTATTCTAAAGGATTAAGGGGTGCAAGCGATTTTAGAAACCTTGCTAACACCCTAAGCGACCCCAAAGAAACCAGAAAAGTTATTGAAGATTTCTTCAATACTACTGATTTTGAAAGCTAACATTTAAAAGAATCTAGTTGCTTATCTAATAAGTTTGCATTATTTGCAAGCTCTTTAGTAACTTTATCAATAAGCTCCACACTTTCATTGTTTTTATAAGTTAAATCTTCTATTTTTTCCACCTGTTCTAGCACATTATGCACTGCCTTTACAAGTTCATTTGTTTTTTGCAAAGACATACTAGATTCTCTTACTGCTTCTTCAAGCGACTTTACACTTGCTTCTACTATCTCTCCACTTTGTATAGACATTTGCGTAATCTTAGAAGTATTTTCTACATTTTGACGCATTACTTCATTAGCATCATTGCTTGCTTGAATAATCAAATTGACTACCGCATTAATCTCACCCAAACTCTTATGTGTGCGTTCAGCAAGTTTTCTTACTTCATCAGCAACCACAGCAAAGCCACGCCCAGACTCTCCAGCCCTTGCTGCTTCAATGCTAGCATTAAGAGCCAAAAGACTTGTTTGATCTGCTATTTCTGCAATAATTGTCAAAACATCTTTAATTCTATTGGTATCTTGTGCATTTTGCTCCAAACGATCCGATATTGCATGTTCGGCTGCCATATTATTTTGCATTTCATCTGCCATTTTAAGCAAAAGTTCTTTAGTATCTAAAAGCTCTTTAGAAGATTTTTTAATATCTTGTGCACTTGTTTCTACAAGTTTTGAGGATACCTCTAACATTTCTCCTATTTCTTTTCCAAGTTTTGCACTCTCTTTTGTAACCTCTACACTTGTATGAATTCTCTCATTAATCTGATTAGAGGCTTCAAAAAGACTATTTGCCTGCTGCTTACTCTGATGTGCTGAGTCTTTGGCACTTTCAATAGTATTGCGGATTTTTTGTATGAAATCATTAATATAAGAACTTGCTTTTGCAATTTCATCTTGATTTTTTACCGGCAATCTTCTTGTTAAATCCCCCTCGCCTTGAGAAATATCATAAGCCACACCTGCAAGATTTTTAATAGGATTAAAAACAAGATGATTAAACACAAATAGCAAAAACATCAACGCTATAAAGCTAAGCCCAAACATCCATAAAAACACTTCTTTTTTAATCTCATTAGAATTTTCAACAAGCTCTTTATTGGAAATTTGCATTTTAACAACGCCTAGTGGCTCTCCTACTTGCGTGCTAACATGACACATCACACAAGCTTCTTCGGCCACTATTGGCTTTAGCATTAAAAATCCACTATCTTTCTCACTTGCAAAAGGCACTATTTTTTCTTTTTTATTTGCAAAAATATCTAAAATCTCTTTATCTTGTGTAAATTCTACAGGATCTGCCATCATTTCAATTACTTTTTGTGAGGGATAAATTTCTAATCCCGCCACACCTTCAATCTTCTTAGAAGCACTAATAAAACCATTAATTACTAAAGGATCTCCTGTATTCATAGCAAGCTTTAAACCCTCATATAACAAAGCATTTAGCTTATTTAACTCGCTAGAAGAATTATTTTTTGCAATATTATTAAAGCCATTTTGCAGATTTAAAAAAACCATACTAAAAAGAATACTTAAAAATACAACTATCATAACAATAATTTTTGATCTAATCGTTTTAAACATCTAACTCCTTAATTTTTTCAATACTTAATTATGATTATAGTGATTTTAAGTTTTTGTTTCACTTATACAAGGATTTTGTATGCGGAATTCTGCACCATTTTTATTATCCACAAAAAAAACTTTCCCCGCCATTTGTTCTAAAATCATATTCACCATAGGCAATCCAATTCCGCTTCCATGCTCCTTAGTCGTAAAATAGGCTTCAAAAACTTTATCATGTAACTCCTTATTTACTCCCCCACCATTATCTCTTACTTTAATGTTACAAAATGGTAATTCCTCTTCTTTTTCACATACAATTTCTATCTTTCCTTTTTTTATTTCTTCTCTAGAAAGCCTTACTCTAATTGCGTCCATAGCATTTTCTATTAGAACAATAATAATTTGCTGGAACTCATTTTTACTAGCACAAATTTGCACTTTTTCAAAACCTTTGCTTTTGCGTAATTTAACATTCATTTCTCTATCCACTTTGGAATAAAAAAGCTTTAATGTTTCTTCTAATACCTCATAAACCTTAAAGCAAGTTTTTTCTTTATTAGGCTTAAAAAACTCTCTAAATTCATCAATAGTTTTTGCCATAAATTGCACTTGAGTATTTAACATCCCTAAATATCTTTCATAATTTTCTTGTTCTTCTTCATTTTTTAAAGAATAGCTTTTAAGGTTTTGTGCAATTAAGCTAATAGAGTTTAGGGGCTGTTTCCATTGGTGTGCTATATTTCCTATCATTTTACCAAGCTCTTCAGTTTTACCCTTTTGCATAAGCATAGCTCTTTTATATTCTAGTCTCTCTTCTAAACACACCACATAACTTAAATCAACCACCATAAAATAAATCATTGTTACTTCAGCAAAACTAAAAAGATGTAATGTAAAGAGCAAGGGCACATTCACCTTATCTGACAAAGTAAGATTTGCCCTAAAACTTCTGCGGATTTTATTCTCTTTTAAAAGGTTAATTTGTTCAAAAACATAATTTTTTAACTCTTTATCAGCAAACAACTCTAAAATATTGCAATTTAACATATCCTTATGAAAAATTTCTTTAGAAGCACTATTATTTTTAATAACCTTTAAATCTTGTGCCTGCACGATTAGGGCTGCATTAACACTATTTTCAAACAAATATTCTTTAGTATAATCGCTTTGAATTCTTTGTGCAATTTCCTGCTCTAACTGCACTGCTAATTCTTGGCTAAGTTTTTGCATTTCTTCTTGCTTATCCAAAATACCTGCATAACTTTTTTGCTCACTACTAATTTGTTTTAACAGTTTTCTATGGCCTAGCAATAGATACATTACAAATGCTAACAAAGTTAAAACAATTAACCACTCTATAAAATGCTCTCTAAAAATCATAACTTTTTATAAACCCTCCCATTAATATTTTGAAATTATAACTTATCAAATAGATAAAAATCCTAAAAAATTTTTTTTAAAGCTTTTATTTTATTACTTTTGATACAATTTTAAAATTTTACAAAGAGGTATTTTATAATGACAACTTCGCTTTTATTAGAAATTGGGATTGAAGAAATCCCAGCAGTTCCCTTTTTAAAAGAGCTTCCAAATATTCCTAAAAAATTTCATGCTCTTTTAAAACAATACCGCCTAGACTGTGAATTTGACTTTTTTTACACACCTAGACGCCTAGTAATCCTTTCACAAAACTTTAAAAAAGAGCAAGAAGCACAAATTTTAGAATTTTTTGGTCCACCTAGCAAAATTGCTTATGATAATGAAGGCAACCCTACAAAAGCAGCTTTAAGCTTTTTTCAAAAATGTGGAATTTCCAAAGAAGAAGCAACACTTGCCACAAAAGATGGTAAAGAGGTGCTTTATTGCAAAAAGGAAGCAAAATCACTTTCTTCTTTTGAGCTTTTAGAACAAATTGTTTGTGAATTTTTAAAATCTCTTGAGTTTGGAAAAACAATGCGTTGGGGAGAAGAAAAAGAAGCCTTTATCCGCCCTATCCGCTCTATTTTAGCCTTACTAGATGATAAATTAGTTCCCATTTGTGCCTATGGAGTGCAATCTAAAACTTACACCTTTGTGCATCGCTCCATAAGCTATGAACCAAAAGAGGTGCAAAATTTACAAGATTATCTAAAAACCTTGCAAGAAAATTGCATCATTTTAAATCCAAAAGAGAGAGAAGAAAAAATCTTAAAAGAGATTAAAGATATTGAAGCAAAAAATAATATTAAAGTAGAACTAGATCAAGAACTTTTAGAGGAAATCATCGCTATCACCGAATATCCTACAGCTCTTTTTGGAGAATTTGAAGAAAGATTTTTAGAAATCCCAACTCCTTGCATTATCACTTCTATGAAAGTCAATCAACGCTATTTTGCTACCTACAAAGAAGAAGCTTTATACAATGGCTTTATTGTAGTTTCAAATTCTCTAGCCAAAGATTTTAGCAATATCATACAAGGAAATGCAAAAGTATTGCGTGCAAGATTAGAAGATGCACTCTTCTTCTACCATAATGATTTAAAAAATGGTTTAAACCCTGAAAGCCTAAAAAGCGTTACTTTTATTGAGGGGCTTGGCTCTATGTGGGACAAAACGCAAAAAGAGCGAGAGATTGTAAAAATCTTAAGCGAAGCGTTTAAAGCAAGATTAATAGAAACTTATCAAGATTTTGGACTAGTCCAAGAGATATTAGATCAAGCCTCCCTACTCTCCAAAGCAGATTTAATGAGTGAAATGGTGTATGAATTTACAGAACTACAAGGGATTATGGGCTACTACTATGCTAAAGCAGCACGCTATGATGAACGCGTAGCTATAGCTATTAAAGAACAATATCTACCAAACTCTGAAGAAAGTGCAATGCCAAGCAATCTCATTAGTGCCCTTATCGCTCTTTCTTATAAGCTAGATAATCTTTTAGGGCTTTTTAGTATCCATAAAATCCCAACAGGCTCTAAAGATCCTTTTGCATTAAGGCGTGCTGCAAATGGTATTATTAAAATCATCTTGCATTTTAATTTAAATTTTGATTTAAAAGTAATTCTTTTAAAACTAAAACATCTTTATAGCGAATTTGATATTACTCTTTTGGAAAATTTCATTTTAGAACGCCTTGAATCCACACTCCCTTTCAATCCTTCTTTAATCCGTGCAGTATTAAGCTCAAAAGAGCACGATTTATTGCTAGTGTTTTTAAAACTTAATGCTTTAAATTCTGCATTAGAAAGCCAAGATAAAAACGCACTCACACAAACCTTTAAACGCTTAAGCAACATCACAAAAGATGTGGATTTAGAAAGCTCACTAGAAATCATAGAAGAAAAGCTAACAGCAAGTGAGGAAATAGAGCTTTTTAACGCATTAAAAAACTACCAAACGCAAGAAATTGCCAAAGAAGACTACCAAAAAAGACTAGAACTTTTATTGAGTTTTGCTCCTATTTTGGATAGATTTTTTGATAAAGTGCTAGTAAATGCGCCCGATGAAATCTTTAAAAATAACAGAAAGCACTTAATTGCTAAAATCTATAAAGAATTTTTAGAAATTGCAGACATTAAGGAAATTAGTTTTTAATGAATATAAACAAAATTAAAGCCAAAATAGAAGAAAAAAAGAAACTTTATCCACAAGAATGGCTTGGCAGAAGCCTAGCCTACACACCCTACCAACCACGCTCTATTCAAGCTTTACTTAAAGAAAAAAATGGAAAAGCAATCTTTCATCTAGCTTCACAAAACTTTTTAGAAATTGCAAAAACTAATGAAGAAAATGCCCTATGCTTTTATTTACAAGATTTAGAAAATCTTGCATATTTGCGTCGCTACACCTTTTTGCCTTTAATTTATGATTTTCCTATTATAGATGATTATCAGATTTTAGAAGCTCTTGTATATGGTTGTGATTGCATTTGCCTATCCCCCAGTCTTCTTTCTCAAAAAGAGTTAAAAGATTTTAGCGATTACGCTTTTAAATTAGGGCTAGATTGTATTTTTCACATAGAAAATTCTAGCGATATTACTAAAGCAATTTTTGCAAAAGCAGAAATTTTAAATATCAACACAAAAAAAAATCTCCTCTCTTTAATCCCCAAAAACAAGCTAATTATTGCCCACCATTCTCTTCAAACTCTAAAAGGAGTAGAAGCTTTTGTTAAAAGCCTTTAATCCTCAAAAACTCTATGATTTTTAAAATAGCCTCTAAAATTTTACTCTTTTTATTATTTTCTTAAAACTCTAATTAGCACAAAATTTCTTGGATTTTATCACTATAAATGCTCTCTTTTATAGATTACAAGATCACAAAATTATTATAACAATCCATAAAAACTTCAAAAAGTTTTCCTATTCATCCCCCTAAAAGCAAAACCACTAAATAACCTCTTTTATTTTATTGCTAACTAATAGAGTTTATTTCATTATCATTGCAAAAATCTTTAGACTAATAATAGTCTAATAACAAATATTAAAAGTTTAATCTCTTCTTGTTATTCTAAAGACTTTAGCTAAAATTTTCCTAAATAAAAAATAATGAATTAAAATTTAAAAAAACATATATTAGAATTCTGTGAGGGGTATTTTAAAAAGTAGATGTAACTATCTCAAGATATTTTTAGTGAAAATCCCATAAATGCGATATTAACGCATATAAAAAGTGCCATTTTAAATTTCTGCAAACAAGTGCAAAAAATCCCAAATATCCCAAAATGTCCGTTTTATCCCAAATAAGTGTTTAAAAGCTGTGTAAAGCTTGGTTAAATGCGATATTAGAACCTAATATTTCCTATCCCAAAATAATAAAAACTCTTTAGAGATAGTTACATTTTTGCTTAAAATAATCTTATAAAATATTTTGATGTAACTATCTTCTTTAAATGCCTATAAATCGTATTTTAACCACCTTTTATTCTAAAAATATATGTAACTATCTATGTCTTTAAGTTTTATAGGATAGTTACATGTAATTCTTAAATATTTTCTAAAATTTTTTTTATGAAATATTAATGCCATATTGAATAATTTTAAGAATAATTTTATTATTTTATGTTACAATAACGCCATATAAAATAAAAAAAGGAAAAAAATGCTAAACAACTTCTCTTCTAAAGTTTATCAAAAGAAAAATGGCGAGCTTATGTTTTACATCAATAGTATTAACGAGCAAGGTGCTAGAGTAAGTGTAGGTTTTGGAGATAAAATTTACACTTCTAAAATGACAACAGCACAAAAAAGATTACTAGAGGAATGGTTTAAAAAGCTAGAGAGCTTAGAGGCTACTATAAGTGATTTTAAAGAGCTTGAAACCCACCACCAAAAGGCAGATTTAGACTTTGAAGTAAAATTATTTATTACAGATAATGCAGAAATTGCAGGAAATAAAGTTTTAAGTGATGGAGCTTATATTTTATACAAAAAAAATCTTTATAGTTTAGAAGAAATTTGTGGAAGTTTTGAAAAATAAGGAGGCATAGAATGAAAAATACAAAAAAAGAACTTATTTTTACTGATATTTTAGCAGGAGTAAAGTATTTTACTTTTGAGGATAAAGGAAAATTTGGAATTTTAAGAGAAGATAATAAAGTTGTTTTAAAACCTGTTTTTGATGTAATCGAGGATTTTAGCATTAACTACTTTGAATTTAATAACGATGAGCAAGAACATCTTTTTGTTAATAAGCACAAAAACTTAAAAAATCTTTATTATGAGGGCAAAAGTTATAACTTTGGATTGCTTTTTAGGCTAAATAGTAAGTTTGGAATTGTTGATTTTAAAGGTAATGTGATTATAAAACCAATTTATACTTATATCCATTCATTTAATAATGATGGTTTAGCATTTGTAAGAAAAGATAAAAAATGCGGTTACATTAATAAAAAAGGGGAAGTTATTGTAAAAATAGAATACGACCAAATTTACACAACAGAGCTTAAAGCTAAAAACTACATTTTTATAAAAAATGAAAAATATGGCTTAATGGATAAAAAGTTTAATATTCTTTTAGAAGATTGTGAATGGATACAAAGTTTTAGCGATAAAGATTCTTATTGCTTGTTTAGCGAAAATGGAAAATATGGCGTTTTAAACAGAAATGGAGAAATTGTAGTGAATCCTGTTTATGAAAAACTATTTATGAATGAAAGTAATTTTTTCTATAAAGAAGGGGATAATTTTAAGAAAATAACACTTAAAAAAATGATTGCAAACAATAAAAAACAATATAAAATTTCACATAATGAGTTTGCTAGTTTTCTAAAAACTCCAGCTCCAACGCTTTATAATTGGGGAAATAACGACAAAGATTATAAAAAAAATCTTTATAATTTTTTAAGAAGCTTTAAAAAGCAAGAGCTAGAATATTTTTTAAAAAGCGAGAATGGTTTAAGCGATTACAAGATTAGTAAAATAACAAAAGTCCCAGCAAAAACATTATCAAATTGGGCAAAAAGCGATAGTTATTTAAATGTGATATATAGAATTTTAAAAGGAATAGATTTAAAAGCATTGAATATTTTTTATAAGTAGGATTTGTTTTTTATCTTTTAGAAGTCAAAGTGCCACTTTCTCCACTTTGATTTCTAACACAAATATTCTTCTTTTGCTTTTATTTTTCTTTCACTTTAAAAGCTTTTCTTGCAATTTGAAATTTTATGCTTTAATACTAAAAAGTATAAAGGAATATCTATGCAAAACACTATTCATTTTAAAACTGCAATAACAAACAAATCTAAGTCTTTTAAAAACACTCCCTTTTGTATGGAAGAAATTATAGAAAAGTTAAAAGATATTTTAGCAAGTGAGGGAATAAAAAATATAAGTGCTAAAGAAGTTGCAAAAGAGCTAGGAATAAATCCTGATACTTTTAATTCTATGAAGTTTAGAAACTCTATC
>NZ_NBIU01000003.1 GCF_003245365.1 Helicobacter valdiviensis
CCTCCATTCTTTCCTTTTTCAAAATGAACTTCATAGCCTTTACCTATATTAAATCCTCCACCCCAAGCAATTACATTGTTTTTATTATTACCGCTAATGTTCATACAATTACTTTTTCCAGCACAACTACTAATACTTCCACTACTTCCATTTGTAAACTTTCCACCACTTGGTAAAGTAATATCTTTAGCTAATACTAATTGATTAGATAAAAGTATAGAAGCAACTATACTAATACTAAGAGTTTTTCTAAAAGAATGATTTCTTTTAGAATGAATAAGAGTATGAGTATGAGAAATTATCTCTTTACTCTTTATACTTCCTAGTTTCTTTTTAAGTTCTTGTTTCATTATTCTTTCTCCTTTTTGTTTTAAAACATTAATGTTTTTGTTTGGATTCTTTTTAAAAGATTAAAAGAATCTAGTAGAGGATTCATAAATGGGGAAAAGAATCCTCTAATAGAGTCTTTTATAAGAAATAGAATGTATAAAAGAGTTTTTAATTTAAAAGAAAGAGAATGTTTAGTATTGATTAATGTGTTAAAGAGTTTATTAAAAAGTTTAGATTTAAGAGTTGTTAGTTTATAGATTGTTATAGGGATAGATTTAAAATAATTGAAAGATATAAAATCATTGAGAGTTTTAGAATGAATACTAATACTAGATTGATTAAAAGGTTTAGATTTAAGAGTAGAGTTATTTGTTTTTATTAAAGAGATAAATATTAAAAGATTGTATGGTAGTTTAAAGAAATACAAGAATGTTATTATAAGAGTTATATTAGTAAGTTGTGAAAGTTTAAAGAAATCATTTAAGTTAAGGCTATTGGTTGTTCTTTTATAGATTGCTTCTTTACACTTACAATAACAAGAAATACCTTTAAGGATAAATCTAAGATTATTTTGAGTTCTAGGAACTCTTACAATAATAATAGAAGATAATAGATTGCTACAATAATTACATTGTTTTGTGATGATAAAGAGTCTTGCATTGGCAAGAAAATACTCTCTAAAGCATCTAAAGTAACAAAGAAGAGTTAATAAAGAGCTAGAATGCCCCCCCCCCCCATTATTTAGAATATTTACTTTTTTAGATAGATTTTTAGAGGAGTTTGGGGGTAAATGGCTTCTATGATGTCTCATTGCGTTTTCCATTAGCATTTGATTAGAGAGTGATAAAGCTGTGATTTTGCTAATGCTGATTTTTTTAAATAGATGTGAAAAAGCCTTTATAAATACCCCTTTTGAAACAAATAAGCTAGACTATGAATGTAATATTTATTTTTGATATAAATTAATTTTACATATTAATTATATAAAAAAATAAAATAAATTATTTTGTTTTGTGTGTGGGATTTTATAAATAACTCTTTTAAATTTTAATAAAATATTTTTTATTATTTTGTATTATCTTTACAAAAATAAATAATATCTACATATAATTAATATAAAATATAATAATAAATAAATATTTTGTAAGCAAAAATAATGCAAAAATGTTTTTATAGATAAAGGAGGCCAATAAAGCTTCCTAGTTGATTTTGTGGATTAATTAATGATTTTTAAAGCTTCTTGGATGGTTTTGATTTTATGTGTAGAGTTGGGTGCTTCTCCCTCTCCTATATATATTCTATTTTGCACGCCTATATCTTTCCCTGCTTGCATATCTGTATCTTTATCTCCTAGGATATAGCTTTCATAATCGCTTAAATTTAAGTTAAAATCTTGGCAAGCATCTTTTAGCATTTTACTATGTGGTTTTCTACAAAGACAATTTTCTTCTTTGGTGTGCGGACAATAATAAATACCATCAAATCCTATATTTTTTGGTATAAAACCACTTTCCCTAAGAGGTATAGTGAGCATAGAATTAATGGCATTTTGTAAAAAACTATGCAGTTTCAAAAGATCTTCTTTGGTGAATAAGCCTCTATGGATACCTGATTGGTTGGTAACCAAAAAGCAAAGAGCATCTTGTTTTTTAAGCTCTAAAAAGAGCTCCATAAAACCTGGTGCAAAAAAGAAAGTTTCTATTTTGAAGCCATAAGGTGCATCTTCTAAATTCACTACCCCATCTCTATCAAAAAATACAACTTTTCTTTTCATGGATAACCTTTTTAGCGTAAGAAGCCAAAAGCCCCTCTAAGTCTGATAGCAAAAAGCCAAAACCAAGGAGTATTTAAGAATGCTAAAATGAGTTTGATTAAATAATCTCCTAAAATAATCATAACAATACTTTGCCATGGCATTACAAACAAAAATGCAACATGGAAGAAGATTAAAGTATCCACAAGCTGTGAAGTAGCTGTGCTTCCTGCACTTCTTAGCCACCATAAGCGTGGGAATTTTGACTTTAGATAATAAAAGGCATAGACATCTACTTGTTGTGAGAGAAAAAAAGCCATAACACTAGCAAGGGCCACTCTGAATTCTGCTAAAAACATAGAAGGGATAAAAGCACATAAAATTCCTAAACGGACAACTTTTAAAACTTCTTTTTTGCTATAACGCTCCGCTAAAATATCGGCTAATAAAAAGGTAAAAGGGTAGGTTAATGCACCATAAGTTAAAAAATCATTAATTGTAAATTGCACCAAATAATTAGAAGCGACAATAAGGCTTGTAAAAACAGTAACCGAAAATAATACAACCAAACGAGGCATAAAACTCCTTAACAAATTAAAAAAATTTAATTCTAATAAAACCTTTTTAAAAAGTTAATTCCCTCATAAAGAGGGAAGAAATTAGATTTTAAAAGGGTTTTCAACCACTTTTTTTCTATCCACGATATAAGGAATAAGTGCCATATGTCTAGCACGCTTAATCGCTACTTCTACACGCTCTTGCCATTTTTTAGAATTTCCTGTCAAGCGGCGTGGCATAATCTTGTATCTTTCTGATAAAGAATGCTTTAGCATATCTACATCTTTATAATCAATAAAATCAATTTTTGCTTCTGTGTATCTGCAATATCTTTTTGAATATCTTTTTTTCTCTGCCATTGTTTATCCTTTTAGAATGGTATTTCATCATCATTAATATCAATTTCAGGAATCACCGGTTCTTTAGGCGGTGCTTTTTTTGCCATTGTTGGAGCTGTTTGGACTTGTGTGTTATAAGAAGGTGTGCTATATTCTTGCTCATATTCGTTATAACCACCGCCATTGTAAGTGCCTCCATAGTTTTCTTGGCTTTGACTTTGGCGTCCGCCTAGCATTTGCATACTTTCTGCTGTAATGCTGTGGCGACTTCTTTTTTGTCCTGTGTTATCCACCCAACTTTCTAAAACCAATCTTCCCTCAATAAGAACTTGCGAACCTTTTTTTAGATATTGGTTTGCCACTTCAGCAGTTCTACCAAATAGATTTACATCAATGTAGCACACTTCTTCGGCGGGTGTGCCATCTTGCTTTTTATAGCGACGATTGATTGCTAAACCAATTTTAGCAAGTGCAGAACCACTAGGAAGATAACGCAACTCTACATCTCTTGTTAGATTTCCTGCCAAAATGACTTTATTAAACATCTAAAAATCCTTAAATTATTGGGCTTCTTCAGCCTTTTCTTCTTTTTTGCTTTCAGTTTCAACTTCTTTTAAAGGAGCACCTTTTTTGTTGTGGATTGCTCTATCTACTAGAACTTCCCAAGCTTTTTGCTCTTTTTTGCTGTCGTATTTGATTACAATAAAGCGTAAAACATCTTCGTTAATGCGATACAAACGCTCTAGCTCTAAAACAAGTTTAGGTTCTGCTTTGAAATAGATTACAAAATAATACCCACGCTTATTTTTTTTGATTTCATAAGCAAGATTTCTCATACCCATATCTAAAGTGGCACTAATTTGTCCGCCATTGTTTAAAATCGCACTTTTATAAAAATCAATTTTTTGCACGATTTCTTCTTGTGTAAGAGTAGGTTTGATTACAAACATAGTCTCATAAAAACGCATAAAATCTCCTTTTGGAATTTTGCCCTTTCTATTTAAGTAAAGAGCAAGGAATTAATTTTACAAAATAATTGTAAGCTAGTATTTTAGCGTAAAATTTCTTCTAATTTTATTAAAGTATTTAAAAGCCCATTATCTTTATTGATACCTTTAATAGCTTCTTCACGCCTTGCATTTAGTGTATATAGAATTTTTTCATATTGATCTTGTTTTATCATAATGGCTATTTTTTTACGCTTTTCTAAAAGTGCTGGTGGAAGTTTATAGCCTAGAACTTCTTCTGAAGTTGCATTGCCATAAAGCTTAATGTGTGAGAAAAATAAAAAATGTGTGAAAAAATATTTTTGCATATCATTGAGTAGTGAAATCTCTTCATAGCCTTGTTCTAAAAAGCCTTTCAAAGTTTTTAAAAAAGGTTTTTTAAAAACAAGAGCATCTAAAATTTCTTCATAATCTATGCTTCCTAGCCCATAGCCTAAATTTTGCACTAAATTAGAATCTATTTCGCCTTCAAATATGCTGTATTTTTGAAGTTCTGCGATTGTTAGTGCTAAAGAGTTGTTTTGTTCTTCTAAAATTTTTCGTAATAAAAAATCAGTAATTTGAATGGAAAATTTATGGGCAAATTCCCTTAAAATCTCCAAAGCTTCATAGGGGCTTGGTAAGAAAAAACGCGCTTCATAGACATCTTTTCCTTTAAAGCTACCTGCCATTGCTCTGCAATCTTGTGCATATTCTGCTTGGGTTTTATTTTCTGCTTGATAAAACTCTACAATCAAATATCCACTTTGTGCTTTTAAAATGCTTTCAATTAAGCTATCTAACTGTTTTTTGGGAATTTTTTTGTCGCATTTTATCCATACTAGATTTTCATCACCAAAAAGTGAGCCTTGTGTAAAACAAGAGAGTGCATTTTCATAATCATATTCCCCAAAATAAAAAATATTTTTTTGCACCCCTTTTTCTAAGAGAGTGTTTGCGATTTTTTGTCCATAAAATCCCGGTAAAAAACTTTCTTGTCCATAAAGAAAAATGGCTCTTATTAAAGAATTGTTTTTAAGTTTTGTATCTAGTTCTTTTTTATACATTAACCTTTTCCTTTTGTGCTAGCTCTTTTTGGTTTCCATTGCTTTTTTGTTTGCTTTTTGACGCTTTCTTTTTGCTTTTCTTTTGGGGGCTTTTTGTGCCTGTAATGCTTTTTGTTTGGATTTTTTTATTCTATTGGCTTCATTTTGTGCTCTTGCCTCTTTTTTCTTTGCTAAACGCTCTTTTTTTTCTTTGAAATAATTTTGAGCATATTGTTTGTTTTTAAGTCCCATTGCTTCTTCATTGAAGAGTTCTACAATGCGTCCATAAACTCTAGTTGTGGCAATATTTACTTCTAAAATCTCTACTCTTGCCTTTTGGTATTTGACGCCTTCGCCTTTTAGACAAGTAACTCTAGCACCTACAACAGGATAGTTTGTGAGAGTAATTAGCTGTGGAGTATTTTCATTTGTAATAATTCCCTCATAGGTTGTGCCAATGTGTTCGTTTAAATAGCGTGCAAATTTTCTATCTTTAAAATCAAGCTCCACCTTGCTTGCTTCTTGTTCTAAATGGTTAAGATTTTCACATAAGAGCAACAATGCTCCTTTGCTTCCATAATCTTCTACAATTTTGATTTTTTCTTTGATTAGTCTGTGTAATATTAAATCGCTATATCTGCGAATAGGTGATGTAAAGTGGCTATATTCTGTAAAACCAAGACCAAAATGTCCTACATTATGAGCAGCATAAGAAGCTTGACTCATAGATTTTATAATAAGTTTATCTACTTGTTCTTGTATTTTTAAGCGTTTTGCTTTTTTTTGCACTTCTTGAATGTTTTTGTGGAACTCTTCCAAGTTTTTAGGGATTTTGTGATTTTTGACTAAGCCTAAAAGTTGCAATTCATAAAATAACTCTTTAATATTGTCTAGGCGTGGTTTTGGGTGAATTCTATAAATGCCAAGTTTTAAATCTTTATCATTTTTTGTATTTTTTTTAGACAATAAGAGCGCACTTTGGATATTTGCTAAAAGCATACATTCTTCTATTAAATTATGTGATAGGGTTTGCTTTTCTTGTAAAATGCCACTGATTTTTTGATGTGTGTTTAATAAAAGTCTATATTCATGGTTTAAAAAGTCATATCCAACTTTTAAACGCTTTTCTCTTAGTTTTAAGATTACATCCTTTAGATCTTTAAGCATTTTTTGGGAGGTAGGTTTTATGATTTTGCTTATCCCTTTTTCAAAAAGTTCATCCACTTCATCATAAGTAAGCTTCTGCTTTACTTTAATAATTGCTTCAAATATTTCTGCTTCTAAAACTGCTTTGGTGCGTCTATGGAGGCGGATTTTCCAAACCATTGCAAGACGGAGATGGTTTTCTTTTAAAGAACAGAGGTTTTCACTAAGGCTTCTTGGGAGCATGGGAATAGATTTGTGTGGAAAATAAATGCTAAAACCTCTTTTTTGTGCCTCTTGATCTAAATAGGAATTTGGAGTAACATAGTGGCTAACATCTGCTATTGCCACATAAAGTGTGGAGTTTAATGTATCATAGAAGATAGCATCATCATGATCTTTAGCATCTTTTGGATCAATCACACAAAAGGGAAGATGAGAGAGATTTACTCTCTCTTCAT
This sequence comes from Helicobacter valdiviensis, assembly GCF_003245365.1. Taxonomy (GTDB): domain Bacteria; phylum Campylobacterota; class Campylobacteria; order Campylobacterales; family Helicobacteraceae; genus Helicobacter_D; species Helicobacter_D valdiviensis. The sequence continues at coordinate 6,616 of NZ_NBIU01000003.1, forward strand.
AGTTTTTTAATCTTAGCTTATCGCCAAATTTTTTTGCTTCTAATTCTGCATTAAAAGAAAATTTTTCATTTTTTCCATAAAGAGCTAAAGAGATTGTTTCATCAATATTTGGATCTTGCAATCTGCCTAAAACTTCTAAAATCTCTCCATTATCAGGATTGATTTTTAGCACGACATCTTTAGGGAGTGCGCGGAGAGATTTACTAGAGGCTTTAAGTTTGTAAGCAACTTCATTTTGTAAGCCTATTCCTAAAAATTCAAGTCCATATTGCTCTAGCACACAAAGCACACTTCTTTTATTTTTTTGTAAGATATAGATCACTCTTCCCATATTGGGAGATTTTCTAAAACTCTTTACTAAGGCTATATCACCATTTTTGGCATGATTAAGACTTAGCTTATCGGGTAAATATAATTCTTTTTTGCCAAAAGGAATTTGGAACTTTGCAATACCGCGTCCTTTTTTGCTAAGATAGATTTTAGCAACTCCAAATCTTGGTGCTAAATGATAAAAGCCATTTTCTAAAATAGCAATACCTTCTTTTAAGAGCCGTTCTAGTTGCTCTTGCATGGTGGTAGCTAATTTGTAATCTTTAGAGATTCCTTCTAAAAGAAGATTAATAATTTCATTCATTGGTATTTGGTTTTTGTTGCTCTAGTTGCTCTTTGCTTTGTTCTAAAACATTCTTAAAAGCTTCTAAGTCTAAATTTTTCTCCACAATAATTTTGCTAACTTCATCTATTTGTTCTTGAGTAAAAAAATAATAAGGCGTGATTAAAGCATTGACTACACGCAAAGGATAGACAAAGGCTTCTAAGTCCTTTGGGACATCTTTATCATTGATTGCACTAATAATTTCAATCATTTTATCTTCAAAATTCCATTGTTTAAGCAGTTCCCCACAGACTATAAAACAATCAACGCCTAGCATTTCTTTTTCTATTGCTTGATTTTGTTTGAAATCTGTTTTGGAAATTTTTTTGTAAAATTCTTTGTCTTTGTGGTTTTTGATGAGATAATCAGCAATTACTACACTGCCAATATGCATTAAAAGAGCACAAGGGATTAAGATTTCTAATCTTTTGTCGTTGCAAAGCCATTGGTATAAAAAAGCACTTCTTGCTTCTGCTGTGTGGTAAAAATGATGGGTGTCTAATCCATAAGGGGATAAGTTTGGCACAAAGCTTGATTTTACTGCACTTGCAATAGCAATGCCTTTAATGGAATTAATTCCAAATAAACTTACAGCAAAACTTAATGTTTTAATTTGTTTGGTATGCCCATATAATGGGGAATTAGCACTTTTTATAATGTTTGCTACCAAAAAAGGATCTTGCTCTATAACTTTTACGACTTCTTTTAAAGATGCATCGCTTCTAGAGCAGAGTTCTTGAAGCTGTGCGATAACTCTTGGAAGGGGCGGTAAAGACTCAATATCAGATAAAATAGAAGTTTCCATAAGTAATTTACCTTATTTTAAGGCTATTTGTAAGCCTTATTCTTAGTTGTATTGTGCGTATTCTACCAAAAACATTGTTAAAAATAAAGTTTAATTTCTTTTAAAGCTTGCAAGACTACAATTCGCTTTTTAAAATTTTTAATTACTATTTAAATTTAGGAGTTTTTATGTTGAATAAAATGATTATAGGTTCCCTTGTGGCAAGTGCTTTTTTGGTAAGCATCAATGCTAGTGAGTTTGAACATGATGGATTTGGTGGTAGCATTAGCCTTGGTGGTGGTATAAGAAGCTTAAAGAGCAACATTAATCCAGCAAATGATGCAAGAAAAATAGGAAGCTACAATGATAAGCATTCAAGCAATGATGGGGCTTTGCTTGTTGGGCTTGATTTGTATTATAAAGGAATTAGAGGGGAAGATAAAGTTTTTTTGAAAAACTATAATGGACGCGATATTAGCGGACTTAGTGCAGGATATGCGTTTAATTATGGAGCGCATACTAGTGAAATTGCACTTGTGAGTGCTTTTGGAGAAGAAGCTTATGCAAATCCTTACCAGCTTAATGTGGATAGAGAGATTGTAGATCGTTATCAAATTGGTGGGAGAATTGGACATACTTTTAAGTTAGATGAGAATAATAAAATTTATGGAAATTATACTTTTGCAAAAGATGATTATGATAAAGAAGATTTAGCGGAGAGTTTGAAGCGTGATGGTTATATCCATGAATTTGAAATAGGCTATGGTTATCAAGGATATAGTATTGGGGTATTTTATGATTTTAAAAATGCTAAAGGTGGTGCTGAAAGCTATGATAGCTATGGTGTCAAGCTAAAAGCTAGTTCAAAAATCTTTGATGAAAAAACTTTTGCTAAAGCAGGGTTTGAATATGGCAAAAGAAACTATGATGATAAAAATATTATCTTTGATAGAAAGAGAGAAACCGATGTTGTGAAATTAGATTTTACACTCACTAGAGAGGATATTTTTGGTTTTAATAATTTTTATGTTTTTGCAAGCTATCTTTATGGAAATTATGGCGATGATATTGGATTTTTTGATGAGCGATACCATATTGGCTTAGCAGGTGTGGGTTATAGATTTTAGGATTTTTTGATGTTTCCTAAGAAGTTTTATCGTCTTATTTTTACGACACTAATGAGTTTAACAATGAGCTTTATGATGTCTGGGATTATCACTTATTTAAATCTTGGATTTAGTAGTGATTTCTTCTCGCAATGGCTAATACATAGCTTCCCAAAAGCTTGGGTTGCTGCCTTTGTGGTGGCATATATTGTAATCCCTAGAGTTGCTAAGATTAGTGAGGCCTTAGTAAAAAAAGATTGATTTTCTTGATAAAAATTAAAATGGCATAAAGCACAAAATTTACTTTAAGAGGTTTTTGTTTTGTCTTTGGAATTTTTGGTGGGTGGAATGCAAGTGAGATTTAAAGTATGGGGCAATAAATAACAATACTTTTATTCGGATTTTATGGGGGATAAATATTAAAATTATAAAGTTTGAAAATATCATCAATTTTTTAATAGAATAGCAAACTTTTTAAAGTTTTATTGGTTTTTGAAAAGTTGTATGGATACCAAAATAAAATTTTTAGTATTCAAGGAAGAAAAAGGATAAAAGCTCCAAAAGAGCTTTATTGTGCGTTTGCACTAAGAGAGAGAAGAATTTCTACTTCATCTCCTACAAGGCTATCTTTTAGACTAGATTCCCAAACCACACCAAAATCAGATCTTTTGATTTTTGTGGTAGCATTGATTTTTAAAATCTTACCCTCTAGTTTTGGAGTTCCACTAAATACTACTTCTTTTGTTTTGTCTTTAATGGTAAGATTTCCATAAATCTTTCCTGCTTCCATCTTTGTCATTTTAAAAGTCATCGCAGGATATTTCTCTGCATTAAAAATATCAGGTGCTCTTAAGTGGTTATCTCTTTGTGTGCTTGCAGTATCTACAGAAGCAATTTCTACATTGCCTTCAAATGTATTTAAAACCTTTTTACTTTCATCATAATCAATCACTGCACTAAATTTAGTAAATTTACCATCTACATTGGTAAGTTTTAAGTGAGATACTTTGAAATCTACCTTTGAATTTGCATTGTCTAGTGCATAGGGAGTGGCTAGTGCTGGTAGGCTAAGCATCGCAACAATCGCTGAAATTTTTAAGAATTTGTTCATCTTTTTTCCTTTGTTTAAAAATACATTTTATTCTACCATACTTTACTAAAAAATAATAAATTTTATAAACTAATAATAATTATTTTATAAGAATAATGGGAATTTTTGTGCCATTTATTTAAAGCTTTTTAAGCGTTCTACAACTTTATCAATAATCCAATTAGGAGTAGAAGCACCTGCACTTACACCGCAAATTTGTTTTCCTATAAACCAAGTTTCTTGTAGTTCTTGTGCCTCTTCAATCAAATAGCAATCTTGACAAAATTCTTTAGAGATATTATAAAGTTGTTTAGTGTTTGCAGAGTTTTTTCCGCCCACGATTACCATTACATCCACTTCTTTAGCCAAGCTTCTAGCTGAATCTTGATTGTCAAATGTGGCATTACAAATGGTGTTAAAAACGCGACATTCTGAGCATTGTGGGATTAAAAAATCTGCAATTTTTAAAAATATTTCTACATTTTTAGTGGTTTGCGAAATGAGTGCAACTTTATCAGAGATTTTTATGTCTTTTAGGGCTTCTAATTTATCAATTACTACAGGTTCATTTTGGCAATAGCTCATTACCCCCTTAACTTCAGGATGTTTCACATCTCCAAAGATGATGATTTGATAACCCTCTTTACTCATTCTTTCGCAAATTTCTTGAGGTTTGGTTACAAAAGGGCAAGTAGCATCTGTGATATTGTTTGTTTTTTTCTTTAGCTCTTCTAAGTCGTTTTTGGTAATCCCATGTGTTCTTATAATAACTTCTTGGTTAGGTTTTACTTCTTGAATATTTTCATTTACCACTACATTAAAATTCTCTTTTAAGCGTTCAATTTCTTTTGCATTGTGGATAAGTGGCCCTAAAGTAATGCTATTTGGTTTGCTTTCAGCAAGTTTGATTGCGCGTCTTACACCAAAACAAAAACCATAATTTTTTGCTAATTTTACTTCCATATTTACCTCATTATTTTTTAATTTTTCTCTTCTAGTGTGGTAATTTCTTTTAAAATATTTAAAAAATTAGGAAATGAAATATTGATATATTCTGCCTCTTTTATGGTAATTCCACTTTTTAACCCTGCAATAGCAAAGCTCATAGCAATTCTATGATCGCCAAAGCTTGAAATTTCTGCTTTTTTAAATTCTCCACCTACAATGCTAAAACCATCTTCAAACTCTTTTGCTTCAATCCCGCAAGCTTTTAGATTTTCTACTACTGCATAAATGCGATCACATTCTTTTACTCTTAGTTCTTTTGCGTTTTTAACAAGGCTTTCTCCTTTAGCACAAGCCATAGCAATAGCAAGTGCTGGAAGCTCATCAATAAGCCATGAAATTCTTTCACTCACTTCTATACTTTGGAGTGTGTTAGGGGCTTTTAGATAAATATCGCCAATATCTTCATAAGCACTTTGTGTGATTTTATATTCTATCTGCACACCCATTTTTTCTAGCATTTTAAAGGCTTCTATTCTTGTAGGATTTAATAAAACATTTCTCAATATCCCGCTAGAATTTGGCATAATAGCAATCGCAACTGCAAAGAAAAAAGCACTAGATGGATCGCTTGGTATTTTGATTTCCAAGCCTTTTAATTTTTCTTTTAAAGGAGTGATTTTGATTTTTACTGCTTCTTTTTGAATGTCGCTTTGAATGTCTGCTCCCATACCACAAAGCATTTTTTCAGAATGGTTACGGCTAAGTTCGTTTTCATAATAATAGCATTCTCCTTTGGAAAAGAGAGCTGCTAGGATGAGTGCAGATTTTACTTGTGCGCTTGGAATTTCGCTTTTGAAAGTGAAATTTTCAAGATAAGGATTGCCTACAATTACAATGGGAGCATATTTTCCCTCATCTCTTCCATAAATTTGTGCCCCTATACTGCTTAATGGCTTAGCTACTCTTCCCATAGGACGCACATTTAAATATTCATCTCCACTCAATACAAAAAGTCCCTTTTGTGTGCTTAAAAGTCCCATATAAAGCCTAATGGCTGTTCCTGCATTGCCACATTCTAAAATGCCTTTAGGCTCTTGTATGCCGTCTTTTGGCGGGATTAGTTCTATGCCTTTTGTGTGTTCTTTAATGCTAAGTCCAAGTTGTTTGGCTATTTTTAAAGAATTTAGTGTATCTTCACCTAAAAGATAATTTTCCACGAAAGAAGAATCTTTGCAGAGCAAAGAAAAAATAGCACATCTATGAGAAATGGATTTATCTGCCGCAATAGAATTTGTATCTAACCGAAAATGGGTAGCAGGTTGGATAGTAATTGTCATCTTAGCTCTGCTTTAAAGTCTTGTTTTAAGCACTCTAGCACTTTATTGGTAATTTCTACAATATCCTTTTCTTCCAGGGTTTTGTGGCTAGATTGTAACTCTAAACGAATGGTTAAACTAATTTTATCGCCCAGACTTTCTTCTTTATATACATCAAGCGGATAGCTTCCTACAATTTCTTCAATTTTAAGAGATAAAATAGCCTGTTGTAGTTTATAATATGGGATATTTTTATCTAATAGGATACTTAAATCTCTAATTGTTTTTTGGTATTTTGAGTGCATTTTAACTTCTAGATTTTTATAACTTAATTTATCTAGTGTAATTTCACACACAAAAACATCTTCTAACCCTAATTCTTGTGATGTTTTTGGGTGAAGTTTAGAAATAATACCTACCTCTTTATCTTCTCTTAGAACTTTTGCACATTGTCCTAAGTGGAAAAAATCTTTATTGCAAGAAGTATTTTCTTCTAGCCTAAAATCTCCAATTACGCGCGAAACTCTATCGGCAAAAGTGTAAAACTCTCCTTTAATTCCTTTTGCATTGGGATATCTTTCTTCTTTGAGGAAACCACTTTGTAAAAATGCAATTTTTACACTTTCATTGCGATTTTCATCATATACAGAGCCAATTTCCATTAAAGAAACCGCATTAAAGCCATTATTGTGGTTACGCAATGCTGCCTCCATAAGTCCAACAATCATTGTAGGGCGTAAGGTATTTAAATCATTAGTGATCGGATTTAAGAGTTCTAATTCTTCTTTTAATGTGCTAAAGCCATATTTTTGAAATTTTTCTTTGCTACCAAAGATGAAATGAATAACTTCGTTAAATCCTGCACCAATAGCTTTTTTGGCATATTCTCTTTTTTTGAAATATAGATTGTGTGCTTTATTGAGTTTATTGCCCTGTATAAAACTAAGTGGAGCATTAGGCACATTATCAATACCAATAAAGCGGATAATTTCTTCAATTACATCTTGATAATTTGTAATATCGTGTCTAAAAAAAGGTGGCGTTGCAACAAGAAGCGTTTCATCTGCTGGGATTTCTATTTTGAATTCTAAGCGTTTTAAAAGTGTGGCAACTTGTGAGCGTTCTAGTTTTAATCCAATGACTTTAGAAGCTTTTAGAATATCAACAGTGATAGGATTTGTTTGCGGTAATTCTATCAAGTCATGCCAATCAGCATAAACAAGAGAATTTGCATTGTCTATTACTTTTTCACTTAGAAAGTCAAAGCCTAGTTTTAAATCTGGATTGCTTCCGCGAGAAGTGCGTTGGAAGATTTTAGGATTCGTTTTGGCTTTTGTTTCTAAAACTCTTTGGGCGAGGATATGAGGAGGAATATAGCTAGCTTCTAAGATAATAAAATCTTTGCCACAGCTTCCATTGAGTTCTTGTGTGTTGCTTTCTAGTCCGATAGTGGATAGTTTTGTATTGCCATTATAAACGCTTTCAAAGCCTTTTTCATCTTTTTTAATGGTTAGCACAACGCGTTCTTGCTCGGCTTTATCGCGGATTTGGCAAAAACTTTGTGGATAAGCATTTAAAATTACACCTGTATAAAGCATACATAAAGCACTAAGATTGCTTAAATATCCTTCGCTAAGCACTTCATTAAAGCCAAGCAATAATAGGAATTTTAAGGGTAAATTTGCAGAAGCATTTTCTAATGCAAGATATGCAAGAGAACTTTCTTTTTTATCTTGAGCAATTACTTGTAGCACTCTTCCAATGCCTGGTGTATTTTCACTTTCTTTAGGTTTTGGTCTATTAAGTTCTAGTTCAAAAGCTACGCTAAGCTCTCTAGCAATTCCATAAACACTCATACAATCACCGCGATTTGGAGTTATAGAAATCTCATAAACTTCATCATTAAAGCTAGCATACTCACTAAGTTCTTTACCTATGATTAGTTCCCCTATGCTTTCATCAAGCTCTATAATGCCATCATTAATTGAAGGAAAGCCTAGCTCGCTAGAAGAGCAAAGCATTCCACAGCTTTCAACTCCACGCAAGGTAGCTTTTTTAATTGTAACTTGTGGTAATACTGCCCCCTCTAATGCTACTGCAACAAACAAGCCTTCTTTTGCATTTTTTGCCCCACATACAATTTGTCGTATTTCATATTCGCCCTCTTTGCCACCAATAGCTACTTGACAAATATTGAGTTTTGTAGCATCGGGATGTTTTTTGCATTCAAGAATTTTTCCAACAACCACTTTTTTAGGGGCTACAAGAGCATTAAAGGACTCAACTTCTAACCCTATTTTATTTAGAATGCTACAAATTTCTTGTGATGTAATATTATGTAATGGAATGATTTCTTCTATAATACTGCGTGTAAATTTCATTTAAATTGCTCCAAAATTCTTAAATCACTTTCAAAAAATGCCCGTAAATCTGGCACGCTATAAGCTAACATTGCAAATCTTTCTACCCCCATACCAAAGGCGTATCCACTTACATTTTCATAACCTACTGCTTTAAAGACATTGTTATCCACACAGCCACAACCTAGAACTTCTAGCCAACCTGTATGCGAACATACTCTACATCCGCTACCACCGCAAAAAATACAGCTCATATCTACTTCAGCACTTGGTTCGGTGAAAGGGAAGAAGCTAGAGCGGAAACGCACTTTAACCTCTCCAAAAATATATTTTAGAAAATCTTCTAAGATAAATTTTAAGTTTGCAAAACTCACACTATCGTTTCCTTCTTCTACAACCAAACCTTCTACTTGGTGAAACATTGGGGTGTGTGTTAAGTCATAATCGCATCTAAAAACGCTTCCAGGGCAAATCATACGGATAGGTGGTTTTTGAGATTCCATTGTTCTAATTTGCACAGGTGAAGTATGTGTGCGTAAAAGTTTTCCATCTTTGAAATAGAAGGTATCTTGCATATCTCTTGCAGGATGGTATTTGGGTAGATTTAATGCCTCAAAATTGTGAAAATCATCTTCTACTAAAGGTCCCATCTCTAATGCAAAATTCATAGAGGTAAAATACTCTACAATTCTATCCATCATAAGCATTACTGGGTGGATAGAGCCTCTTAAGCTAGAGGGTGTAAAAAGACTAACATCAATCTTTTCTTGTTCTAATTTTGCTTGAAGCTCTAAAAAGCTTAAAGCCTCTTTTTTAGTAGCTAGAGCTTTTTCTATTTCTAATTTGAGTAGATTTAGCTCTTTTGCTTTTTGTTTTCTTTGGTCTTCTTCTAAATCTCTTAAAGCACTAAAGCTTGCAGTTAGAGTTCCCTTTTTGCCCAAAAGGGAGATTCTAATTTCCTCTAACTTTGCAAGGCTTGAGGCTTCCTCTATTTTTGTAAATATTTCTTTCACTGGTAATGTCCTAATTTTTGTAAAGTAACTTTGTGATTATAATAAGAAAAAGATTTACTAAACTTAATTTATATAATATAATTGTAAAATCTAAGGATAAAATTCATTTTTATCCATATAAACAAAAAGGAAACTTATGACTGTATTTGAAAAAATTATAAAAGGGGAACTTCCTTGCAATAAAGTTTTGGAAAACAATGATTATTTGGCTTTTCATGATATCGCCCCTAAAGCTCCCGTTCATATCTTGGTAATTCCTAAAAAATTTTATAAGGATTTCCAGACTTTAAGTCCTGATGAAATGGTAGGTTTTACAAGTTTTATCCAACAAGTTGCTAAAGAAGTTGGGCTAGATAAAAGCGGTTATCGTCTTATTAGCAATGTAGGAATTGATGGAGGGCAAGAAATACCTTATATTCACTTTCATATTCTTGGCGGTGCTAAGCTAAGATGGGATAATCTAGCACAAAATATTTCTGAAAAAGAAAGAATGGAAGAAGCTAAAAAAAGTTTATAAGCTTTTAGGCTTCTTTATGTTTCCTGCTATGGTTGCTCTTTTTATTGATGGACAGAATATTCCTTATAATTTGTATGAAGATATACTAAATCTTGCAAAAACCAAGGGCGAAATTCTTCAAACTTTCATTTTTGCAAATGTAGCAAGTTCTTGGAGTAAGGAAAAAATCAAACTCTTTGGTGCTATTCTTATTCTTATGGATGAAAATTGCGATGAATTTTTGCATAAACAAGTGCTAGGATTTATTAGAGAAAAACCTAAAGAACTCCATTCTGTTATTATTGCAAGTAATGATAAAGATTTCACAAAAACAATCAAAATTGTCCAAGAAGAAGATATGGAGGTTTTAGGGATTGGCTATAATAATCCTTCTAAAGAGCTTATGCAGGTATCTGATGGTTTTTGCACATTATTATCAAAAGAGAGGCAGAGACAAAAATTTTTAAAAGAAGCAGAAAATATAGAAGAAGTTGTAAAGCTCAAAGATGAAGTTTTTAAAAATAAAGAAATTATTACTAAATTACAAAAAGAAAACTCTGAACTTAAACAACAAATCAATAAAGAAATTCAAAAATATGCCTCTTGTAAGCTAAAAGAAACTACAAAGGAATTGCATTTTGAATATAAATAAAAACAAATTTTAGCTATCATTTGAAAAACAAAAGGAGCTAATATATATGATTTTTCTAAATATGAAAATACTACACAAAACAATTAATTAATGCTCTTTCTTGAGTGGAAAAAAGAGCAGAAAAACTTGCATTACAAACAAAAGAAAACAATGAACTTTTTAAATTTTTCAATGAAAAACTAAAAAATGCTTTTAGCACCAAAAAAGTAAAAGAAGAACGCAGAAGACCTGAACTAGATGAAGCCTAAGAGAGTATGAAAATGGCGAATATTACACCTATAATAGCGTTGAAGAAATGATGAAAGATTTAAAAAAGAAGTATCAAATTAAGTTAGCAAATCGTGTTAAAAAACGACTTGAAAAATTAAGCACAAAAGAGCAAGATATTTTTGGATATGTAGTTAATAAACTTGCCAATGATGAAACATTAGAAACTAAATCAAAGACCACGCTTTAAAAGGAAAATATCGGTTTTAGAGAATGCCACATTAAGCCTGATTTATTGCTAGTCTATCGCAAAAATAACAATATTTTGGAACTATACTTGGCTAACTTAGACAATCATAATAATACTTTTTAATCTTCATTGTTTTCTTTGTTCTATTTCATTTTCTATTGTAGAAGCCAATATATTTTTAGGTTATCTTTTAAATCTTTGATTTTGTTTTTGTTAGAATTGTTTTGCTATATTGGAGTATTTCTGTGGTTATTTCTTTAAGTTTTTGATATGTTTTTATATTCCTTATTTAAGTGTTTCTATTCATTCTATCTAAAATCATTCATAATTATCTCCTGTATGTAATTGTTTAATGTTGCAATAAATCTTCCAAAAAAGTATCTTTTATAAGTTTATTTACAAAATTTGGCATTTCATCGCTTTTGTGATGCACTATCCCTTCTCTTACATCTAGCACTCTTCTAGGATAACTCATCTTCATAGTATTATCATAAATAACAATATTATCAAAAAGCTCTAGAATTTCTTTAAAGTTTTTATTGACTGCTTCTAGGTTAGATTTTACGATTTCAGGTTCTACATAATGTAGTCCTTTAGCAAATCTTTTATTAATTCTATCTTGAGAATATTCCAAGGCATTATCGCTATCTATTCCAATATAATATAAGTTTGTAGTATAGCCATGCTCTTTAGCAGTAGCCATTAACCTTTCTGCTTGAGATTTTTTGGTAACAATAAGTTCTTGCACGACATTTTTTCTTAGAGAGAATAATCCTCTTCTATATTTTTCTATATCTTTAGAAGCTTCTATTAATTCTTCTTTGCTAAATTGAGTTTTATCTTTAAATTTAAGCTTATAAATTGCATCTACATCAATAAATTTTCCTTTTGTTTGTAAAGTTAATTTTTCACCAAAAGTAGATTTACCTACCTCATTTGTTCCAATAACTAAAGTAAAATTAGGCATTAAAAATCTCTGCCTTTTTGAATATCAAGCTTAGCATATTCTTCTTGTGTAAGTTCTCTAACAACAATATTTTTTCTTAGCGTATTGTCTGATTTAATTAAATAGCATTTACCATTAGGATATAATTCTAATCCATACTCTGTTGAAATATTTTTATCAAAATATACTGCATTCTCACCCTTTTTTAAAAGCCAAATTCTTGTATCTTCAAATCTATCTAATGCGGCAATCAAATCTTCATAAGTTTCTGCTTCTGGTCTTGGGAAGCATACTTCTTCAATTTCATCTAGTAGATTATATCTTTCATAATCATTATTTGCTAGGGCAAGACATTGCATAGGCACAATATCCATAAGCTCTAGCTTTTTGCCTTCAAAGTAATACCCATCTTCTTTCTTGCTAACGCCTTCAGGGAGATTTGTGGTGGTAGCAATAGTCATTTTGATTCCTTTGTTTTAGATTTTATAATTATAACATTTTGCAGAAAAATTGATTTGTCTTTTAGGGCTTGTTTTAATCATTTTCTATCTTTTTAAATTCTTGCACAACTAAAGGCATTTTCTTAAAACCTTCACTCTCCATAAAATGTCCTCCACTTTGAGTTTGGATAAATTTTGCATTGAGCTTTTTGGCTAATCTCTCACTCATAGTAGTTGGCACTACACTATCATCTTTTGCACTAATAATGACGATATGCTTTATCATTTTTTGGAGCTTTTTATAATCTCTTTTTGCTTCTACAAAATCATCTAAAACTGGCAAGATTTTTAAGGGCTCATCAAAAGGGCTTACCATAATCACGCCCCCAATTCTTGTGTTTTCATCTTGTGTGCTTAAAAAATCTAGTAAAGCCACTCCTCCTAAAGAATGCGTAATAAAGTAAGTCTTGTTGTCAAGCTTAGTAAAATTTTCTTGCATACTTAAAAGCCACTCTTGAAGTTTAGGTTCAAAAGGTTTTGGGAGATTTGGCACCCAAACAGAATTTTTGTCTTCTTGAAGTTCTTGTGCTATGCTAGGTAGCCATCCATAATCGCTAGTGCTACCATATCCATGCACGATGTAAATTTGTAAATCTTTAGCAAAAAGTCCTGCACAAAAGAAAAGCAATACAATCCATTTTTTCATTTTATTCTCCTTAAAAGAGTAAATTATACTATATTAGACAATAAAGAAAAATTTTGCTAGAATTATGGCTTTTAGCAAATTCTAAAGGGAGCCAATGCAACCATTCTTTTTGGTGTTAAAGTCACATTTTTTTCTTAGTTTGCCTCTTGTTTTGCCACCTCTTATTAATCTTTTTGCTTTGTTTTTTTATACTTCTCATACTAGGAAGCTCCATATTTTGGCAGTTGTAGCTCCTGCTTATTATTCTTTACTTGCTGGGAGTATCTTTAGTGGGCTTGTAGTATGGGCAATGCTTGGCTTTGTTTTTAGTGTTTATGTTTTTTTGATGCTTTTATGTTGGCTTATTTCTTTCTTTTTGGAGATTTTTCGGCATATTAAACAAAAGCGTATTGTAAAACAAGGTGCAGATATAAAAACGAGAGAAAGATTTTTCTTTTTTGCTAAAGCGAAATATCTTTTTGATTTTAGTGCATTTGCAGTGCTACTTCTATGGAAATTTCTTTAAAATGCAGTTTGTTATCCATAAAAATGCAGGAGTTTCTACTTTAAATATTGAAGGAGAGCTTTATACACATCTTTTTAAATCAAGACGCACCAGACAAAGCACAACGCTTTTGGTGCGGAATTTAGAAGATTTTAATCTTTATACTTATGAGATTTTAGAAATCCATAAAAAATATGCAACTTTAAACCTTGTAAGCTCCACCCTAACTCCTCCAAGCAATCTTCCTAAAACCCATTTGATTTGGGCTATGATTGAACCTAAAAATATTGAAAAAGCATTGCCAACTTTAAATGAATTAAATGTTAAAAAGATTAGCTTTTTTTATGCAGAATATTCCCAAAAGAATTTTAAGCTAGATTTTGAACGCATCTATAGAATCTTAGAAAGCTCTTGTATGCAATGTGGGCGATTTATAAAGCTTGAGATTGAAATTTTAAAAGATTTGCAAGAAATGTGTGAAAAATATCAAGATTTTGGGGTGCTAGATTTTGGAGGAGAGGCTTTGAGGCAAGGTATTTCATTGCCAATTCTTATCGGAAGTGAGGGGGGCTTTAGCCAAAAAGAAAGAGAAATTTTAAAAACAAGGCAAACTTTTAGTGCAAAAAATTGCAATATTTTAAGAAGTGAAAGTGCTGTAATTTATACTGCTTCTCTTTTGGCTTAGCTTTAAAATTGCAGTATTTAATTTTGCTTAATTTTGTGTGGAGCATTTAAAATGTGCCATCAGTTAAGTAAAGTGTGTTGTTTGTATATTGTGTTTTTATCATTAGGTATTTTTAATGATTGAAACAAAAAGGATAAAAAGTTTATGATTTTATCTTTGCTATTTGAAATTTTACTTAATGTTAAAGCAATCTAAAAATAATTAAAATCAAGCAAACTCATTAAGGCTATTATGGGCTAACATTCTTGCAAGTGACAAATTTGAATCAAGAGAGATATTTTGCTTCGTTTAATATGGTAAAGGGAAACTAAATTTCAAAGTAGAATATCAATATAGCAAACAATTAGTATTATGGATAAATGTGAAATATTTGTGTGATACTATGGATTTTTTGAAAGTAGCTTTTAGATTGCTTTGTTGCTCTATTTTTAGTAATGGTAAGCATTAAAAAACAATTTAATGATTTAAAGGTTTTATAATCTTAGTAATTTCCTTGCTGAGTGCTTTGGGTTTCAAACAATCTAAAATATACTTATCATAAAGTCTTAATAAGAGAATATGGTATAAATTTATAAAAAAATAAAATTGAAAGCAATTTCTATAATAAAGGAAAATCCCTTATTATAGGTAATTTACAAGTGAAAGTTGAGAGATTTTGCCTACAGTTGAAAGCATAGATTGGTAATTCATAGTGAGTGTTGAAAATTGCAACCAATTTTCTGCTAAATCTGTATCAATAGTTTCAGAACGCAATGTTTTAGTTTGGACAATCAGCATTTCAGTGCGTTCAATAGAATATTCAAAAGAGTTTCCTTGAGAACCATTTTTAGTATGCACCTTATTAACATGATCGGCTAGATGATCAAACATTAAAAGTGCATTTTGGATTCCTGGATTTCTCATACTATCATCATATTCACTGTTCCCCCCTGGTCTATATGTTCCATCTTCTAGGGCTTGTATGATTTGATCAATTTGTTTAAAGAAATTTACATGCGGATCATCTGCAATCACTGCATTATTGGCTTGGAATGTAAGTGCTGGGTGGTTTGTGGTATTTACTCTACCATTTGCATCCAGAGCAAAATTACTACTCTCATCATCATAAAGGGTAAATTCCATTCTTGAAGGAGAGCGGTTTAAGTCTTTAATTTCCATTTGTCCATCCATATTTAAAGAAAAAGATACATTGTTTTTAGATTGGCTAATCATATTTTCATAAGCAGCTTTAACAGCAGGATTATCAAAATCTGCCCCGCCTGCACCATTATTTGTAACAGCTTGTAAATCTCCTGGGTTTGTATTAGAGAGATTCATAACCATTCCTAGAGTGTCAAATAATTGTTGGTAGGTTACATCATCTGCTCTTGTTGGCTCTCCTGCAACTTGTGGTGGATTTCCATTAGGATTTAAGATGGGGATTTCAACTCCACCGATATTTACGCCATTCATAGTAGCAGGACTATCGATAATAAGAACACTTCCACTATCTCTAAATTCTATTCTACCATTAATAGGGACGCCATTTACATCTTTTACTTCAAAATTATAAGTGTGTCCATCTAGGCTTCCACCTGCCACTTCAGAAAGTTTTGTGGAGTTTGTGGCATATTCGTTGCTACCGCGAATTACTTGAGAAACATTAGAAGTTAATGTAGAACCATCTTTTTCAAAAGCTGCTCTATCATATTCTACACTATAATCATTTCTAAATCCATTTACTGGATTTCCTGCATTATCTTGTGCTTGGATACTAATTACAAGAGAACTTTCGCCTGTAAAAGGTAAGTTTGCCTCATCTTGATCAGCTGGACTTTTTTTGGAAACATTTTTATCAATTACTTGGATTTTACCATCGCTAAATTCTACATCCACATCCCCATAGACATTTTTAATCTCATCCATTAAATCTTGCACGGTTGTATTAGGTCCAATATTAAAAGTTGTAGGACCCACTGCACCTCCTGGAGTGTCTGGAGCAGTATTTGCAGCATTACCACCTAAAACAAGGCTTGTAACTCCTTCTGGGAAAATATCGCTTAAAAGAGTGCTTGTTTTTGCAATTTCGTTATCGTGTGTTCTAAAAGTGGTAGGGATTGTGTGGATTCTATGATCGTTATAATCTTCTACAGAAGTAATGCTATCGCTTGCAAAACTTCCTAAAAATGGGCTTTGCACATAGGTATTTACTTTAGCTCCGCTTTTTATCAATTCATCCATATCGGCTACTCCCACACCATCTGGATTGTTTGGATCTTGGTAGTTGCTTGAAACCATATGGAATTCAATATTGGATCTCCCCCCGCTTAAGTCTTTAATTTCAATCTCTCCCCATTCATTGAGGGTAACATCTACAACTTTTATGGTTTCTGTATTTCCAAATTCACGCCCAATTCTATCTAGCAAATCTTGCACTTTAGAATCTGTTCCCATTTCAAACTTTGCTTTAAAAGGTGTGCCATCTGCTTTTCTACCGCTAATATAAAAAACTTCATTAGGATCGTTGTTAGGATCACTATCATTATCGCCTACCATATCACGAATTGTATCTTCTGCAGTGAGATAAACTTCTTCTCCTTGTCCAGTTTCATGATCTGGATTCATAATTTCTGGGTGGAGCTTGCTTTGATTAAATTTAGGGACATTGGTTGAAATTACGCGGTTAGTATCATTATCACTTCCAAAGAAAAGTTCATATCCGCTAATATTATAAGGAAGTGAATTGTTAGATCCTAAAAGTGCATTTAAAGTTCCATTGTTTCCATTATAAGAACCATCAGGATTAAAGGGTTTGTTTGTTGTGGCGGTTCCACCAAAAAGATATTCCCCACCTACAGAAGTATTTGCAATGGATAAAAAGTGATCTCTCATAGCTTTTAAGTCTTTAGCGATTGCTAATCTTGAAGTTTCACTATGAATATCGTTTGCACCTTGAACCAATTTGCTTTTAAAATTATCCATAGTTTTTGTAAGTTCTTGCAATGCAGTATCAGTGTGCTTTGTGAAAGTGTAAGCGTTGTTTGCAATTTCTTTGCTTTGGTTTAGCATAGTGATATTATAGTCCAAAGAAAGAGTTTTATTAAAAATACTCGTATTTTGGTAGCCATATTGGATTTGCAAACCACTCATACGCTGCATTACTAAGTCTAATTGTTGTTCTAGCCTATTTTGGCGGTATTGAATGGAATTGTAAGTTGAACCTGAACCTATTCTCATTGCATTATCCTTGAAAAAATCAATTTTTAGAAATTGGATAAGCAAATATTATTCCACTTAATAAATCTTAGGATTAAAGTTGTATTCTAGTATTTTTTGCTACAATCACAAATTATTTTTTTGTAAAAAATTAGGAGTAAGTATCGTGAGAACCCATTATTGTGCAGAGATTAATGAGCAAAATATCGGGCAAGAAGTAAGCTTATGTGGATGGTGTAACACTTATAGAGATCATGGTGGAATTATCTTTATAGATTTGCGTGATAGAAGTGGATTAATCCAGCTTGTATTTGATCCAAAAGACTTTGAAGATTCCCATAAAGTTGCTTCAGAGGTTAGAGATGAGTATGTGCTAATCGCAAAAGGAAAAGTGAGAAAAAGAGGCGAGGGGCTAGAAAATCCAAAGCTAAAAACAGGAAAAATTGAAGTTTTAGTAAGTGAATTAGTCATAGAAAATAAAAGTTTAACACCTCCTATTGCTGTGGGAGATGAGAGCGTAGGGGAAGATGTAAGACTAAAGTATAGATATTTGGATTTAAGAAATCCAAGATTGCAAGAGATTTTTATTACCCGCTCTAAAGTAGCACAAGCTACAAGAAATACCCTAAGCAATTTGAGATTTTTAGAGGTAGAAACTCCTATTTTAACAAAAGCTACTCCAGAAGGAGCTAGGGATTATCTAGTGCCAAGTAGGGTGCATCATGGGGAATTTTATGCGCTTCCACAAAGTCCGCAACTTTTCAAGCAGCTTTTAATGGTGAGTGGGTTTGATAGATATTTCCAGATTGCAAAATGCTTTAGAGATGAAGATTTAAGGCTTGATAGACAGCCAGAATTTACTCAAATTGATATTGAAATGAGCTTTGTAGAGCAAAAAGATGTAATGGAGGTGGCTGAAGAAGTCATTAAGTCTATCTTTGGTGCTTGCGGTATAGAGGTTAATACTCCATTCCCACATTATACTTATAAAGAGGTTATGGAAAGCTATGGGAGCGATAAGCCTGATTTACGCTATGAATTGCCACTTGTAGAAGTTTCTGATTTGTTTGTGGATTCTTCTAATGAAATTTTTTCATCTATTGCAAAAGATTCTAAGAAAAATAGATTTAAAGCATTGTGCGTGAAAGGTGGAGATAACTTCTTTAGCAGAAAGACTTTAGGAGAGGCAGAAGAGTTTGTAAGAAAGTTTGGTGCTAAAGGGCTTGCATACATTCAGCTAAAAGAAGAGGGTGCTAAAGGACCTTTAGTTAAATTTATAAGCGAAGAGAACTTAAATAAGCTTATAGAGAGAGTTGGTGCAAGTGTTGGTGATATTATCTTCTTTGGGGCAGGAGCTAAAAAGATAGTATGGGATTATATGGGAAGACTCCGCCAAAAGATAGCTAGTGATATGGGATTGATTGATGATGGCATATATAAATTCTTATGGGTTGTGGATTTCCCTATGTTTGAAAGAAATGACGATGGAAGCATCTCTGCACTGCATCATCCTTTTACAATGCCAAAAAATATAGACGCAGAGGATATTGAAGAGATTAATTCTGTTGCTTATGATATTGTGCTAAATGGATTTGAAATTGGTGGTGGAAGTATTAGGATTCATAAGCAAGATATTCAAAGTAAAGTATTTAGTCTTCTTGGGATTAGCAAAGAAGAAGCAGAAGATAAGTTTAGCTTCCTCTTAGAAGCATTGCAGTTTGGGGCACCACCTCATGGAGGGATTGCATTTGGATTAGATAGAATTATCATGCTTTTAACAAAGGCAAATTCTATTAGAGATGTAATTGCGTTCCCAAAAACACAAAAAGCAACTTGTCCGCTAACTTCTGCACCGAGTGCTGCAGGAGAGGAGCAATTAAGAGAATTGCATATTAGAGTTAGAGAAACAAAAAAGTAAATTTAAGGAGAAACAATGAAAAAATTATTTTTAGTCATAGGAGCACCAGGAAGCGGAAAGACAACAGATGCAGAGATTATCAGCAAAAATAATGCAGAAACTATGGTGCATTATTCCACAGGAGAGCTTCTAAGAGCAGAAGTTGCAAGTGGTAGTGAGCAAGGAAAGCTAATTGAGAGCTTTACAAGCAAGGGGAATTTAGTGCCTTTAGAAATTGTGGTTAAGACAATTGTAGATGCAATTTCTAATGCTCCAAAAGATGTGGTGCTAATTGATGGTTATCCAAGAAGCGTAGAGCAAATGTTGGAGCTTGATAAGATATTGGCAGATAAAAGGGATATTGAACTTACTTGTGTGATTGAAGTTGAGGTAAGCAAGGAAGTGGCATGTGATAGAGTGCTTGGGCGTGCTAGAGGTGCTGATGATAATGTAGAAGTGTTTAATAATAGAATGAATGTATTTTTAGAACCTTTAAAAGAGATACAAGATTTTTATAACAAAAAAGGAATTTTGCATAAAATTAATGGCGAACGCACTATTGAAGAGATAGTAGGCGAAATGGAAAGCTTTATTAAAAGTAAAATTTAATTTTAAGGAGAAAAAATGGATTTAAGTAAAATTGAAGTAGGAGAAAATCCAAATAAGTTAAATGTTGTGATTGAAATCCCATATGGAAGTAATATTAAATATGAGATTGATAAAGAGAGCGGTGCAGTTGTTGTGGATAGGGTTATGTATAGTGCAATGTTTTATCCTGCAAATTATGGCTTTGTGCCTAATACTTTAAGTGATGATGGTGATCCTGCTGATGTGCTTGTAATTAATGAATATCCTCTTCAAGCAGGGAGCGTGATTAAAGCTAGACTTATTGGTGTTTTAATTATGGAAGATGAAAGCGGAATGGATGAGAAGCTAATTGCTGTGCCTATCTCTAAAATAGATCCAAGATATGAGAATATTAAAAGCTTGGAAGATTTACCAAAAATCACATTGGATAGAATCAAAAATTTCTTTGAAACCTATAAAATGCTAGAGCCTAATAAATGGGTTAAAGTTAAAGAATACAAAGGTTTAGAGAGTGCAACAGAAATCTTAAATAAAGCTATTGCAAATTATAAGTAAAATTTAAATATGTAAAAAGTTTCAAAAAGTAATCTTTAGGAGGCTTTTTGCATTATTTTTTTGCATTTATTTTCCCTAGATAAGATTTTTTAAATTTCGCTTTTTGAAAAAATTTGTAAAATAGGATTTCTCTTAAAAATCAAGAGAGTGTTTATTTTATTAAGGAGAGACTAATGAAAAAGTTATTGTTAGCTTCCATCTTTGCAGCATTTGCATTAGTAGGTTGTGGAAGTGAGAAAGCAGGTGATACAGCAGGAGCTAAAGCAGATCCTAATAAGACTTATGAGATTAAATTTGCTCATGTTGTGAGTGCAAATACTCCAAAAGGTAAGGCAGCAGACTTTTTTGCTAAGAGAGTGGAAGAGTTAAGTGGTGGTAAAATTAAAGTGCATGTTTATCCATCAGCACAGCTTGTAGATGATGATAAGGTTTTCCAAGAGTTAAAGAGAAACAATGTGCAAATGGCAGCGCCTAGTTTTTCTAAATTTACACCTTTTGCTAAGGAATTTAATTTGTGGGATATTCCTTTTATCTTTAGAGATACAGAACATTTACATAAAGTAATGGATGGAGAAGTAGGGCAAATCTTAAAAGATGTGATTTCTCAAAAAGGATTTATTGCATTAGATTATTGGGATGCAGGATTTAAGCAATTTAGCACTAATAAAAAGCCTATTGTAAATCCAGAAGATGCAAAAGGGCAAAAAATGAGAATTATGAGCTCTAAAGTTTTAGAAGAGCAAACTAAAGCTATTAAAGCAATTCCACAAGTATTGCCATTTGGAGAGGTTTATTCTGCACTTCAAACAGGTGTAGTTGATGCAGCTGAAAATCCTCTTTCAAATCTTTATAATTCAAAATTCTATGAGGTGCAAAGTTCTATTACTATGTCAAATCATGGATATTTAGGATATTTAGTAGTTGTTAGTGATAAGTTTTGGCAAGGTTTGCCACAAGATTTACAAGAAGTTGTAAAAACGGCGATGAAAGAAGCTACTGCTTATGAGCGTGAAGAAAGTGCTAAAGAAGAAGCGATGCTTTTAGACAAGCTAAAAACAGATGATAAAACAGGCACAAAAATCTATGAGCTAACAGAAGATCAAAAGAAAGCTTGGCAAGAAGTGATGGTTGCGATTTATCCTAAGTTCTATGATATTGTTAGCAAAGAATTGATTGAAAAAACCATTAATACAAAATAAATTTTAAGCGAGTGAGGTTAGGGTGAATTTCTTTAAAGTTTTAGACATTCTTATTGCAGGAATGAATAAGAATGTCGCTGTAATTGGTATGGCTTTAGGTATTATAATTACTGCTTTAAATGTGGGGGTTAGGTATATTGCAGGATTTTATCCTGAAATTGGCTCTCTTACATGGGCAGAAGAGGTTGCTAGATATTGCTTTTTATGGTCTGCTTTTTTTGGAGCAGCGTATGGTTTTAGAAAAGGTGTGCATATAGCAGTAACCATGCTAATTGAGAAATTCCCTCACAAACTTGCTAAGGTTTGTGTGATTGGAAGCCATCTATTAAGTTCTATCTTTTTGGGCTTTATGTTTTATGCAAGTTTAGAGGTATGTCTTTTAAATTATGAAATGGGCTATATGAGCGAGGCGTTACACAGCGTTCCTTTATGGGTATTTTTACTTTGTTTGCCTATTGCGTTTTTAGGTGCTACTTATCGATCTTTGGAAAAAATCTATGAAGTTTCTAAGCTTCCTGCAGATAAGGTAGTTAAAAGCGCAGAAGATGAAATGATACACGATTCAGTAATAAAAGACTAAGGTAGTGAGGGAAAAATGAGTGTCGCCTTTTTGTTGATTGTTTTATTTGGTTTGTTGTTGCTTGGAGTGCCGGTTGCTATTTCTTTAGGGGTTAGTGCGGTTGCTACGATGTTGTTTTTTAGCTCCTATGATATTTTTGGTGTGCCTGAAATTATGTTAAATGGGTTAAAACCTGCATTAATGGCTATCCCGATGTTTATCTTAGCAGGTTCTTTAATGAGTAAAGGAAGCAGTGCCCAAAGAATTGTAGATTTTGCTAAAAGCATTGTAGGGCATTTGCCAGGTGGGCTTCCTATGAGTGCAATTTTAGCTTGTATTATTTTTGCAGCTGTCAGTGGTAGCTCTCCTGCTACGGTAGTTGCGATTGGTTCTGTGATGTTTGTGGCATTAAAACAAGCAGGTTATCCTAATAGTTATTCAGTAGGTGCAATTACTTCTGCAGGAAGTCTTGGAATCTTAATTCCCCCTTCTGTTGTTATGATTGTTTATGGAGTAACTGCGGAGGTTTCTATTGAAAAGCTCTTTATTGCAGGGGTTATTCCAGGATTGTTAGTGGGCGGAATGATGATGCTTTATGCTTATATAGGAGCAAAAAGACTAGGATTTAAATCTAGCAAACCTGCAAGCCTTAAAGAAAGGTGGCACAAGTTTAAAGCAGCGTTTTGGGCACTTTTAATCGTGTTTGTAGTAATTGGTGGAATTTATGCAGGGATTTTTACTGCTACTGAGGCAGCTGGAATTAGTGCAGTGTATGCTTTTATTATATCGGTATTTGTTTATAAAGATATAAAGATTAAAGATCTCTATCATGTCTTTTTAGATGCTGCAATTACTACGGCAATGATTTTCTTTATCATTGGTTTTGCAGTTGTATTTGCACATTTTTTAACAAGCGAGAGAATTCCACATATGATTGCTGAATATTTGGTAAGTATGAATATGAGTTGGTGGGTATTCTTGATTTTAGTAAATGTTGTCTTGTTTGTGATGGGGCAATTTATGGAGCCTAGCTCTGTTGTTATGATTATGACACCACTGCTTTTACCCATTGCATTAGAGCTTGGGATAGATCCTATCCATTTTGGTATTGTTATGATTGTGAATATGGAGCTTGGTATGCTAACGCCACCTGTTGGGCTTAATCTCTTTGTGGCAAGTTCTCTTACAGGACTTAGCCTAAAAGATGTAACGCTCTCTATTGTCCCATGGCTATGTGTGCTTTTAGTGGGACTTGCACTTATTACTTACATACCTTCTATTTCTTTATGGCTTCCCAACTTTGATTGGCAAATAGTTGTAGATTTTTGGCAAAAAGTTGTAGATTTATGGAAGAATCTCTTTTAGTTTTTTTAGATAAAGCTCCGCTTTTAATAAGTTTTCTAGCGGGGATTCTTACCTTTATTAGTCCTTGTATTTTACCACTTGTCCCTGCTTATCTCTCTTATATTTCTGAAATTTCTCTAAGTGAATTAAAAGGCGAAGTAAAGATTAATTTTGCTACAAGATTAATCATTTTAAGAAGTGCGGTGTTTTTTGTTTTGGGGCTTGGGATAGTTTTTGTGCTTATGGGTGCAATTAGTGCTAGAATCTTAAATGGTGGAATCTTGCTTAGTCCTTATGTGGCATATATTGCAGGTGGTGTGCTGATTGTTTTTGGGATTCATACCATGGGAATTATCCAAATTCCTTTTTTAAATTATCAAAAAACTTTTGCAATTAAAGGCAGTAATTTTACTTTTTTAAGAGATTTTTTCACTCCTTTTTTATTGGGGATTAGCTTTTCTTTAGGCTGGACTCCTTGTGTGGGGCCAATTTTGGCAGGAATTATTTCATTAGCGAGTTTAGAAGCAGGGAGAGGGATTATGCTTATGGTGTTTTATACTCTAGGGCTTAGTATTCCATTTTTGCTTTGTGCGTTGCTTATTGGCTCTAGTTTAAGCATTTTAAACAAAATCAAAGCCTATTTTAAGTGGATTGAATGGGTTGCAGGAGGACTTTTAATTATCATAGGAATCTTAGTAGCAAGTGGCGGGATTAGCAAGATTTCTGATTTTTTGACTAAGTTTTATCAATGATAGAATTAAAAAACTTTACAAAACTTAGTAAAGAAGAAGCGATTATGGTTTTAAATTGGCGTAACCACCCCAATGTAGCTAGTTTTATGAATAATGCTACAATTAGCCCAAAAGAGCATTTAGAATTTTTGCAAAGCTTAAAAAGTGCCAAAGATAAAGAATATTTTTTAGCTTATGAGGGCGAAATCCCAATAGGTGTGATAGATTTTATAAATATAAAAGTTGGAGATTCTTGTGAATTTGGTATCTATCAAAATCCTAATTTAAAAGGGCAAGGCAATATATTAATGGAGGCTTTGTTAGATTATGCTTTTGGGATTTTAAAGGTAAAAGAACTAAAAGCACATGTGAAATGCGACAACATAAAAGCTATGAATTTGTATGACAAGTTTGGTTTTAAACAGGTTGGAGAAAAAATCATAAACAATCAAAAAATGAAATTTATCAAGCTAGATTCTACATTGTATTATAGTGGGGGGGGGGGATAATTTCCTATTAGCTCCACTTTCTTTTATGGGAGTTGCATAGATGAAAGCTATAGTGATTGTAACCCAAAAGAAATGGAATATAAAAAACTTCTATAAACTGCAAAATATTTTTAAAAATTACAATTTATGCTTAATTACAGAACAGCAAAATTTAACGCTACAAAATTTACAAAAAATAAATCCTAAATATATTTTCTTCCCTCATTGGTCTTATAAGATACAGCCTGAAATTTATAATAACTTTTCTTGTATTGTTTTTCATATGAGTGATTTGCCTTATGGTAGAGGTGGTAGCCCATTGCAAAATCTAATAACTAGAGGCATAAAACACACAAAAATATCTGCATTAGAAGTCAATGATGTTTTAGATGGTGGTGATATTTATTTAAAAAGCGATTTGGATATTTCTAAAGGAAGTGCTAAAAAAATTTATAAAAAAGCTTCTAAAATTATATTTTTTGACATGATTTCATATATTGTAAAAAATAATCCAACTCCTACAAGTCAAGTTGGAAAAATTGAGATCTTCAAAAGACGAAAAAGAGAAGAGAGTAATATTATCACACTAACAAATAAAAACCTAAATTCTATATATGACTTTATTAGAATGCTTGATGCACCTACTTATCCGAGAGCTTTTATTGAGCTGGATAACTTCAAAATAGAATTTTCTAATGCTAAGAAAAATAAAAAAACAATATCTGGGAGATTTAAAATTTATGAAAAATAAAACTATATTGATTGTGGCAGCACATCCTGATGATGAAGTGCTAGGTTGCTTTGGGACGGTCGCTAGAATGATAAAAGAAGGAAACAAGGCTTATACTTTGGTGCTTGGAGAGGGCAAGAGCAGTAGAGCAATTGATAGAAATGATATTTTGCAAGAATCGTATGAGATTTTAGATGATGAGTTTTATAAGGCAAACAAAAGCATTGGTATAAGTGAAGTCTTTAGGGAAAGATTTCCTGATAACTCCTTTGATAGCGTTCCTTTACTTCATATTGTAAAGAGTATTGAAAAAATAAAGCAAAAAGTAAAGCCAGATATTATTTTTACGCATTATGAATCAGATTTAAATATTGATCACAAAATTACATTCCAAGCCGTGCTAACAGCTACTAGACCAATGTTGGGTGAATGTGTGAAAGAAATATATAGTTTTGAGGTGCTTTCATCAACAGAGTGGAAGTATCCAAATAGTTTTTCTCCCAATGTATTTGTTGATATTAGCAATACTTTGGAATTAAAAATAAATGCCATGAGGCTTTATAAATCAGAATTGTGCGAGTATCCTCACCCAAGAAGCCTAAAAGGTATAGAATTAAACGCAAAACATCGCGGAATGCAAGTAGGACTAGAAAGTGTAGAATCTTTTATGCTGGTTCGTTCTATAAAGTCATGTGTGATTAACTTTAAGAGTTTTAGGGATTTAAATTATGATGAGATAGCTATCGTATTTGCTTGGAGAAATCATGCAAAAGTATCACGATTTATGAAGACAAATAATTTTTCATGGGAGATTCATAATAACTTTATAGAAAGTCTAAAGAATAGCAAAGATAGAGAATATTTTTTGGTTTATAGTGGCGATGTTGCAATTGGAGTTGTGTATTTTGTTGATATAAATTTGGATTCTTGTGAGTTTGGTATCTATCAAAATCCTAATTTAAAAGGGCAAGGCAATATATTAATGGAGGCTTTATTAGATTATGCTTTTGGGATTTTAAAGATAAAAGAACTAAAAGCACATGTGAAATGTGAAAATACAAAAGCTATGAATTTGTATAGTAAATTTGGTTTTATTATAGAAAAAGAGGGCAAAATAAAAGGAGAAGATATGTATTTTATCAAGCTTTGTTTTGAAAAATACTCTACTATCTGCGGGGGGGGGGGCAATCTTTAGTTAGTGGCTTAGAATTTAGGGTGGCTGCATGAAGGTAGCCATTTTAACTTCTAAAAATCAGTGGTTTATTCCCTATGCTAGAGAATTGGCACGAAATCTTAAATGTCCCTTGTATTTTTCTCATACAGAGCTTATGGAGTCTTATGAGATAGTTTTTATCCTCTCTTATCATTCTATTATTCCTAAAGAATTTTTGGATAAAAATAAGCATAATCTTGTAATACATGCCTCACCCCTTCCAAAAGGTAAGGGGTGGTCGCCGATGTTTTGGCAGGTTTTAGAAGGTAAAAATGAGATTGTCTTTAGCCTATTTGAAGCAGATTCTAGTGTGGATAGTGGAGATATTTATTTGCAAGATACGCTACAGCTAAGCGGTTATGAACTCTATGAAGAGCTAAGAGAACTTCAAGCTAAAATGTGTCAAAAAATGTGCTTGGATTTTTTAAAAAAATATCCGAAATTAGAATCCAAAAAGCAAGTTGGAGATGAGAGTTTCTATCAAAAACGCACAAAAGATTCAAGTGAGTTAGATATAAAAAAGAGTATTGAAGAACAATTTAATCTCCTAAGAATAGTAAGTAATGAAGAATTTCCAGCATTTTTCTATAAAGATGGTAGAAAATTTATTATAAAAATTTATGATTTTAGCGGGGGGGGGGTGAATTAGCACTCATTGATTATTTGGATATAAGAAGTGATGAAGCTCTTACAATTTTACAAATGAGAAATGAAAAAAGTGTGCGTAAATTCCTATACAATCAAGAAGAAATCACGCAAGAAGAGCATTTTAGATTTTTACAATCTTTAAAAAAGAGTGCTAAGAAGTATTATTTAATCCAGTTTTTGGGCGTAAATTTAGGAAGTATTAATTTTGAAATTAAAAAAGAGGGTGTGGAATTTGGATTTTATGCAAATCCGTTTTTAGAATTTGTTGGGATTGGTAGGATTTTGGAGCAGATTTCTATTTTTTATACATTTTTTGTTTTGCATAAAGATAGATTGATTTTAGAAGTGTTTAAAGAAAATAAGGCAGTGGTGAATTTGCATAAGAAGTTTGGTTTTGTTGTGGTTAGTGATTGCAATAAAAAAGGAATTTTTAAAATGGAGCTTAGGAGGTGGTAAGTTTGATTTTGTTAGTATAATGTAAAAATTAATAAAAGTAGTCAAAATGAGTTTAAAACTAGCAAAACGGATTATTCCATGTTTGGATATTAAAAACGGGCGTGTGGTTAAGGGGGTAAATTTTGTAGGATTGCAAGATGCAGGAGATCCCGTAGAGATTGCAAAGCGTTATAATAATGAGGGTGCTGATGAACTTGTGTTTTTAGATATTACTGCTACACATGAGGGGAGAGGAACAACGCTAGAAGTAGTAAAAAAGGTGGCACAAGAAGTTTTTATTCCTTTGAGTGTGGGAGGAGGGATAAGCACTTTAGAGGATATTTATAAACTTTTAGATGTGGGTTGTGATAAGATAAGCCTAAATTCTACAGCAATTAAAAATCCTGCATTGATTAGTGAAGCAGCAAAGCGTTTTGGCTCTCAATGTGTTGTAGTAGCTATTGATGCAAGAAAAAAAGAGGGTAGGGAAGATGAATGGGAGGTTTATACACATGGTGGGAGAAATAATACAAAAATAGATTTGAAAACTTGGGTTATTGAAGCAGCAAATAGAGGTGCAGGGGAGATTTTACTTACAAGTATGGACGCTGATGGGACAAAGGCAGGGTATGATTTAGTGCAATTAAAAGAGATTTCTTCTTTAGTGCAAATTCCTCTTATTGCAAGTGGAGGGGCTGGGAGTATGGAGCATATTTATGAGGCATTCAAGGTGGGAGCAGATGCAGCACTTGCAGCTTCTATTTTTCATTTTCAAGAAATTAAAATCAAAGAGCTAAAAGAATATTTGCATAGCAAAAATATCCCTGTGCGTTTGTAAGAGGAATATGGAAGCAGTTTTAGACAATCTTGGGCTTGTTGGATTATTTTTTATCTCCTTTCTTTCAAGCACTCTTTATCCGCTGGGTTCAGAAGTTTTTGTGGTTTTGGCTTTAAAGTTAGATTATGAAGCTTTGCAAGTATGGATTGTGGCGACTTTGGGGAACACGCTTGGAAGTCTTAGCACCTATCTTTTGGGCTTTTTAGGAAAAGAATATTTAATTAATAAATATTATTCCAAAGCCTATGCTAAGCTTCAAAAATTAGAAAATTTTATTAAAAAATATGGTTTTTTATGTGCGTTTTTAACATTTTTGCCCTTAATAGGCGATGTGTTTGCATTAGGACTAGGGATTTTTAAATATTCTTGGAAAAAATGTGTTTTTTTTATCGCACTTGGAAAAGGAGCAAGATATTTAGCCCTCATTGCTCTTTTTTAGCTTTGCCATCTTTTATAAGTGGAGGGAATGCTTAGAGAATCGCACCATTTTCCGATGAGAAATTCTTCTATTTCTTGGAGGCTTTTACCTGCATAATAGCCAAAAATAGGCGGAGCGATGACAACATTTAAGCGTGCAAGTTTTAGCATATTTTCTAGCACAATTGCACTTAGGGGCATTTCTCGCACGGCTAGAAGTAGTTTTCTTTGCTCTTTTAGCATGACACTTGCACTACGCGTTAGAAGGCTATCACAAATCCCGCAAGAGATTTTAGCTAAAGTGTTTTGCGAACATGGAATAACCACCATAGCCTCACACACAAAAGAACCACTTGAAATACAAGCACTCAAATCTTCATCGTCTAAAATTTCTAAATTTTCTATTTCTTTTAGGGAATGGTAGCTTTCTTTTTCTTCATTTTGCAAAACTTTTTTAGCACCTTTTGTAATCACACAATATTTTTCTAGCTCTTTTGGTAAAGCTTGGATAAACTTGCAACCCAAACTTGCTCCACTTGCTCCACTAATCCCAATAATCAAACGCTTCATAAGAGTTTGCCTCTCCCTTCTCCTATGATTTCTACTTCATAAGTTTTTTTGCCTTGCAACGCCTTTGCCTTGATTACATCTCCAATAGCAGCATTTTTTTGTGCTTCTAGCACAAATTCTAAAAGAACCCCATTTTCTTTTACGCTAATTACAATTTTATCCCCTTTTTTGACTACTCTTTTGGCTATTAATCTATCTTTAGTAAGCAAAGTATCACTAGGGGTGTAAGAACGCAATGCTACTTTTCCTAAATCGCTTTGCTCCATAAGGGCTACCCCTATTTTATCAAAAGGGATTTTTTCTATTTTGGTGTTAGAGTAATTAAGAGGTTCGCCCCCACTTAGAGGAGTATTTGTTTTTAGGGCATTTAAAGTAGCATCTATACTATAACGGAAGAAAATTTTTCTATTTCTCCCTTCATTAAAGACAACCACATCAAAGCTTCCTTCTTTGCGTTTTAGAAGTTTTTTATTAAAATCAATTTCTTTAATATCATCTTCATTAAAATCAATAGGTGTCATTTGTTCAATTGTGATATTATTGATAATAATTCCATTTTTAGCATATTCTTGTAAAAAAAGCCCTATAATATGGTTTTTTATCCCTTCTGTATTGGCATTGATGGCTTTTTTAAAGGTTACTAATGCTCCTTTTGCACCTACATGCATTCCTTCTTGTTCAAATTTTTCAATAAGCTGTGTGCTTTTGATTTGGTAGCCATTGGAGTTTTTTGGAATTTCTAAGATTAAAAAATCATTTTCCACATCTTTAAAAATATCGCTTGCATAGATTTTATTGTTTTGAAAATAATAGGTTTCTTCTAAAATTTTAAAATCTAGTGCAAATAAGCTTTGAAAGCAAAAAAAGCTTAAAAATAAAATTATTTTTTTCATCTATTTATCCAAATTTATTTTAGAGATTCTAAGTGCATTTAGCACCACACTAACAGAGCTAAAAGCCATAGCAGCCCCTGCAAATGCTGGTTGTAAAATAATCCCTAAAAAAGGATAAAGAATTCCAGCAGAGATAGGAATAAGCACTAGATTATAAACATAGGCAAAGAAAAGATTTTGTTTAATGTTTTTTAAAGTAGCAAAAGAAAGTTTAAAAACTTCTACAATACCTTTTAAATCATCTTTTAATAAAAGCACATCGCCCACTTCTTTTGCAAGTTCGGTGGCATTAACAAAAGAAATACCAAAACTTGCTTCTTTAAGTGCTAGTGCATCATTAATTCCATCGCCTACAAAGCAAACTTTCCCTTTTTGATTAAGGAGTGCGATTTTATCAGCTTTTTGTGTGGGATTAATTTGTGCGTAAAATTCTTCTATTCCTAAAGTTTTGGCGATTTTTTCTACGCTTTGTGTGTTATCTCCGCTTAAGATCACAGGAGTAATACCTAAAGATTTTAGAGAATCTATCATTTCTTTTGCACCCTCTTTGATGCTATCTTGCAAATAAAAGAGTGCTAAAAGTTTATTGTTATCACTAAGTGCGATAAGATTTTCTCTAGGGATATTTAGGCTTTCTCCTAAAATTTCTTCAATCCATTCTAATGCGCCAAAAAAATATTCTTTATTTTTGTATTTGGCATACACACCTTTAGCAATGTGGTATTCTTTTTCTTCTAAAAGAAGGGGTTGTAAGTTTTGTGTATAGTGGGTAATGGCTTTGGCGATAGGGTGGGGGTTATGCTCTTGCATGGCTTTGGCTATTTGTAAAATTGCTTCTTTATCTTGTGTAAAAAATTCTATATTTTTTATGCTAATTTCTCCTTTTGTGAGAGTGCCTGTTTTATCTAGAGCGATAAATTTTATTTCTTTTGCTTTTTCATACACATCAGGATTTTTGATTAAAATCTCACTTTTTTTAGCACGCATAGAAGCACACACAATAGCTAGTGGCACAGCAAGTCCTAAGGCACAAGGGCAAGATACAACTAAAATTGCAGCAACTATACTAAGCACAAAAGAAAGTTCATAACCTAAAAGTAGCCAAATAATTGCAGCAAGGAAACTTAAAGCTACTACACTCGGAACAAAAATGGAAGCAATTTTATCTGCTAAGGCTCCAATGGGTGGTTTTTGTGTTTGGGAGAGCTCTAAGAGATCTAACATTTCATAGATAAAAAATTCACTAGAATCTTTAGTGGCTTTAATATGTAATTCCCCATTTAAAAGCACACTTCCACCAATCACTTCATCGCCTACTTTTAAGACTTTGGGTAATTCTTCTCCATTAATATGTGCGCTACTAACTTCAGCTTCCCCTTTTATAATAATACCATCTAGGGGGATTTTCTCTCCACTAGCAACTAGACATATATCTTCTTTTTTAAGATCTTTTATCTCACACCATTGTGTTTGTGAATCTACTATTTTGCGTGCTTTTTGGGGTAAGATTTTTGCAAGCAGTTCTAGTTCATCTCCAGCTTGTTTTTTGGCACGAGATTTTAAGAACTCTCCTAAAAGCACAAAGCAAATTACAGCACTTGATCCTTCAAAATAATATCCTCCATGATTTTCTCCTAGATACATTAAGTATAAAGAATATAAATAAGCTACGCTTGTGCCAAGTGCAATTAGGACATTCATATCTGCACTTTTTGTTTTAAAAAAGCTTTTAGCACCCACATAAAAAGGATAGGCACAATAAAATTGCACAATACTTGCTAAGATAAGCTGTAAGATACTACTAAATGTGCCATGAAAGCCCCCCATATGTAAAATAAAAATCATTAAAAATAAGGGCAAAGCTACAAATAAACGCTTTTTAAGTCCTGCTATATAAGCGATTTCTAGCTCTTTTGCATTATCTAAAGAGGCAGGGAATCCATAAGAAGTGATGAGTTCCATAATTTTTTGGGGAGTGATTTTTGCACTATCATAGGAGATTTTTGCTCTACCGCTAATAGAATTGATTTTAATCGCACCTACCCCTTGAACTTTTTCTAAGCTATGTGTGATAGTCGCAGAGCAAGCAGAGCAGTGCATTCCACTAATATTAAGTTTGATAACTTCCATAAGATACCTTTAAATTATAGCTATACTAGCAATAAAATTTTATCTTTTTAATAGCTATAGTATATATAAAGTTTGTGTAAATATATATTAATGTATGTTTATGTTATGCTTAGAAAATTTAAGCTATAATCTCGCAATTTTTTAAAGCTAAAATTTGTAAAAGTTTTAGCCAATATAGGTTAGGAATGAATATGATAGGTAGAAAAAAGATTTATAACCCAAACTCCACTGAAGGAGTAAATGAACGCAAAATATTTGGAGGGAATCCTACAAGTATTTTTGAGCTTAATAAAATAAAATACCAATGGGCTTATAATCTTTGGAAAGTAATGTTAGCAAATTCATGGTTTCCAGAAGAAGTGAATATGACTCAAGATAAAAGGGACTATGCAGATGGGCTAACTCCAGAGGAAAAAGTAGGTTATGATAGAGCCTTAGCACAGCTTATTTTTATGGATTCGTTGCAAACTAATAATTTGATTGATAATGTAAATCCTTATATTACAAGCCCAGAGATTAATCTTATTTTAGTGCGTCAAGCCTTTGAAGAAGCACTGCATTCGCAAAGTTATGCAGTAATGGTAGAATCTATTTCAGCAAATACCGATGAAATTTATGAAATGTGGCGAACAGATATGCATTTAAGAAGCAAAAACGATTATATTGCAAATGTGTATGAAGAATTAGCTAAAAATCCAACAGAAGAAGCTTTGCTAAAGGCTATGTTTGCAAATCAGATACTAGAGGGGATTTATTTTTATTCAGGTTTTGCATTTTTTTATACACTTGCAAGGAGTGGAAAAATGCTAGGTTCAGCTCAGATGATTAGATTTATTCAAAGAGATGAGGTTACGCATTTATTACTCTTTCAAAATATGATTAATTCTCTAAAAAAAGAAATGCCCCATCTTTTCACAAAAGCTCTAGAAGAAGAGGTTATAGAGATGTTTAGGGAGGCAGTGCGGGTAGAAACTGCATGGGGGGAATACATTACTCAAGGGCAGATTCTGGGATTAACAGGAGAGATTATTCAAGAATATATCCGCTATTTAGCAGATGACAGATTAAGACGCGTAGGGTTGCCTATTCTTTATAATGCAACTCATCCAATCAAATGGGTGGAATCTTTTAGTTCTTTTAATGATCAAAAGACAAATTTCTTTGAAGGAAATGTAACAAATTATGCAAAAGGGAGTATAAATTTTGATGATTTCTAAGCAACTTTACACATTACAAGTTAAAACTAAACAAAATTTTGAGGAGAACTTAAGCCATTTAAGAGAGCTTATTATAAACTGTGAAGAAGATTCTATTATTCTAGCACCCGAAGTTTGTCTAACAAATTTTTGTTATCAAAGAATGGAGGAGGCAAGTGAGTTTGCTAAAGTCGCCACAGAAACACTCTTGCACCTTTCAAGTTCTAAGACAATTGTATTAACAATGATAGAAAAATATAAAGGAAGCTATTTTAATAATCTTAAAGTTTTTCATAAAGGAGAGTTGCTCCATAAGCAAAGCAAAAATAAGCTTTTTCCTCTAGGGAATGAGCATTTACATTTTGAAGCGGGGGAGTTTAGCGAAATTTCTCCTTTTAGTATTGATGGATTAAGATGTGGAGCGATTAATTGTTTTGAGCTTCGTTTTATTGAAATATGGCAAAGATTGAAGGGGTGTGATTTGCTCTTTGTTCCTGCACAGTGGGGAAAAGAGAGAAAAGATCATTTTCAAACGCTAACTAAAGCTCTAGCAATTACCACACAAAGTTTTGTGCTTGCAAGTGATGGTGCTAATGATGCTATTGCAAAGGGAAGTGCAATTATTACGCCCTTTGGTTATGTAAATATGGATGATGATAAAGAAATAATTTCTTTTAGAGCAAATTTTGGAGATGTTGCAAAAGTTAGAAAATTTATAGATATAGGGCTTTAAATGCAAGGGTTAAAAGCGGCAAATATGGTAAGGGAAATTGCTTCTAAATTTCCTTTGGAGGCTAAAGTCCAAAACGCATTATTAAGTGTCAATCGTGAGCTTTTTGTGCCAAATGGATGTATTCCTCATGCTTATAGTCTTGATGCATTACCTATGGGAGCAAATCAATGGATTAGCTCCCCTCTTACTGTGGCTAAGATGACGCAATACCTTAATTTAGAAGGCGTGGATAGTGTCTTAGAGATTGGTTGTGGAAGTGGCTATCAAGCTGCAATACTTGCAACAATGGTGCGTCGCGTATTTAGTGTTGAAAGAATTGAAAGACTCTTAAATGAAGCTAGAATGCGTTTTAGGCAATGTGGTTTTAGCAATATCCATACAAAATTGGACGATGGAACTTTAGGATGGAGTGCCTATGCGCCTTATGATAGGATACTTTTTTCAGCCTCCATTGGGCAAATACCACAAGAAATCATTAAACAACTTGATGAGGGGGGGATTATTATTGCTCCTATTAAAAAGGAAAGTTGTCAAATTATTACACGCTTTGTTAAAAAAAATGGGGTTTTAATCTTGCAAGATGAGATAGAAACTTGCTCTTTTGTTCCTATTTTAAGTGGGATAGAATAATTTTGAAAACTCTTATTTGTTTAATTCCCATTTTAAGCATTTTTTAGTAAAATTGCAAAATTTTGGAGGGTAAATGTCACTGGTGGGCATCGTGGGCTTCAAACCCATTTTGAGTGGGCAGGTGTCTGTCTGCTGGGGAGTTCGATTCTCTCACCCTCTCGCCAAATATATTATGTTAGGATTTAACCATTAAAAAAATAAATAAAGAATTACTAAATTATAAGAATATTGGTATTATTGTTTTAGCAATTGCTGGAATTTTATCTATTTTTGGATCTTTTGGAATTTTAGGAGCGACACTAAAAGCCTATGGAGATTTGCATTTTAAACTTTTTGGATATTTTGGATATTTGTGGTTATTTGCATTAGCTTATGCTTTAAGTTTGCCTAAGCCCAAAATTAATCAAATCTTTTTTGAAAAACTCTTAGGTATTGTAATTATTTGTCTTTCTCTTTTGATTTTACAAGGGCTTTTTATAAAAGATTCTGGGATTTTTAGTAGAGCATTTAGTAGTATTTTAGTTCCTATTATTACACCCGCAGGCGTTTTTTTGCTTACACTTTGTCTTTTGGTATTTGGAGTAAGTCTTTTAGTGGGGCAAAATGTAAAAGATTTGTTGGTTCATTTTATAGGGGATTTGCAAAAAGAATTTAAAGAGATGTTTGGTTCTAAATCTCAAAAGCAAGCGGTGCAATCTGTGCCTAAGCAGGCTAATAAGTCTTTTGAATATAAAGATTTTTTAAATAAAATAAAAGATTTCTTCACACCGCTTAGTAAAGAAGAAATTTCTAAAGAGCCACGCCCATTAACTTTAGAAGAATTGATTGAACAAAGTCCCAAAGAAAGTAATGTTAGCAAGCAAGAAATTAAAGAAATACAAGAAGAAAATTTAGAGGATAATAACAAGCAACAGCAAGATATTTTAAAAGAAGGTTTTAACCCTAGTATTGATGAAGAGAGGCATGGGGTTGAATTACCAACTTATGAAACTTTCTTAAGTGAAAAAGATGAAAAAAAAGAAGAAGAAATAGAGATTAAAATTGTCCATGCAAGAGATGCAAAACCAAATTTACAAAACGGTTTTGTTCAAATTAATCCTGAACAAGTGCTAGAAAAATTGCAAAAAATTGATAATCTTTTGCATAAAGAAGAAAAAGAAAGCGATCCAGTAAGAATTGTCCCAAAACCCATAAAAGAAGAAATAGTTAAAAATGAATTTGAAGAAGTAGCAATACAAGAAGAAATTTTACCTAAAAAAGAATTTAAACCTATCAAGTCTTACCCTAAAAATCTTTATGCGGCAAAGCCTTTTAGTGCATTAGAATTAGAAGCCAAAGAGAATGATAAGCAAGAAGAAATTCCTAATACTATTTTTTATTATGATAAACCTCCAAAAGAGGATTTGCAAAAAGCTTCTATTCAAGAAGTGGAGACGCAAGAAGCTTTAGAAGATGATTTAAAAGATATCCAAAATGCATTAAGCGAGGAATTGCAAGAGGCTCAAAAAGCTTTAGACTATCGCTCACAAGAGAGCGAACTCTCACAAATCAAAGAAGCTATTAAACCTCAAATACTAAAAGCACAACAAGATTTAGAAGAAAGAGAACAAACCTTTGAAGAAGATGAAAGCACTTTTATAGAGGTTCAAAATAGCGATAATGATTTAAAAGATATCCAAAATGCATTAAGCGAGGAATTGCAAGAGGCTCAAAAAGCTTTAGACTATCGCTCACAAGAGAGCGAACTCTCACAAATCAAAGAAGCTATTAAACCTCAAATACTAAAAGCACAACAAGATTTAGAAGAAAGAGAACAAACCTTTGAAGAAGATGAAAGCACTTTTATAGAGGTTAGCTATACACCTCCTAAACAAAATACTATGCCTTTTTATAACTATGCTAATTTCCAAGAAACTACGCAAAATCTTAAGGAAATTATGCCAAATATGCCTTTAGTAATGCCAGAAACTCCAAATCTATCTAATACTTTACAAGAAACTAAAAAAGAAGAAATTAAAGAACAACCAAATAATGATTTAAATACTCAAGAAAACTTTGGTAAAGAGGAATTGAAAACTTTTGAGGTATCTCAAGAAATTACTTATTTACAAGAGCAACCAACACAAGAGAAACAATCTCAAGAAAGCCGTAGTTTAAATACAGAGCAGCCCGCACAAAAACAAGTTTTTCAAGGTTATAAAGAAAATCAAAAGTCAAATTTGCAACAAGATTTTAGTGTGCAAAATGCTAGCACTCAAGAAAATCTACAAAATCCTATGCAAGAATTTAGAGTAGAAAAGCCAAAAATGCTAGAAGAAAATCAGGCACTTTTGGAGGAACTTACTTTAAACGATGAGAGTGTGGAATTAGACAATAAAGATTTTATCCTGCCTCCTCTTGACTTTTTACAAACTCCTAGTGAAGAGAGAGCGGAAGTTGATGAAAGTGAGATTGATAGAAAAATCAATGATCTTTTGGGTAAATTAAGAATGTTTAAGATTGAAGGGGATATTGTCCGCACCTATTCAGGCCCTATTGTTACTACTTTTGAATTCCGTCCAAGCCCTAATGTAAAGGTTTCAAGAATCTTAACGCTTCAAGATGATTTGGCGATGGCACTAAGGGCGAAAACTATCCGTATCCAAGCACCCGTTCCAGGAAAAGATGTAGTTGGAATTGAGATACCCAACCAGCATATTGAAACTATTTATTTAAGAGAAATTTTAGAAAATGATTTGTTTAAAAATTCTGCTTCACCTCTTACTTTAGCATTAGGAAAAGATATTGTAGGTAATCCTTTTGTAACCGATCTTAAAAAGCTCCCACATTTATTAATAGCAGGAACTACAGGTAGTGGTAAGAGTGTTGGGATTAATGCTATGATACTTTCTTTGTTGTATAAAAACTCTCCAGATATGCTAAAACTTATTATGATTGATCCTAAAATGTTAGAATTTAGTATTTATAATGATATTCCACATCTTCTAACGCCAGTAATCACACAGGCCAAAAAAGCAATTATTGCACTAGATAGCACGGTTAAAGAAATGGAGCGTCGCTATAGCTTAATGAGCGAAGCGCGCACTAAAAATATAGAAGGTTATAATCAAAAGGCTCTAAATGAAGGATTTGAGCCTTTCCCTTATATTGTAGTTATTATTGATGAGTTGGCAGATTTGATGATGACAGGAGGAAAAGAAGCAGAAGTTTCTATTTCTCGTTTAGCACAAATGGCAAGAGCAAGTGGAATCCATTTAATTGTAGCAACCCAACGCCCAAGTGTAGATGTAGTAACAGGGCTTATTAAAGCAAATCTTCCATCACGCATTAGCTATAAAGTAGGACAAAAAATAGATTCCAAAGTAATTTTAGATACTTTTGGTGCGGAATCGCTTTTAGGAAGAGGGGATATGCTCTTTACTCCTCCAGGTGGTGGTATTGTGCGTTTGCATGCTCCATGGAGTAGCGAAGAGGAGATTGAAGAGATTGTGGAATTTATCAAATCTCAAAGAGCTCCAGAATATGATGAAACCTTTATGCCAAGTGAAGATGAAGCTTTGGGGCTTAGTTATGAGGGAGAAGTAGATGAACTTTATGAGGAGGCTAAACGCATTATGCTAAATGAGGGTAAGACTTCTATTAGTTATCTTCAAAGAAGGTTGAATATAGGCTACAATAAAGCTGCAAATATTGTAGAGCAAATGCAGGCTAAAGGATTTTTAAGTGCTCCAAATTCTAAAGGAGTGAGAGAGATACTAAATGCTTAGGCTTAACAAATAGCTTAAGTGTTGCTTGAAATCAAACTATTTGGTATGGTATAAAAGATACTGCTTTGTAATTTTAATAAAAGTTACCAAAATTCACAGAATATTTTCAGTATTGTCTAATAAAACTCTAAAATTTTATGCTATATTTATATAAATCATATTTAAGGATTTATATAAAATGGATTAAAATATTGGTTTTAATGAGCGGTTTTTTATTTGCAGGTTTTAATTTTAATACAGCTACAAAAGAAGAATTGATGGGCATTAAAGGAATAGGTGAGGTTAAAGCAGACGCAATTTTGGAATATAGGGAACAAAGAGAGATTAAAAGAGTGGAGGATTTGCTATTTATTAGAGGTTTTGGCAAAAAGAGTGTGGAGAATATTAAAGAATATTTAAATACAATAGAACAAAAGGAAGTAAAAGAACAATAAAAATTAAGCTTCGTTGGCTTATAATAAACGCTAAATTTTAAATAAAGAGGGCAAGATATGGCATTGCAAGTGTATTATGATAAAGATTGTGATTTAGGATTAATCCAAAAGAAAAAAGTAGCAGTGATTGGCTTTGGAAGTCAAGGACACGCACATGCAGAGAATCTTAGAGATTCTGGAGTGGAAGTTGTGATTGGATTATATAAAGGTGGTAGAAGCTGGGCAAAAGCTGAAGCTAAGAATTTTAAAGTGTTGGAAGTGAGTGAAGCTACAAAGGTTGCTGATGTGATTATGATTTTAATCCCTGATGAGCTTCAAGCAGATGTATTTGAAAGAGATATTAAACCACATTTAAGCGAGGATAAAATCATTGCATTTGGACATGGATTTAATATCCACTTTGGGCAGATTAAAGCACCAAAAGGCGTGGGTGTAATAATGGTAGCACCAAAAGCACCAGGACATACTGTAAGAAGTGAGTTTGTGCGTGGGGGCGGGATACCTGATTTAATCGCAGTAGAGCAAGATACAAGCAGAGGTGATGCAAAGGCTATTGCGCTAAGCTATGCAAGTGCGATTGGTGGTGGTAGAAGTGGAATTATTGAAACCACTTTTAAAGATGAAACAGAAACCGATCTTTTTGGCGAACAAGCTGTGCTTTGTGGTGGTGTAAGCAGTCTTGTAAAAGCAGGATTTGAAACGCTAGTAGAAGCTGGTTATCCTGAAGAAATGGCGTATTTTGAGTGCTTGCATGAGCTAAAACTCATTGTAGATTTAATCTATGAGGGAGGATTGGCAAATATGCGTTATTCTATCTCAAATACCGCAGAATACGGCGATA
The DNA here is from genome assembly GCF_003245365.1 of Helicobacter valdiviensis. Classification (GTDB taxonomy): domain Bacteria; phylum Campylobacterota; class Campylobacteria; order Campylobacterales; family Helicobacteraceae; genus Helicobacter_D; species Helicobacter_D valdiviensis. The sequence continues at coordinate 46,785 of NZ_NBIU01000003.1, forward strand.
TGGTAAGCGGTCCTAGAGTGATTAATGAAGAATCTAAAAAAGCAATGAAAGAAATTTTAAAAGACATTCAAGAAGGACGCTTTGCAAAAGACTTTATTTTAGAGCGTAAAGCTGGATATGCAAGAATGAATGCAGAACGCAAAAATCTAGCAAATCATAAAATTGAAAATGTAGGTGCAAGACTTAGGGCAATGATGCCTTGGATTGGAGCAAATAAACTTGTAGATCAAGATAAAAACTAAGCACAAGTTTCTTGTGCTTATGTAAGATGAAAAATAAAACGATACTTTTTGGTTGCATTTTATCTTTTTTCATGCCTTAAACTTAAACATTTTGCTTTGCAAGTTTAGATAAAAACTTTATTTTGGTTTCATTTAATCTTTATCATTACCTTTATTGTTTAAAACAATGTGAGTATTTTTGAGTGTATTCTCATAAAAGATTACTTTTTGCTTTAAAGCTTTGAGAATATAGATAGTTTTCATTCTCTAAAAAATTGTATTATTACTCACAAACTCATAGCTTTTAGCTTTCTATTGCATAAGCTAGTTTAGAAACTCCTCTTTAGCTACTTTAATGTCTAATAATTTTTTTGATTGTTTTTATTAAAATTACTAAGAAAAAATAAAAACAAAAGAAGAATATTTGTATAAGAAATCAAAGTGGAAATACTAGAAATATTTAAGAAATACATGTAACTATCTTCTAAATCTTGAAACCACTACATATATTTTTAAAATAAAAGGTGGTTAAAATATGATTTATAGGTATTTAAAGAGGATGGTTGTGTCAAATTTATAAGATTATTTTAATAAAATGGCAACTTTCACTAAGAACTTTTATGGTTTTTGGATAGGAAATATTAGCTTTTAATATCGCATTAACCAAGCTTTACACAGCTTTTAAACGCTTATTTAGGATAAAACAGACATTTTGGGATTTTAATTCTTGTTTGTAGAAATTTGGAAATGGAACTTTTATGTGTATTTAATACCGTATTTTTTGTTAAAAAATAGATAAATCTTAAGCAATATACTATTGCTACAAGCAAGTTATATGGGTAAAAGAGCGAAGTTTTGGAATATGCTAGTAAAAGGTTCAGTAATAAATCTATACTTTTGCAGTAATAAAAGGTAATGATTATGGTGTGATAAGTCTTGAAACTTCTCTGCAAAGTTTTAAACTTTATAGTATTGCAAAAGGCGTGAATGGAGATAATCTTTATAGGTTTGATAAAATTGGTGGTATATATGTTTTGCAAAAAGGCAAGTTTTGGCTTGATGTAAAGAAGATAGTATCATAGTCATGCAAACTTCTGCGTAAGGAGGTTTTTGTGATGGGATTATTGAATTTATCTTAAAAAATGGAGTGAAAATAGAATATAAAACTAGAAAAGAAGTTTAGAATAGATATATTTTATGATAAGAAAATTATTTGGAATGTGAGATAAATTTAGAATGATTAATTTATGTAAAATAAGTATAAAACTATAGGAAGAAGGCTATAATCGCCACTATCTTGCTTTGAAGATAAAAAATAATTTTTTTAAGATAAGAGGATTAGCCTCTATCTTTTAAGCCTAATTTTTCAATCAAGCTTGCATAGCGTTTAAAATCACTCTTTCTTAAATAAGAAAGCAATCTTTTTCTATGAGAAACCATTTTTCTCAAACCCAAACGGCTTGAATGATCTTTTTGGTTGATTTTTAAATGCTCGGTTAGAGTTTTAATTCTATCACTTAAAAGTGCCACTTGCACTTCAACTGAACCTGTATCTTTTGGATTTCTAGCAAAAGCAGAAGTAATTTCTCTTTTTTTCGCCGAATCTTGAGCCATGATAAGACCTCCTGATTGGTAATTTAAAATTAAAGCTGAAATTCTAGCATAATTTTGCAAAAAAACACTAAAATTTATAAAATTATTTGCCCTTTTTGGCTAAAAAGGCTAAAATTACAGATTGAATTTAAAAAATTAAAAAGTTTTGGGAGTAAAATTGGCAAAAAGTAGCGGTGCTAAATCTTCATTTTTGAGTAAAATTACACCTTTTTTTGGGTTTTTAACTGGTTCTAAAGATTTAACAGTTGTCTTTTTTATCGTGGCAATTTTGGCGATTATTATCGTTCCTTTGCCTAGTGCGTTATTGGATTTTTTCTTAGCGATTTCTATTGCACTTTCTGCCCTTATTATCTTAATAGCACTTTATGTGAAAAAGCCTACCGATTTTTCTGCATTCCCAACTTTACTTTTGATTGTTACGCTTTTTAGGCTTTCTTTAAATATTGCTACTACAAGAATGATTTTAAGCAATGGACATATGGGACCAGAGGCTGTGAGCGATATTATTACTGCATTTGGGCAGTTTGTAGTAGGTGGAAACTATGTAATAGGTGTGATTTTATTTATTATTTTAGTGATTATTAACTTTATGGTTGTTACTAATGGTTCTACGCGTGTTTCAGAGGTAAAAGCAAGATTTACACTAGATGCAATGCCAGGAAAACAAATGGCAATTGATGCGGATTTAAATACAGGACTTATAGGACAAGAAGAGGCAAAAGCAAGACGCGATGAACTAGCAGCCGAAGCAGACTTTTATGGCTCTATGGATGGTGCGAATAAATTTGTAAAAGGTGATGCAATTGCAGGGATTATCATCACACTTATTAATATTATTGGCGGATTTTTAATTGGCGTATTTCAAAAAGATATGACGGCTGCAGATTCTGCTTCTACTTTTACTATTCTTACCATTGGTGATGGGCTTGTTTCACAGCTTCCAGCTCTTATTGTTTCTACGGCTACAGGTATTATTGTTACGCGTTTTAGTAAAGAGGGAGAAAATTTTGCAGCAGGGATTATTGATCAGCTTGTAAATGAGTCTAAGACACTTTTGATTGTGGGCTGTATTTTATTAATGTTTGCATTAGTCCCAGGGCTTCCTACGCTTTCTTTAGGCTTTGTGGGACTTTTATTTTTGACTTTGGCATTATTGCTTAGCAAACAAAAAGATGGAGAGGCGTGGAAATTTGTAGAAAATCTTCTTAAAAAGGCTAGGAAGCCTAAAAATGCAGAAGCAGGAAGTAAAGAAACAGATCTCCCACAAAGAACGCAAGGCGGTGGTGCTAAGGGCACACAAGGAGCACAAGAAGTAGCAAAGCCACAAGTGCCTAAAGAGAGTGAAGAAGATAGAAGAAAAAGAGAAGAAGCAGAGATTGATAAAGCGCTTAAAGTTAAAATTTTGCGTGTGGAGCTTGGTTATCAGCTTATTAAATTTGCAGATCCAGCACAAGGGGGAGAGCTTGTCAATAAAATCCGTTCTATTAGAAAGGTAATGGCAACAGATTATGGGATTTTAGTGCCTATGGTGCATTTAAGAGATGATTTAAATTTAGCACCTGATGAGTATAAAATACTTTTAAAAGAAATTGAGATAGGGCGTGGGAAAATTATGGTGGATAAGTATTTGGCGATTGCTTCTAGTGGATTTGCAGGAGAATTGCCTGATGGAATTCCTACTAAAGAGCCTGTTTTTGGGCTTGATGCGTATTGGATTAGTGAATCACAAAAAGAAGATGCGATTATTGAGGGTTATACTACAATAGATGGTGCAACAGTGATTAGCACCCACATTCAAGAGCTTATCAAACTCTATGCAGAGGAGCTTCTAACGCGTCAAGAAGTGCATAATTTACTTGGAAAACTCGCACAAGACTATCCAGTATTAGCAGAGGAGATTAAGGGCGTTGGCGTGGGGACAATCCAGCATATTTTAAAAGAATTATTGCATGAGCAAATTCCTATTAAGGATATGCTAAGTATTTCAGAGGCTATTGCAGATGGTTTTCCAGCGTATAAAGGGGACTTGCCAACTTTAACAGAATATGTAAGGGCTTGTTTAAAACGCCTTATTACGCATAACTTCCAGAATGAAGAAGGAATATTGCGTTATTTTGTGTTCTCGCCAAGTTTAGAGCAGTTTTTACTAGAAAAGCTACCAGATGGTCAAAAAATAGGACAAAGATTGCGTTTAAGCCCTACAGAATCCCAAAGTCTTTTGGATGCGATTAATGTAGCAAGACAAAAAAGTAGTTCTTTGGGTGCGGTGCCTATGATAATAGGTGGGATACCTATGGTTTTACGCAAACCTATTGCAATATTCTTAGAGCAGTATGGATTTGGTAGAAATGTGATTGCACTAAGCAATGCAGAGATTGATTATCAAAGCAAATATGAAATTTTGGGGGCTATTGAATTCCCTATTTAAAGGAAATGAATGAATTTTTATCATCTTTCTCATATTGATTTAGATGGCTATGGATGCCAACTTGTATCAAGAGAGTTTTTTAAAGAGCATAATTTGTTTTTTTATAATGCAAATTATGGCAAAGAAGTTATGGCAAGATTGGAGCAGATTTTTAGAGCAATTAAGGCAGATATTAAAGTTGAGAGCTATATTTTAATTAGTGATTTAAATTTAACGCTTAGTGAGTGTGAAGAGCTTAAAAAAGCGGTTTTGGAGCTAAATTTAGCAGGAGGCAAGGTAAACTATGAGCTTTTAGATCACCATAAAAGTGGAGCAGAGTGTGCTTCTAAATATGAGTGGTATTATTTAGACACTAAAAGATGTGCTACTAAAATTGTATATGAAACATTTTTGGAGAGGTTTTCTTTAGAAGATACTACAAAAGCTTGGCTAGAGCCTATGGTAGAAATGATAAATAGCATTGATTTATGGCAAGAGCAAGAAAAATATTTTGAATTTGGTAAAGTTGCAATGCGTTTAATTGTGGAAGCAAAAGAGCTTAATAGATTTATGTTTGATGATGCAGATAGAGCCTATAAGATAGAATTGCTTCAAAAAAGTGCAAAGTTTTTAAAAGAAGCTAGAGGCTATATTATGCTAGATAATGCTATTTTGGCATTAAAAAAGGAATTTTTAGGAGGAGATTTAAATAGTGAGAGTTTAGATAATCTTGCTTCTAATTATCAAGTGGCACTTTTAGAGCAACAAAAAGAGCGTTGCAGTGTTTATTGTGGTAAATTTAGGGGATTTTTGAGTTATAGCATTGGTAATATTTCGGTATTGGCAAATTTGTTTTTAAAGAAAAATCCAGATTTTGACTTTTTTATGGATGTGAGTGCTAGAGGAAATGTGTCTTTAAGAGCCAATAATGCCTGTGATGTGAGTGCAATTTCCCAGAAGTATTTTAATGGCGGAGGGCATTTAAATGCAAGTGGGGGCAAAATAGAGGGCTTTAAAGAAAGCTTTGTTTATGAGGATATTAAAGAAGCCATTAAGGAAATTTTTATAGGAGAAGAAAATGGATAAGCAAATTAAAGAATTAAAAGAAGAGATTGAGGAGTTATCAATCCAACTTAGTGATATGTTATGTGTAGCATTAAGACTTAGTGGAGTGAGGGAAGAAGTATTGCAAGAAGCACTTGATAGCTATATTGAGCTTATAGATGAAGAAAGCGAAGAATATGGACAAGAAGAGATACTGGCAAATTTAGAGAAGCTAAAAGCAACCAAGCCCAAGCTTTTTGGAGTGCAATAGATGGTAAAACGCATTGCAATTTTATTTAGTGGAAATGGGAGCAATTTAGAAGCATTGATTAAGGCATTGCATAATCAGTGGTTTAAAAAAGATTGTAGTGTTTTTAAAAATGGCTATGCGGGGTTTATTATAGGTGGGATTGCAAATAATTTTGTCAAAGCAAAAGAGGGGGAAAATGGGGCTTTTAAGGTGGAGGTTGTGTTGGCACTTAGTAATAAAATAGATGCTTATGGATTAGTGCGTGCCAAGAATTTAGGGGTTAAAACGCAAATTGTAGAAAGCAAAGGAAAAACAAGAGAAGAGTTTGATACAAAGCTAGTAGAGATTTTAAAGCCTTTGGAGCTTGATTTGTGCGTTTTGGCTGGATTTATGCGAATTCTTACGCCTAAATTTACACAAGAGATTAAAGCACTAAATATCCATCCTTCACTTTTGCCACTTTTTAAAGGAGCTCATGGTATAGAAGAAAGCTTTCAATCAGATATGAAAGTGGGGGGAGTGAGTGTGCATAGAGTGAGCGAAGAGTTAGATGGTGGTGAGCTAGTCGCACAAGCACTAATGGCTAAAGAAGAGGGAATGAGCCTAGAAAGTTATGAGGAGAAAATCCACAAGATTGAGCATATTTTATACCCACTAGCGGTGCTAGAGGAGCTTTATAAATCAAATTGATGGTAGAGTTTTAAAATGTGATCTTCTTCTAGCATTTGTGGATCTATTTTATTTGTATCAAAATTAAACTTTTTAAAATCTTCAAGCAAAATAAAATCTTCAGGGGGAAGCAAAGAGCCTCTTGATTGTTTGATATAGGGGAAGTGGTATTGGCATAATTCGGAGCGATAATAAGTAGAGTTTTTACCTTTCATATGTTCATAATATAAAGATTGATTATCTTTAATTTCTACTCTTTGCTGAAATGAGATAGCTTGATTTTTCATGAGTGGTTGGTCAGAAGCTTCATGTAGGCCATAATTTCCAATATAAACTCTATTATTATATACATGGAAGTCTGCCCTTGAAAGAAAGAGAGCATCATAGGATTTTAAAGGAAGGTAGAATTGTTTATAAAGCTTTTTGGCGTCATAAATATGATCTACATCAAGCTTTATGAACCATTCTCCTTTCGGGATATGATTAGCCACATATTCATAATATTTGTAAAGCTTATTTTCTTCTTTTTGTGGATTTATCATTTGGACTTCATGGGGATATTTTATAGGTATGAAGCTTGGAAATTTTTTGCAAAAATCTAAAATAATTTCTTCGCTACCATCTGTGCAATCATTATAACCTATCACTCCTCTTTGGATTGCAGGAAGCATAGATTCTAGGCTGAATTTAAGAGTTTTTGCTTCATTTTTTACGCGAATAAAAGCCCAAGGATTAAGTTTAGATTTTGGATTGCTAGCTTTTTGATCTAAACTAAAGAAACCATAATGCTTACCATCGCTAATACGATTCTTTTGGATAAAATCTTCATTTGAATTTTCTGTAATTCTTTGTAGAATATCACTTGGAATGTAGGAGTCTAACTGATTTCTTGGAATAAAAATGTGGCAATCGGAGAATTTTTGTCTAATTTTGCGTTTTGTATTTTTGTTTAAAGCAAATGCACTAAAAAATTCTGCAAGAAATTTCCGCAGATAAAATTCAAACATTTAAAAATCCTTATATATTATTATGTTATATAGATATTTTACCAAAAACACTATAACATAAGCATAAAAGCTTATATAGCTAGTTAGAAGTGTGATATAATTTTCTTATATTTTAAAGTTAATAAATGGATAGAAGCAGGTAGAATGAAATTCTTTATAATTAATTTAGAAATTGCAAAAGATAGAAAAGAATATATCTCTAGCTTATGTGAAAAATATGGATTAGAGTATGAAATTATTAATGCAGTAAATGGTAGAGAGCTAAGTCAAGAAGAGTATGAGAGTTTTATAGATAAAGCAAAAATGTTAAAAATTCATAAGAGGGAGCTTGGGCGTGGAGAGATAGGTTGCACACTTTCTCATAAGAAGTTTTATGAAAGGATTGTTGAGGAAAATTTGCCCTATGCAGTGGTGCTAGAAGATGATGCAGAGTTTAATCAAGATTTAATTGAATTTTTAGGGAGTGTTGATAGATTTCCCAAAGATTTAGAGCTTTTATTGTTGGGACATCAAAGACAAGTTTATACAGATGATGGTTTTAAAATTAATAGCCCTTATTCAAGGAGATTTTCTCTATCCATTGGAAAAATAAAAATAAGAAGGTTAGTAGGTAGAGGAAATGGGACTTATGGGTATTTTATTACTCAAAGAGGTGCTAGAAAAATGCTAGAACATTTAAAAAAGATTTATTTACCTATAGATGCTATGACAAGCAATGAAAAATTTGTAAATACTTATGCGATTTTCCCTACGCTTGTATGGGTAAATAAAAGATTTATGCAAGAAACTAGCACACAGGAAAATATTGATATGTTGAGAAAAAGAAGTTTATTACAAAAAAATATTAAAAAATATTCTACATTTTTGAAGTTTTTACTACCAAGTTTAAAAAGATTAAAGGAGTATGAGTGAAAAAAATTTTGCTTGTAATTGCTGATATTACTACTTTTGGTGGAGTGGAAAGAGTGTTTGTAAATCTTGCAAATGCATTTTGTGAGAGTTATGAAGTTACTATTTTGAGCTTGTGTAAAAAAAATGCAGAGCCAAATTTCCCTTTAGATAAGCGAGTAAAGTTATTATTTTGGGAAAAACCTTCTGCAAATTGCATTGAGTATTATAAAAGCAAGAATACATTTTATAGATTTTATTTAAGGCATATTCACTCTAGAATATTAAGTTATCAAATTAAGAAAGCTTATTCACAATTTGATATAGTGATTAATACTAGTTTATATACTCCTTATTTTAAAAATTCCTATACAAAATATGTGCAATTTATACATGGACCATTAAAAAGATATTCGCATAAAAATAAATATTTTGATACTTTGGTGCTTTTAAGTTCCAAAGAATTGGCAAAGTGGCAAGAATTTCATAGTGATGTTAAAGTTATACCAAATTTTTGTGCAAAAATTTTTGATGAAAATATTGATTATAATAAAAAGATTGTTTTGGCAGTTGGAAGGATGAGCTCTGATAATCAAAAAGGTTTTTTAAGATTGATAGATATATGGAATATTGTTGCAAAGAATCAAAAGTTACACGAATGGAAATTGCATTTGGTGGGTGAGGGTGTCTTAAAAGAGCAGATACAGGAAAAAATAAAGAAATACAATTTGCAATCAAGAGTTATGATAAGACCATTTACCAAGAAAATAGAGAGAGAATATTTAGAAGCTAGCATTTATGCAATGTCTAGTCATTTTGAGGGATTTCCTATGGTCTTGTTGGAGGCTTGCTCTTATGGTTTAGCACCTATTGCATTTGATGTTAAAACAGGGCCAAGTGATATTATAAGTAATGGAAAGAGTGGTTATCTAATAAGTGATGGGGAATTGGAGGAGTTTGCAAATAAATTGCAAGAAATGATGCAAAACAAATCATTAAGAGAACAATTTGGTAAGCTATCCAAAGAGATTATAAAAGACAATTATTTAAAAGAGAGTGTTATAAAAAAATGGAGAGAAATTATAGAATAGGCAAACTTCCTCTATCGGTATTTGCCTTCTACTCCCGATAGAATTACTTTGACTTGTGGATCAAAAAATAATTGAGTTTGCATATTTTTTTTGTAGTTATTGCCTTCATTCCAGGTAAGTAAGTCTATATCTAAAATTTCTCCGTTTTTATGTGTAGTGAATTTTGCGTTTTTAATAAAATCATATAAATATGAATCAAAGCTAAGTGCATTGATACCTCCAGTATTGATAATATTTTGTAGATTTTCTTTGATTTCTTTTGCATTATTTTCTAAATCTTCTTTTTTGTAGTAGGGAACATAGTAGCTTGTATAAAATCCAGCATCTTTGAAGATTTTTAATTCTTTATAATTATTGCTTTCAACGATGAAGTTATTTTTATTAAAATTTAAATTTTTACAAATTTCTTCTAAGCTTTTTAAAGCCTGTTCTGAATTTTTATCTGTCAGATTTTTAAAGTCCAACCATATTTTAGAAGAGAAGAATTTGCCATTAATGCGTCTATTGTTTAGAGCTTCTATCATGGTTTCTAGCCTTAAACCTATACTTTCTTCCAAGCCATTGTGTCCAACATCAAAATAACCACCATCTTGATTAATAAAATGAACATCAATTTCAAAGTTTTGATAAGTGGTTTGAAAGTCTTCAAGTTTTTTGAGTTCATCTGTTCTGTGTAACCAAGTTTTAGAAGGAGCTAAAAAAGGATAAGAGGATTTTAATTCAATATCATAATCCCTGCCAGAATAGATGCGTGCTCTATTGGAGATATATTCGGTATTGAAAATGCTGCGGGTATTTTTTGTATCTTTTGTTGCAATTTCTAAAAGATCAAAAAAAGAATGGATGAAATCATCTGTCATTTGTGGTAAATTCTTAGCATTTTCAAGTTTTTGGGCTATGGAGGGATATTTTTCTTTAAGACTATCACTTATATAAACCATAAAAGGTATTTCAACCATAAAAGAAGAAGCGAGATTATCAGCATGTCCCACAAAATCTCTAAAATCATAAACTTCATCTGCATGATCGCTTAGATAAATTACAAGAGATTCTTTATCTTTGAAAAGTTTGATAATTTCATCAATTACATAATCATTATAGATAATTGTGTTGGCGTATTCCGTTTTTGTTTGTAACGCCTTCTTATTGAGCGTAGCTGCCCCCCCCCATGACGCTTTGTTAAGTCCCTTGTTTATTAAATCTTGGGGTTTTAAGTAGGCTAAAATATCTTTATTATATCTATCTTTGTAGGTAAAGTGAGAACCCATCAAGTGGAAAATGTATAGATTTTTATCTTTACTTTTATGATTTTTCTTAAAAAGTTCTATTAAGACTTCATCTTTAAAGATACCTGCATTTTCATCGCCTCCAAGACTTGCAAAAAATACATCATTAGCTCTAGTGGATAGAACTTCAGGAGCATTTCCTAAAATAGACATAGCACTTTGATTGCTAAACCATTGGGTATAATATCCTGCAAGCTTTGCGATATCAATTAAATTCATTGTTTCATACCAATTAATATAAGTATTTTCATAGTTGCTAAAAGTAAGAAGCTTTGCTATGCTGGTGTTTGTATGGGCTGTAGGTGAGATAATATTTGAAAACACAAATAAATTGCCTTTATCTACAAGTTCTTGCATTTTTGGTGTTGTATTGAGAGGGAAACCATAAATCCCCATATAATTTCTTTGTGTAGATTCTCCAATAATTAAAACAACATTTGGAATCTTGCTTTCATTTTTGATGAGAGTTTGATTTTTTGATTGTGCATCTACTTGATTTTTTAATGTGTTAAAATGAGCAATATAATCTTTTTGTTTATATAAAGAGTGGGTCGCTAAATTAATCCATCTTGTTAGCATTAATTTATCTTCGCTTAGGTATTTTGTCGCTTTTGGTAAAATCATTGCACCACATATAATAAATAATATAAAAAGAATTTTATTTTTTTGTAAAAAAATGGGCGTCTTTATTGCTTTAGGTATATAAAAATACATTATGCTAATTATTGTAAAGCCTAAAGTAACAATAATGGTTTTTTGGTTTAAATAAAGTGATAAAAATTCTTTTGCTTCTAGGGCTTGTGTGCTTAAGAAAGTATCAAAAAATACAGGGTTAAGTAGTGTGGAGAAATTAGCAAATAAGAATAATTCAACTAAACCAATAATGAAAAAGATTAATGCAAATATTCTTTGAATGGATTGAGAGATAAGATTGGGTAAAAAATTCAAAATATAAAAGAAGCAATAAAAAAGAGCAAAAGTGGATAAAAATATTTTAAAGCCACTATGAAGTGCTGATAAAGTAAAGCCATCTCCTGCATTTCTTAATATTGAAAATAAAATGGCGTTAATCAATGCAATGTAGAATATTTTTCTATTAATCATTATGAATATCCTTGAGAAAGTGAATTATAAAGCGGTATTGTATCAAAAATTCTATATAATTATGAAAAAAATATAATTCATGGTAGAGTTAAAATGAATAAACCCAAGATATCAGTTATTATTCCTGTGTATAATGTAGAAAAGTTTGTAAGTCAAGCATTGGAGAGTTGCATTAATCAAACTTTGAGAGATATTGAGATTATTGTGGTGGATGATTGTGGAAATGATAGGAGTATGGAAATTGTTAGGGGGTATGCTAAACAGGATGAGCGCATAAGAATTATTCGCAATAGCAAGAATTTAAAACCTTTATTATCAAGAAATATAGGGGCAATTACAAGCCAGGCGGATTATATATTGTTTTTAGATGCTGATGATTTTCTGGATATAGGAACTTGTGAGAAAATGTATGAAATTATCCAAAATGGACAAAATGATAATTGTGAAAATCTTGATATAGTTGTATTTGGTATGTATAGGTTTTTTACGCACAGTCAAGAAGTTATAAAGTATCAAGTTTATGAAGAAAATAAATTTCAAAGCTTAAAAGATTATGCAGAATGGTTTTATGGAGTTAAATATCCATGGTGGAATTTAGCTGGCAGATTAATAAAGAAGGAAAGATATTTTGAGACTTTAGAAATAATACAAAAAGATATTCAAGTAGCTATGGCAGAAGATGGGCTTGTTAGCTATGTGTTGTGGAATTGTAGCGAGACATTTTATCATACCGAAGAAATTTTATATTATTATAGATATAATGAAGAATCTTCGGGGCAAACCAAGGAGATAAATAGACTTAGAAGTTATTTAAAAGATTATCAAATTGTACTGGAGGAAATTAAAAGAATTTATATAGAATTTAATTTTAACAAGAAAATTACAAAAGTATTTTTACAGCAATTAATGCATGAATATGCTAAGATGTGTCATGAAGTTAAAATGCTTAGTGGAAGGCTAAGTATTATGGATAAATTTAAAGAGTATTTTAGAAAAAAGAAATTTATTTTGCAAAGGAAAATGAGAATATTTTTGAGTGGAATTTGAATTAAATTTTTTCAATAAAGATGAGTGTTCTTAGTGATAAATATTGAAATTTAATTCGAAAGTTATAATGAACATTATGTTAAGGGAAATTTTTTTGTTGTTTCAAGAAAATATGTTTAGGATGTCTTAGGTAGTGCCTGAATTTCATATAAAGATAAACAAGCTTTGGAAACTTAATGCCAATCTTGTTGTGTATTTCTGGAATTGCTTTATAAATATCGTAAGTATAATAATATAATATATAAGAAAGAATATGGTTTTTAATTAGTTTTTTGTAGAGGAAATGTTTTTCTTTGTGAATGCTCTTGTAAAATGAACATATATTGATTGCTGTTATACACATGGAATAGGCTGTGAAATATCTTCGTAGATTTTTATGAGAGGTAAAATAATTTTTTAAGGGTTTTAGAATAGTGGGTAAGTTGGAAGGCATTTGAATGTTTTGTGCGCTTGTTTGGCTAGAGTTATCCCTGATACGATAAACATATCCTTGGAAGTCTGCATAAAAAACTCCATTTGCTAATGCAAATAGCAAAGTACCAAATTCTTCATCTTCATGGAAGATATTAAGAGTGTGTCTTAAATTGTAGCGGTTAAGTATCTTGGCGTTAAATAATCCTTGCCATGAAAAATAAAAAATATCCCTTTTATTTTCTTGCAACATATTAAAACCGCTATCATAATAGTTGTTTTTGTTTTTTGCAAAAAGATTAAAAACGGATTCGCTTTTAAAGATTTTTGAATTGTGAATATATTCTCTAAAATTATGAGCAAGAATTTCAATATTGGACTTTGATTTAATAAAATAAATACATTTTTCAATGCAATCAAATTCTAAATAATCATCAGAATCTACAAAATGAATATAGGTTTCTGGTAATTCTTGTGTGATAATGGAGTTGATATCTGCAAGATTTGTTTTAATATGATTTTTGGAGATTACTTGAAAATATTTTGATAAGTCTTGTTTGGTATAGGTTTTGGTCTCTTTTGAAAGAGTATTGGGTATAATATAAGAAATTATTGTTGATTTATTGCCTAAAATACATTCTCTTAGTGAAGTGCCATTGATAAATTCAAGCCCCAAATTTCTTGCAGAGCCTTGCATACCATTTGCTTTTTCAATGACAAGTATCCTTTTATCTTTGTTGGCATATTCTAATGCAATTTGTAGGCTATTATCAGTGCTTGCATCATCAACTAGAATAATATCTAAATTTTTATAAGTTTGTTGAGTGATACTTTCTAGACATTGTGGTAGATATTCTTCAACATTGTAAATGGGAACTATAATAGAAACTTTATCTTTCATTGTGTTGCCTTAATTTATTGAACTATTTTAAAGATATTGTGTATCAATTTTGTTTTTAAGTGAATTATTTTATGAATTTTTCTGTAGATAAATTTTTTAATTTTTATAAAGCGGTATTTTTTTGTGATGAAGTTGATTTCATCTTTTAAATATGAGAAGCTAGAAATATTGATTGTGTTTTTAAGATTATTATTTGAATTTTTGAGTAATTTTTTAGAGCTTTTGATTATATTAAGATAAGTTAAAACAGAATGAAGTAATGAATTATCAGTGTAATCAATGGAAGTTAAAGTTTTTAGATAATCTATAGCCCCTAAGGTTATTAAATTGCTAAATATCATTAAATTTGGATATAGCAATCCAATATTAGAATAGGGTGTTATGAAATAACTAAAGATAAAAAGATAAGTATGTGGATATTTATTGACGGTTCTATTCCACTCATAAGACAAAAATTCTTTTTGGAAATTAATGGAATATGTAGAATCCAAAATCCAACCTAAAAAATCATTAGCTTTATTATACTCTTTGTTTAATAGTAAGGCATGCAAGAAAAGAATTTTGTAAATAACATTATCAGGTGCGAGTAGGACTGCATTGTGAATATAATCTTTAGTTATTTTTGGAGATTTATTAAGAATTATAGATAAATCATATAAATGCATATAACCAAATGCTTTTACTTTTGGATTAAATTCATATTTTTTAATATATTTATCGAAGATTTCATATTGTTGTTGTTTGCTAAAATAATTATATATGGAAATATCTTGAATGTTGCCTATCATAGAGGATAGTCTGGCAAAACCAGAATTACCAGATGAATAAATGCAGACGGCTTTAGACATTAGATTAATCTCAAAAAAAGTTCTTTCTAGAGCCGAAAGCTTTTTGTCTGCTATATCATCAACAATTACTATATTTTTGCAGTATTGCTTTAGCTTATAAAGACTTTGGTTGTCGTCACTAAAACAAACAATGTTTTTTGTGCTATTATTTTGAATAATTTCAATAGCTAAATATATAGATAAGCCTTTATATTTTGCAATATATGTATCTATTTCTTTATAGATTAAATCACCGCCTCGTATATGGATAGCTATAAATTCCTCCAAATTATTTGCTATTGTATGGGCTTTTTCTTTTGTAAATGTAAGGTTAGATGAAAATTCTATGGAATTCCAGATATTGCTTAGGGAACTTCTGTATTCTTTTTGGTTGATATCTGTAAGATGTGAGAGATAAAATTGCCCAGTCTGTAAAATACCATTTTGGGTTGGAGTATCAAGAAAGAAGTTTAACGAGCTATAGTGCGAGTAGAAACTTGTAAGATTATTGCTGGGAAGATTATTGTCAAAATATTTTTTAATAAATTGTGTAGAAAAAACTTCTCTTACATCTTGAATGCCAGCAGTTGGAAGAAAAACATTGCTTTCATGTGTCATTTTTTTTGTCAAAGGACCAATATCGTTGTCCCAGTTAAACTTAAAAATCAAGCCAGTTTTTTGTGCGATATACATAGCATTGAGCAAAGCACACATACGCTCCCCAAATCCATCGTTTCTTGTAGCGACAATATACTTTGGAAGCTCTAAATTTTCAGATTTAGAGGATGCAATAGAAGTGTTGGAAGCATTGAATATTTTTTTGTGTTTTTGCAAAAGATGAACTCCAATCTAAATTAAGCTAAGATTATAAACAATAATAACTTTAATTTAAATAAGTTTTAGGTGTGCTATTTTCACTCCGCTATCGCATAAGCACGCATTTCGCGAATTACACTTACTTTGATTTCTCCTGGGTATTGCACTTTGCTTTCAATCTCTTTTGCGATTTCTCTAGCAAGTAGATAGGATTCATCATCACTAATCTCATCTGCTTTGACAATCACGCGTATTTCGCGTCCTGCATTAATTGCATAGGCATGAAGCACGCCAAGCTTAGAAGTGGCGATACTTTCTATCTCGCTAACGCGTTTTAGGTAAGTTTCTAGCACTTCACGCCTTGCACCTGGGCGTGCAGCAGAGAGTGCATCAGCAGCACATACTGCTGCTGCTTCTATGCTTTTTATCTCCTCATCTCCATGGTGAGAGAGAATCGCATTTAAAACGGTGGGATGTTCGTTATAGCGTCTGCAAATCTCAGCACCAAGTTCTACATGAGTGCCTTTAAATTCATGGGTGCGTGCTTTGCCTATATCGTGCAGTAATCCCGCACGAGTTGCAAGCAAACAATCTCCCCCAAGCTCTGCTGCAATGATACCTGCTAGATTTGCTACTTCTAGTGAGTGTGCAAGTGTATTTTGTCCATAGCTTGCACGGTAGCGGAGCTTTCCGATAAGCTTTTTGATTTCAGGGTGGATGTTGTTTAATCCCAAATCAAAAGTGATTCTATCTCCCTCATTGTAAATTTCTTCCTCAAATTCATCATAGCATTTTTGATAGGTTTCTTCTATTTTAGAGGGTTGTATTCTTCCATCTTCTACTAATTTTTCTATGGTTTTTACAGCGATAGCTCTGCGATAGAGGTTATGCGAACTTACAACAATAACACCCGGAGTATCATCAATGATAATATCCACACCACAAATCATTTCTAAAGATTTAATATTTCTTCCCTCTTTGCCTATAATTCTGGCCTTTAAATCATCGCTTGGAAGCACGATTGTGTGGATGAGGCGTTCTGCTGCAAATTCTCCTGCAAAGCGTGTTGTAGCTTGTGCTAGGATAAAGTTGGCTTTTTGTTTTGCCTCTTTTTTGGCTTCTTCTTCATAAGCTCTTGCAAGTTTTGCAAATTCATGTTTGTATTCTTCTTTTAAATGTTCTAATAAAATTTCTTTTGCTTCATTTTTAGAGAGGTAGCAAATATCTTGTGTTTTATGGATAAGTTCTTGTAAGGTTTGCTTGTATTGATTTTTTAGGTGTTTGATGGACTTTTTTTCATCTTGAAGGAGGCGTTTTTCTTTTTCTAGCTCTAGTTTTTCTAGCTCTAGTTTTTGTGTGGCTTTTAATTTCTCTTTTTCAAGTTGTAAATTTGCATTTTTGTGTTTTTCTTGTTCTGCTAACTCTAACTCTTTTGCCTTGATTGTTGCTTCTTGCAATTTTCTTTCTGCTTCATGCTCAATAGCTTTTGCTTTTGCTTTTGAGTTGGCTAAAAGAACTTCAGAGCTACTGCGTGAGAGCTTTCGCGAGATGAGGTAGCTTCCTCCTCCCGCGATGCAAGCAGAAAGAATGGAGCTTGTTATAACCCAAGTTACCATGGTTTTTCCTTTTAGATTTTAAGGATAAAAAAGGTGTGATGAATGAAGAAGCTTGTATGTCGTGGGGTTGTGTAATAGAATAGTGGGTATAATTTATGGCACGACAGATAAAAATATTATAAGGTTTTGATTTTAAATGGCTAAAAGCTCTATCATACATACCTTTACCAAATCCTATGCGTTTAAAATTTTGATCCATTCCAATTACAGGTATAATAGCGATATCTATTTTTGTGTTTTTATAAGAAGAATTTGAAGGTTCATACACTCCAAATGCTTTTTTCTGTAATGGAAATCTAAATTTTACCATTTTAAAGCCAAAATTGTGCATAAAAGGAAGAAAAATTTTAATATTTTGTTGCATTCTGTAGTGAAAAAGTAGTTTTCTGCAATTAAATTCAAGTGCTAAAGGATAATAAAATAGTATATTTACCTTTTTTTTGCCTTGTTTTTTTAGGGTTCTTAGGACAGTATCTAATTCTTTTTTAAGCTGTGTTTGGATTTTATAATCTAGTTTGAGAGAATTTTTAGAGTTTTTGATTTTTATTAATTTATCTTTGCAAAGTTGTCTAAAAAGTGTCTTTTGCACTATTTTTCCTTTCTTTTGGATTTAGCGAGATGATAAGTGCTGTAAAAACAAAGCATTGTATCAAAAGAAGTGCAAAATGCAGGTAATAAACTTGTAAGATTTTATCTTTAATCTCTAAAAATTCTAATATAGAATAAAAGCAAAATGCTAAAAAAAGCCCCACTAAATAGCCAATTTGTTTAAGTTTGTCAAAATGGGCTAGAATCCTTTTTTGATTAAAAATTAAAGTTTCACTCCGCATAAGATAGTCTCCAAAAATAAAACTAAACTGGTATAGGGCATAGACTAAAATTGCCCCTTTAAAAGTGTTAGGGAAAAACAAAAAAGCTAAAACATATAAAAAAGGTAGAATTTCTACAAAAACTAAAATTTTTTTATAGGGTTTTGCTTGGATAAGTTTAGTATAAAAAAGGGTTAAAAGAAAAGCGCCTAGTGTCAGTAAGATTCCTCCTATGGAGTAAGTTTTTACAGGTAGAGGGGTATAAATTACAAAAATAGTGCCCAAAGCAATCCCACCAAATAGGGAATTGCTAAATTTGTATAAATAATAAAAAAATAATGAAAAATTTTGCATTAGAATCTATATTTCACTCCTGCACCAAATGTGCGTTCAAACTCATAAGGGTAATATCCACCACTTGCAATGACTGCATTTTTATGTCCTGTTAGATTGTTTATAAAGCCATAAATCTCCCAATCTTTTTTAGTGTAGCTAAGTGTTGCATTTAGACTTTGATAATTTGGCATTTTTTCAAGTGTATTTGTAAAATCATTATAATCATAAGCTCTAGAGCCGTATTTATAAGAAAGCCCAAGATTAATAGAAGGCAGTGGTAGATAGTTTGCGCTTACCACAAAGGTGTGTTTTAAAACTCCGGGAATTTCTTTGTTGTAGTAAGCACTTTCTTTATTTTTTGCCTCCACATACGCATAGCTTAAGCTAGAGTAGAAATTACTTGCATAATGGGTGGTGAATTTAGTTTCAAAGCCTATTCTTTGGGTTTTGCTTAAGCTTTTGTTTGTGTAGGTGTTAGGCTCAAAAAAAGCTTCATTTTTCCCTTCTATCAAAAAGAGTGAAGTTTCTAGCTTATGTAGTCCAAAAAAGCTTGTTTGTCCGATTTGATAAGTATCAAAAGTAGCGGTTTTAATGAGTGGATTGAGCTTTCCATTAAAATCAAACATAAAATCTACATTAGGGGCGATAAAACTTCTAGTATAGGAAGTAAAAAGATGAATTTGTGGGTGGATTTTATAGGAGATTCCAAGCTCTGCACCTATTTTATTATCCACACTTTTTTCGTTGTTTAGTTTAGAATTAATGTGATTAAAAGAAAGCCCCCCATTTAGCGTGATTTTATCAAAGTATTTTTCACCATTTGTGTAAAAAAGTGCTTCTTTTACATTTGCTTGATTGCTTTGGCTATCTCTTTTATTATTTTTTAATGTGTTACCAAACTCTACCATATAGGAGTTGTTTTGGTATTTTGTATTAAAAATAGTATAGATGGAATTGCCCTCCATTTTGTTGTTGAAATTTACAAAATCGCTTGAATTTCTTGTTGTCCCAAAGTTAAAATCGCTTACAAAGCCATTGCTAGAAAAATAGCTAAGTGCTGCATTATATTGTAAAGTCCAATATTTTTGCTGTGTGAAAGAATCTCCTCCATAAGTAGGAGGATTAGGAGGTTGTGTGGGATCTTGGATAAATTGCTCTTTTGTAAGTGGATTTGCGTATTTTATGCCATATTTGGAATAATTGAGTGCAGTTTTTAAGAGTAAATCATCACTTGGGGCATAATAGAGTGAAAAACCTCCATTTTTATTATAGCTTCCATCTAATTCATCTTGTGTGATATGTCTGCTACCTTCTGTATTTTGGTATTGCCCATAAGCACCTATATTTAGGTTATTTGTTGCATGTCTCATAAAGATTTGTGAATTTGCACTTTTATAGCTTGAATAGCTAAAATGCAGTTGTTTAAAATCTTTGCTTGAAGTAGTGATTTTTAAAACCCCGCTTGTTGCGCCATTGCCATATTTTAGTGTATCTTTGCCTTTTATAATCTCAATTTTAGAAATTGCATCAAGGGGAATGGAGCTTAAAAGAATAGGGGTTGAATCTATATTGTTATAATAAACCCCATCAATTACAATAGCAAGATTTTTGTGTCCATTAACGCCAAAGCCCCTTAAATCAATGGATTGATTATAAGGGTTGCCATAATTTGTGCGGATATTTAATAAAGAGCGGTGTGAGAGGAAATCATAAAGCGTTTGGGAGTTGCTTTGAGCGATTTCTTCACTTGTAAATTCCTCTTTAAAACTTGTATCCTTTTCCTCTGTGTCAAATTTAAAGCTTGATTTTAAGCTATAAGTTTGATCGGATTTTTCTTTAAGGCTTGTATTTTGTGCTTGCAGACTTAAAGAGCTGTGCAAGGCTAAAATAACTGCAAGAGAAAAATACCTCTTAAAACCTTTTGTTTTTAGTTGCTTGTATTTTTTCATTGTTATGATTTCCTTTTGCTTTAAAATAAAAGTGCAAATTATATAGTAATTTTTAAAAAAGTATTGACTTATGTTAAAAGTTTTGCTAAAATCACACTTCATTTTTAAAAAATGCTGGTGTAGCTCAGTTGGTAGAGCAGCTGCCTTGTAAGCAGCAGGCCGGGGGTTCGAGTCCCTTTACCAGCTCCATTTTTTCAGTGTTTGACCAGTTTTAATATAATTGGGGTGAGATACTCAAGTGGCCAACGAGGGCAGACTGTAAATCTGCTGGTTCTACCTTCCGTGGTTCGAATCCACGTCTCACCACCATTAATAGCCATTGCGGGAGTAGCTCAGTTGGCTAGAGCATCAGCCTTCCAAGCTGAGGGTCGCGGGTTCGAGCCCCGTTTCCCGCTCCATATACTGGGAGCTGATTCTACATAAAGTTTATTTATTTCAATCAGCCTAACACTATTAAATTTATTGTTGAAAAATGTAATATTTGCCCATATAGCTCAGTGGCAGAGCACTTCCTTGGTAAGGAAGAGGCCGGCGGTTCAATCCCGCTTATGGGCTCCAGTTTTTCAAAAGTTGCGATGGAATTGTAGAAAATGTTACGATTCTTAATTTTAAAATTGGTAAAAATAGTGTAGTATAACGGCTATTTAACTTAAAATTTTAGGAGAAGCTTATGGCTAAGGAAAAATTTAACAGAGGAAATAAACCTCACGTAAATGTTGGTACAATTGGGCATGTTGACCATGGTAAGACAACTTTAAGTGCTGCAATTTCTGCTGTTCTATCACAAAAGGGTTTAGCAGAATTGAAAGATTATGATAATATCGATAATGCTCCTGAAGAGAAAGAGCGCGGTATTACAATTGCAACTTCACACATTGAGTATGAAACAGAAAATAGACACTATGCACATGTGGATTGTCCTGGACACGCTGACTATGTTAAGAATATGATTACAGGTGCAGCTCAAATGGATGGAGCAATCTTGGTTGTTTCTGCAGCAGATGGTCCTATGCCTCAAACTAGAGAGCACATTCTATTATCACGCCAAGTAGGTGTTCCTTATATTGTTGTATTTATGAATAAGCAAGATATGGTAGATGATGCAGAGCTTTTAGAGTTAGTAGAAATGGAAATTAGAGAGCTTCTATCAAGTTATGATTTCCCAGGTGATGATACTCCAATTATTGCAGGTTCTGCTTTAAAAGCATTGGAAGAAGCTAAAGCAGGTAATCTAGGTGAGTGGAGTGAGAAAATCATGAAACTTATGGATGCGGTAGATGAGTATATCCCAACTCCAGTTCGTGAAACAGATAAAACTTTCTTGATGCCTATTGAAGATGTTTTCTCAATTGCAGGTCGTGGAACTGTTGTTACAGGAAGAATTGAAAGAGGTATCGTAAAAGTAGGTGACGAAATTGAAATCGTAGGTATCAAAGACACTCAAAAAACAACTGTAACAGGTGTTGAGATGTTTAGAAAAGAACTTGACCAAGGTGAAGCAGGTGATAATGTTGGGGTTCTTTTAAGAGGAACAAAGAAAGAAGAAGTAGAAAGAGGTATGGTATTATGTAAGCCAGGCTCAATTACTCCACACCAAAAATTTGAGGGTGAAATCTATGTTCTATCAAAAGAAGAAGGTGGAAGACATACTCCATTCTTTAATGGTTATAGACCACAATTCTATGTAAGAACAACAGACATTACAGGTTCTATTCAATTGCCTGATGGTGTAGAAATGGTTATGCCAGGTGATAACATTAAAATCACAGTTGAGTTAATTAACCCAATCGCACTAGAAGAAGGAACACGCTTTGCTATCCGTGAAGGTGGTAGAACTGTTGGTGCGGGTGTTGTTACAAAGATTATTCAATAGGCTAAGTTATGGCAAAAGGTAATCGTGTAAAAATTGGACTCAAATGTTCTGAATGTGGTGACATTAATTACAGCACTGTAAAAAATGCCAAAACCCAAACAGAAAAACTGGAGCTAAAGAAGTTCTGCCCAAGGTTAAACAAACATACAATTCACAAAGAAGTGAAACTAAAAAGCTAAGAGAGATTTTCTCTTTTGGCAATATTTATATAGGTCAGTAGCTCCAATGGTAGAGCGTCGGTCTCCAAAACCGAGTGTTGGGGGTTCGAGTCCCTCCTGGCCTGCCATTTTTGGAATAAAGAGAGACAAATAAAGTTATGAAAAAACTAATCACTTATTATAGATTATCCAAAGAAGAACTATCAAAAGTAATCTTCCCTACAAAAGAACAAGTAAGAAATGCTTTTATTTCAGTTGTTGTGGTTGTAACGGTTGTAGCTCTATTTTTAGCATTGGTTGGTTTTATTCTTGGAAGTTTTGTTTCAAACATTTTATAAAATAGGATTTGTCTATGGCTTTGTATTGGTATGCGATTCAAACATATTTTGGTAGTGAGCAAGCTGTGAAGCGAGCAATTGAAAATCTTGTAAGAGAGCATCATTTGCAAGAGAGATTAACAGATATTGTTGTGCCTACTGAAGATATTATTGAAGTAAAAAATAACAAGAAAAAAATTAGCGAAAGAAGTTTATATCCCGGTTATGTTTTTATTAAAGTGGATCTTGATACACAATTGTGGCATACCATTCAATCTTTACCAAAAGTTAGTCGCTTTATTGGTGAAGCAAAAAAACCTACACCTTTAAGTGAAGCAGATATTAACCATATTATTGAAAAAGTTCAAAATCGTGCAGCTCCTAAACCAAAGATTATTTTTGAAGCAGGAGAAGTTGTGAGGATTATAGAAGGTCCTTTTGCAAACTTTACAGGAACGGTTGAAGAATATGATATGGAACATAGAAAGCTAAAGTTAAATGTGTCTATTTTTGGTCGCAGCACCCCTATTGAAATACTTTATTCACAAGTGGAAAAAATAGTTTAACAACTAAAAACAAGGATAAGTTATGGCAAAGAAAATAATTGGCGAACTTAAGCTCCAAATCCCTGCAGGAAAAGCAAATCCATCTCCGCCCGTAGGTCCAGCATTAGGTCAGCGTGGTGTAAATATTATGGAGTTTTGTAAAGCTTTTAATGAAAAAACAAAAGATATGGGAAATTTCAATATTCCTGTAATTATTACTGTTTATCAAGATAAAAGTTTTACATTTATCACCAAAAAACCTCCTGTTACTGATTTGATTAAAAAAGCAGCAGGAATTCAAAAAGGTTCTGATAATCCTCTAAAAAATAAAGTAGGCAAGCTTACAAAAGCTCAAGTTTTAGAGATTGTTAAAACTAAAATGGATGATTTGAATGCAAATTCTGAAGAAGCAGCAATTAAAATTGTTGAAGGAAGTGCTCGCAGTATGGGCATTGAAGTTGTAGATTAAAAAGACGCGTTGGAGTATAAATATGGCAAAAAAATTAACTAAAAGAATGCAAAATCTATTAAATAAGGTAGATTGCACAAAAATATACGATATTACAACCGCTTCTGCAACTGTAAAATCTCTAGCATCTGCTAAGTTTGATGAAACAGTTGAGGTGGCATTAAGTTTAGGAGTAGATCCAAGACATGCCGATCAGATGATTCGTGGAGCTGTTGTATTACCAAATGGAACAGGTAAAAGTGTTCGTGTTGCTGTATTTGCTAAAGGTATCAAAGCAGATGAAGCAAAAGCAGCAGGTGCAGATGTAGTAGGTGATGATGATTTAGCAGATCAAATTAAAGCAGGTGATTTAAATTTTGATATGGTAATTGCAACTCCAGATATGATGGCGTTAGTGGGTAAAGTAGGTAGAATTTTAGGACCTAAAGGTTTAATGCCAAACCCAAAAACTGGCACTGTTACTATGGATATTACAAAAGCCGTAAGCAATGCAAAAAGTGGTCAAGTAAATTATCGTGTAGATAAAAAGGGTATTATCCATGCTCCTGTTGGTAAAGCAAGTTTTGAAGCTAAGAAATTAGAAGAAAACATTATTGCTCTTGTTAAAAATATCAATAAGCAAAAACCAGCAAGTGCAAAAGGTAAGTATATTAAAAACGCTACATTATCATTAACAATGAGTCCATCATTAACTTTGGATGCTCAAGAGTTAATTGATATGAAATAATTTATTCTTGTTTTTATCTTAGACTAATGACTATGGGGGCTTAAGCTTAAAAATTACCCTATACAAGTCTATGTCTGAAAGGAGGTTAAAATGACAAAACAACAAAAGACAGCTTTGATTGAAAATCTAAGTTCTGAATTTAAAAGTTCTAAAGCTATTGCTGTATGTGATTATAAAGGTCTGACAGTTAAAGAGCTTGAAAGCTTAAGAGCAAGTGCAAGAAGCAGTGCTGCTAAAGTGCAAGTTGTTAAAAATACATTAGCTTCTATTGCATTGAAAAATTCAGGAATTGAAGGCTTAGAATTCAAGGAGAATAATCTTTTTGTTTGGGGTGAAGATCAAATTTCTTTAGCTAAAACAATTTGTAAATTTTCTCAATCAGTTGGCGGAAAACTTGTAATTAAAACAGGTTATTTTGAAGGCGAAGTTGTGGATGCTAAACATATTGATGCAGTTTCAAAACTACCTTCAAAAGAAGAGCTTATTGGAATGTTGTTGTCCGTTTGGACTGCCCCTGCTCGTTACTTTGTTACAGGGTTGGATAATTTACGCAAGCAAAAAGAAGAAGCGTAAGACAAATTAAATTATTTTAGGAGATTTGATATGGCAATCACAAAAGAAGAGGTTTTAGAGTATATTGGTAACCTTTCAGTTATGGAACTTTCAGAGCTTGTAAAAGCTTTTGAAGAGAAATTTGGTGTTTCTGCTGCTCCAACAGTAGTTGCAGGAGCTGCTGCTGCAGGTGGTGGAGCTGCTGCTGAAGAAAAAACTGAGTTTGATATTATTCTTACAGATAGCGGAGATAAGAAAATCAATGTTATTAAAGTGGTAAGAGAAGTAACAGGACTTGGATTAAAAGAAGCAAAAGATGCAGTGGAGCAAACTCCATTTACTGTTAAAGAAGGTGTTAAGAAAGAAGACGCTGATGCGATTAAAGCAAAATTTGAAGAAGCAGGTGCTAAAGTCGATATTAAATAATTTTAAGAGGGTTCGCCCTCTTTTCATTTTTCTTCCAAAATTCTACATTTATAGAGGTAACAAGATATGCCAGTAAGTTTAAAATCCGGAAATAGATTAAGAGTTGATTTTACTAAGATTCCTCAAAATATTGCAGTTCCAAATTTACTTCAGTTGCAAAGAAGTAGTTATGAGACTTTTTTAAGATCTGATAATGAGGGCGATTCAGGAATCGAGAAAGTTTTTAAATCTATTTTTCCTATTCATGATGTTCAAAATAGAATTAGCCTAGAGTATGCAGGTTGTGAGTATGGCAAACCGCGATATACAGTTAGAGAGGCTATGGAGAGAGGTTTAACTTATTCAATCCCTTTAAAAATTAAAATCCGTTTAGTGCTTTGGGAGAGAGATGAAAAAACAGGAGAGAAGTTAGGCGTTAAGGATATTAAAGAGCAAAGTATTTTTGTGCGTGAAATTCCTTTAATGACAGATAGGACAAGTTTTATTATCAATGGGGTGGAAAGAGTTGTGGTTAATCAGCTTCATAGAAGCCCGGGTGTAATTTTTAAAGAAGAAGAATCAGCCACTACTTCTAATAAGCTTGTTTATACAGGACAAATTATTCCAGATCGTGGTTCATGGCTTTATTTTGAGTATGATGCTAAAGATACGCTATTTGTTAGAGTAAATAAGAGAAGAAAAGTTCCAGTAACTATTCTTTTTAGAGCTTTAGGGTATTCTAAGCAAGATATTTTAAAAATGTTCTACCCTCTTGTAAATATTAAATTTAAGGGCGGAAAATATCTTATTCCTTTTGAGCCAGAAGAATTTGTTGGGCGTGTAGAATTTGATTTAAAAGATGCAAAAGGAAATTTGCTTATAGCAGCAGGTAAGCGTTTAACAGCTAAAAAAGCTAAATCTTTCAAAGAAGAAAAGATTAATTTAATTGAATATCCAGAAGAAATTTTAACAAGCCGTTATTTAGCAGAACCTATCATTGACACAAATAGTGGAGAAGTGCTTTTTGATGCACTCACTCTTTTAGATGAGAGCAAGCTTAAAAAACTAGCAGAGCTTGGAATTAATGAATTTACTATTGCAAATGATTTGGCAAATGGCTTAGATGCTTCTATTATTAATGCTTTCATTGCAGATGCAGAATCTCTAAAACTACTTAAACAAACAGAAAAAATTGATAATGAAAATGATTTAGCAACCATTCGTATTTATAAAGTAATGCGTCCAGGTGAGCCAGTAACTAAAGAGGCTGCTAAGCAATTTGTGCAACAGCTCTTCTTTGATCCAGAAAGATATGATTTAACGCGTGTGGGTCGTATGAAGATGAATCACAAATTAGATATTAATGTTCCTCATTATGTAACGGTTTTAACCCATGAAGATATTATTAAAACTGTGCAGTATTTAATCCATGTAAAAAATGGACAAGGAACTATTGATGATAGAGATCATCTGGGAAATAGAAGAATTAGAGCTATTGGAGAGCTTTTGGCTAATGAGCTTCATACAGGGCTTGTAAAAATGCAAAAGGCTATTCGCGATAAACTTTCTACAATTAGCACAGGTTTAGAAGAGCTTATGCCGCATGATCTTGTAAATTCTAAAATGATTACAGGAACGATTTTAGAATTCTTTACAGGCGGACAGCTTTCGCAATTTATGGATCAAACCAATCCACTTTCAGAAGTAACGCATAAAAGAAGACTATCTGCACTAGGTGAAGGCGGTTTAGTAAAAGAGCGTGCAGGTTTTGAAGTGCGTGATGTGCATCCAACACATTATGGAAGAATTTGTCCGATTGAGACTCCAGAGGGGCAAAATATCGGTTTGATTAATACGCTTTCAACTTATGCAAAAGTAAATGAATTAGGCTTTATTGAGGCTCCTTATAGAAAAGTGGTGAATAAGAAAGTGACTGATGAGATTGTATATCTTACAGCTACTCAAGAGGAGGGTGCAGTAATCGCCCCTGCAAGCACAGTTCTTACAAATGATAATACAATCAAAGAAGAAGTGATTGAAGTAAGAAAAGATGGTGAAATTATTCTTATGGAATCTTCTAAAGTAGATTTGATTGATCTTAGTCCAAGAATGGTTGTGGGTGTTGCAGCAAGCCTTATTCCTTTCTTAGAGCATGATGATGCAAACAGAGCTTTGATGGGATCAAACATGCAACGCCAAGCAGTGCCACTTTTATGTCCAGATGCACCTGTTGTTGGAACAGGTTTGGAGAAAGTTGTTTCAAGGGATTCTTGGGAAGCTGTTAAGGCAGAAAGAGGTGGTATTGTAGAAAAAGTAGATGCAAAGAATATTTATATTTTGGGCGAAGATGAAAGTGGGGCTTTTATAGATCATTATTCTTTGCAAAAAAATCTAAGAACCAACCAAAATACTTCTTTCTCTCAAAAGCCTATTGTTAAAGCAGGAGATAAAGTAGAAGCAGGAGATGTAATTGCTGATGGACCTAATATGGATCAAGGGGAATTGGCATTAGGGAAAAATATCCGCGTAGCTTTCATGCCTTGGAATGGATATAACTTTGAAGATGCGATTGTAGTAAGTGAAAAACTTATTAGAAATGACGCTTTTACATCTATTCATATTTATGAAAAAGAAATTGAAGCAAGAGAGCTAAAGCATGGAGTAGAGGAAATCACAAGAGATATTCCAAATATCCGCGAAGAGGAATTAGCACATCTTGATGAGAGTGGTATTGTAAGAATTGGAACTTATGTAAGTGGTGGAATGATTTTAGTGGGCAAAGCTTCTCCAAAAGGCGAGGTAAAACCAACTCCAGAAGAGAGACTTTTAAGAGCAATTTTTGGAGAGAAAGCAGGGCATGTTGTTAATAAATCCCTTTATTGTCCGCCAAGTTTAGAAGGAACTGTTGTAGATGTTAAAATCTTTACCAAAAAAGGCTATGATAAAGATAAAAGAGCAGTAGCCGCTTATGAAGAAGAAAAAGCAAGATTAGATTTAGAACACCATGATAAGCTTTTAATGCTTGATAGAGAGGAAAATTTAAGAATAAGCTCTATTTTAGCAAAAGAAAAGTTGATTGCAGATGCAAAAATAGGCGATGTTTCTTATAAGAAAGGAAGTGTGATTCCAAAAGAAGAGTTAGAGAAAGTTAATCGTTTTGCACTAGGAACCCTTATGAAAAGCTATCCAAAAGAGGTGCAAAGTAAATATGATGCACTTAAGGCTAATTTCTTAGAGCAAAAGAAAAATTTAAGCCAAGAGCATGAAGAAAAACTTTCTATTATTGAGAAAGACGATATTTTACCAAGTGGAGTTGTGAAGCTTGTAAAAATCTATGTAGCTACTAAGCGTAAGCTAAAAGTAGGGGATAAGATGGCAGGACGCCATGGAAATAAGGGTATTGTGTCTAATATCGTTCCAGAAGTGGATATGCCATATACTAAAGACGGACGCCCAGTAGAAATTGTTTTAAATCCTTTAGGTGTGCCTAGCCGTATGAATATCGGACAGATTTTAGAAGTGCATTTAGGTTTAGTAGGTAAGCAGTTAGGAGAGCAAATTTCTAATATGTTTGATGAAGAAAAAGAAAAATGGGTAAGCTCTCTAAGAAGCAAAATGTTAGAAATTGCAGAAACTTCTGGAATGAAGAGTGCTAAAGCATTTTTAGAAAATCTTAGTGATGAAGAATTGCTTGTTTATGCTAGAGATTGGAGCAAGGGTGTAAAATTCGCTACCCCAGTGTTTGAAGGTGTAAATGAAGAAGAATTTGTGAAACTCTTTGAACTTGCAAAAATCGATTCAGATGGTAAAACAGAGCTTTATGATGGAAGAACTGGTGAAAAGATGATGGAGCGCGTTAATGTGGGTTATATGTATATGTTAAAGCTTCACCATCTTGTAGATGAAAAAGTGCATGCAAGAAGCACAGGTCCTTATAGCTTAGTAACACAGCAACCAGTGGGTGGTAAAGCACTCTTTGGAGGACAAAGATTTGGGGAAATGGAAGTATGGGCATTAGAGGCTTATGGTGCAGCACATACTCTAAAAGAAATGCTAACTATCAAATCAGATGATGTTGAAGGGCGTGTGAAAGCTTATAAGGCAATTACAAGAGGAGAACAAGTTAAAGAATCAGAAATACCAGAAACTTTTTATGTTTTAACTAAAGAATTGCAAAGTTTAGCATTAGATGTGAATGTGTTTGCTAAGAATGAAGAAGGCGTTGAAGAAGCGGTAGTTATCAAAGAAGATGAACGCCCAAGTGATTTTAATGCTTTCCAACTTTTACTTGCAAGTCCAGAAAAAATTAGAAGCTGGAGTAATGGTGAGGTTAAAAAACCAGAAACGATCAACTATAGAACTTTAAAACCAGAAAGAGATGGACTATTTTGTGCCAAAATTTTTGGGCCTGTGAGAGATTATGAATGTCTTTGTGGTAAATACAAAAAAATGCGCTATAAAGGTGTAGTGTGTGAAAAATGTGGTGTAGAAGTAACAAGTTCTAAAGTGAGAAGATCAAGAATGGGGCATATTGAGCTTGTAACACCAGTGGCACATATTTGGTATGTAAATTCTTTGCCAAGTAGAATTGGAACGCTTCTTGGCGTTAAAATGAAAGACTTAGAAAGAGTGCTTTATTATGAAGCATATATTGTAAAAGAAGCGGGTGAGGCTTTCTATGATAATGAAGGCACAAAGCCAGTTGCAAAATACGATGTTTTAAATGAAGAGCAATACCAAAGTCTTTCACAACGGTTTGAGCATACAGGTTTTGTAGCACAAATGGGTGGAGAAGCTATTAAAGATTTATTGGAAGGATTAGATTTAGTTGATCTTATCTCGCAATTAAAAGAAGTTATTAGTTCAACAAGTTCAGAAGCAAAGAAGAAAACGATTATTAAACGCTTAAAAGTTATAGAAAGCTTTGTGGTTTCAGGCGGACAAAATCGCCCAGAATGGATGATGCTAACTGTTCTACCAGTTCTCCCACCAGATTTAAGACCACTTGTAGCATTAGATGGTGGAAAATTTGCAGTTAGTGATGTAAATGATCTTTATAGAAGGGTAATTAATAGAAACCAAAGACTAAAGCGTCTTATTGAGCTTGATGCACCAGAGATTATTGTAAGAAACGAAAAAAGAATGTTGCAAGAAGCAGTAGATGCACTCTTTGATAATGGCAGAAATGCAAATGCAGTTAAAGGTGCAAACAAACGCCCACTTAAATCGCTTTCAGAAATTATTAAAGGTAAGCAAGGGAGATTCCGTCAAAACTTACTCGGTAAGAGGGTGGATTTCTCAGGGCGTTCTGTTATCGTTGTGGGACCAAATTTAAGAATGGATGAGTGTGGATTACCTAAAAACATGGCATTAGAACTCTTTAAGCCACATATTTTGGCAAAATTAGAAGAAAAAGGCTATGCAACTACTCTAAAACAAGCCAAGAAAATGATAGAGCAAAAGAGTAATGAAGTTTGGGAGTGTTTGCAAGAAGTTGTAGCAGGTTATCCAGTAATGCTAAACCGTGCACCAACATTGCATAAGCAATCTATCCAAGCATTCCATCCAAAGCTTATTGATGGAAAAGCTATCCAGTTGCATCCTCTTGTTTGTGCTGCATTTAACGCGGACTTTGATGGGGATCAGATGGCTGTGCATGTGCCACTTTCACAAGAGGCTATTACAGAATGTAAGCTTTTAATGCTAAGTTCTATGAATATCTTGCTACCAGCAAGTGGTAAGGCAGTAACTGTTCCTAGTCAGGATATGGTTTTAGGGCTTTATTATCTTTCATTAGAAAAAGATGATAGCAAGGGTGAGCATAAGCTTTTCTCTAATATTAATCAAATTTATATTGCACTAGAAGAAGGTGTGGTAGAGATTAGCACAAAAATTAGAGCATTTGTTGAGGGAAGAATTATCAATACAAGTGTAGGAAGAATGATTTTAAAATCTATCTTGCCAGATTTTGTTCCTATGAATTTATGGAATAAGGTATTGAAGAAAAAAGATATTGCTACCTTGATTGATTATGTTTATAAAGAAGGTGGAGTTGGAATTACAGCAGGCTTCCTAGATAATCTGAAAAATCTAGGATTTAAATATGCTACAAAAGCAGGTATTTCAATTTCAGCAGATGATATTATTGTGCCAGATAGTAAGAATAAAGTTGTTGAAGGTGCTAAGAAAAAAGTAAAAGATATTCAAGCACAATTTGGAGCAGGTTTATTAACAGAGCAAGAAAGATATAACAAGATTATTGATGTTTGGACAGACACAAACAATGCTCTTGGTAATGAGATGATGAAGCTTATTGAAAATGATAAAGCAGGATTTAACTCTATTTATATGATGGCAGATTCAGGTGCTAGAGGTAGTGCAGGACAGATTAGACAGCTTTCAGCTATGAGAGGTTTGATGGCGCGTCCAGATGGAACGATTATTGAAACACCTATTACTTCTAACTTTAAAGAAGGGCTTAATGTATTAGAGTATTTCATCTCTACACACGGTGCAAGAAAAGGTTTGGCAGATACAGCACTTAAAACTGCAAATGCGGGTTATCTAACAAGAAAGCTTATTGATGTAAGCCAAAATGTGAAGATTGTAGCAGATGATTGTGGCACAAACGAAGGGATTGAAATTACCGATATTACCGTAGGTAGTGAGCTTATTGAGCCATTAGAGGAGAGAATTTTTGGACGCGTTGTGGCTGAAAATGTAATCGATCCTATTACTAATGAGGTTTTGATAGCAGAAGGCACAATGGTAGATGAAGAAAAAGCTAGAAAAGTTAAAGAAGCAGGTGTGAAAGCTGTGATTATTAGAACTCCTGTAACTTGTAAAGCAGAAAAAGGTGTATGTGCTAAATGCTATGGCTTGAACTTAGGAGAAGCTAGAATTTCTAAAATTGGTGAAGCAGTAGGGGTTGTAGCAGCACAATCCATCGGTGAGCCTGGAACGCAGCTAACACTTAGAACATTCCATATTGGTGGAACGGCAAGTAGAAGCCAAGAGGAAAGACAAGTTATCGCTGAAAAAGAAGGTTTTATCCGCTATTATAATGTTAAAACCTATAAAAATAGAGAGGGTAAAACCATTATTTCTAATAGAAGAAATGCTGCAATTTTGCTTGTTGAGCCTAAGATTAAAGCTCCATTTGAAGGCGAGCTAAAAGTAGATGTGGTGCATGATGAAGTGATTATTTCAGTAGTAGGTAAAAAAGAAACTGCAAAATTCACTCTAAGAAAGAGCGATGTAGCTAAACCTAATGAGTTAGCAGGTGTAACAGGTAAAATTGAAGGTAAATACTACATTCCTTATCCTAGCGGACATTATGTAAGAGATGAGGGAAGTATTGTGGATATTATTAAAGATAGTTGGAATATCCCAAATCGTATCTCTTATGCAAGTGAGCTAAAAGTAGAAGATAATGCACCTATTACACAAAAAATCTATGCAAAAGGCGAAGGTATTGTAAAATACTATTACCTAAATGGTGATCATTTAGAGCGTTATCATGATGTGAAAAAAGGCATCAAGGTTACTGAAAAAGGATTGTTCGCGGTGGTTGCTGATGAATATGATCAAGAAGCAGCAAGACATTATATTGCAAGAGATTCAATTATTGAAGTAGAAGATAATCAAAAGGTTGAGAAAAATACTTTAATTGCAAGACCAATGAGCGATGAGCATATTGTTATTGCAGATTGGGATCCTTATTCAAATCCAATTATTGCAGAAGAGCAAGGGACTATCAAGTTTGAGGATATTATCCCAGGACTTACGGTTTCAGAGCAAACTGATGAACTAACAGGGCAAACAAGACTCGTGGTAAATGAATATATTGCAAGTTCTTATAAGCCAACTTTAGTGCTCTCTACCAAAAAAGGTGGATTGATTCGCTATGCTTTAGAGCCAAAAACTGCGATTTTTGTAGATGATGGTGCTAAAGTAGAAATGGCGGATATTTTGGCAAAAACTCCTAAGGCTCTTGTAAAATCTAAAGATATTACAGGGGGTCTTCCAAGAGTATCAGAGCTTTTTGAAGCAAGAAAACCAAAAGATCCTGCGGTATTAGCAGAGTTAGATGGAATTGTAAGCTTTGGAAAGGCTATTAGAGGAAAAGAACGCATTATGATTACTGCTAATGATGGTAGAGTAGCAGAATACTCTATTGATAAATCTAAGCAAATTTTAGTGCATGAAGGGGAATTTGTCCATGCAGGTGAGGCAATTACAGATGGAGTGATTGCAAGCCAAGATATTTTAAGAATAGGTGGCGAAAAAGAGCTTTATAAATACATTGTAAGCGAAGTGCAACAAGTGTATAGAAGACAAGGTGTAAGTATTGCAGATAAGCATATTGAGATTATTGTTTCTCAAATGCTAAGACAGGTTAGAATTTATGATAGCGGTAATACTAAGTTTATCGAGGGAGATTTGATAAGCAAGCGTCATTTTAGAGAAGAAAACGCAAGAATTATTAGAATGGGAGGTGTCCCAGCGATTGCAGAACCTGTTCTATTGGGTATTACGCGTGCTGCTATTGGAAGTGATTCTGTGATTTCTGCAGCTTCATTCCAAGAAACCACTAAAGTTCTAACAGAAGCAAGTATCGCAGCTAAAACAGATCATTTAGAAGACTTAAAAGAAAATATTGTTTTAGGTCGTATGATACCAGTAGGAACTGGAATTTACAAGGGCAAGAAGGTTAAGATCAAGGAGAATTAAGGTTAGTTAAACCTTAATTTAAGCAGAATCAAAGTGGATTTTCCATATAATCCGCTTCATTTTCTCTATTAAAATTATTTAGGAAGGAACAAAAAGTGCCAACAATTAATCAGTTGATTAGAAAAGAACGAAAGAAAGTCATTAAAAAATCAAAATCTCCTGCTTTGGTGGTTTGCCCACAAAGAAGAGGGGTTTGTACGCGTGTTTATACTACAACACCTAAAAAGCCTAACTCAGCGTTAAGAAAAGTTGCTAAGGTTAGACTAACAAGTGGTTTTGAAGTAATTAGTTATATCCCAGGTGAAGGGCATAACTTGCAAGAACACTCTATTGTATTGATTCGTGGTGGTAGGGTAAAGGACTTACCGGGTGTTAAATATCATATTATCCGTGGTGCGCTAGATACTGCAGGTGTAGCAAAAAGAACTGTTTCACGCAGTAAGTATGGTGCTAAAAAAGCCAAGGGCGATTCTAAAAAGTAAGTGAGGTAACAAATGAGAAGAAGAAAAGCTCCCCAAAGAGAAGTTTTAGGTGATCCAATTTATAACAATATTGTTGTAACAAAATTCATCAATAAGATGATGTATGATGGAAAGAAAAGTGTAGCTGAAAAAATCATTTATGCTACATTTGATAAAATTGAGGAAAAAACAAAAGAAAAAGGTATTGAAACTTTTGAAAAAGCTTTAGAAAAAGTGAAGCCTTTAGTAGAAGTAAGAAGCAGACGCGTTGGTGGTGCTACTTACCAAGTTCCTGTAGAAGTTCGTCCTGCAAGACAACAGTCTTTATCTATTAGATGGCTTTTAGATTCTGCTAGAAAAAGAAATGAACGCACAATGGTTGAAAGACTAGCAAATGAGCTTATTGATGCAGCAAATGAGAGAGGTGCAGCATACAAGAAAAAAGAAGATGTGCATAAAATGGCAGAAGCTAATAAAGCATTTGCACACTATCGTTGGTAATTTTACAATGTATCAAAGGGATTCTTTTTATCTCCCTTTTGCATTTTCTACAATTTCTTTTAAATCTCAAATTATATTTATCCCAAAGGATTAGAAATGGCAAGAAAAACCCCATTAAATAAAATTAGAAATATTGGTATTGCAGCTCATATTGATGCTGGTAAAACAACAACTTCTGAAAGAATTTTGTTTTACACAGGTGTTAGCCACAAAATCGGCGAGGTGCATGATGGTGCTGCGACAATGGACTGGATGGAGCAAGAAAAAGAAAGAGGTATCACAATTACTTCTGCTGCGACAACTTGTTTTTGGAAAGATTATCAAATCAATCTAATTGACACTCCCGGACACGTAGATTTTACTATTGAAGTTGAAAGATCTATGCGTGTTTTAGACGGTGCTGTTGCGGTATTTTGTTCTGTTGGAGGGGTGCAACCTCAAAGTGAAACTGTTTGGAGACAAGCAAATAAATATGGCGTTCCAAGAATTGTATTTGTAAATAAAATGGATAGAATTGGTGCAAATTTCTATAATGTAGAATCACAAATTGCAAATAGACTTAAAGCTAAGCCAGTTCCTTTGGTTATTCCTATTGGTGCTGAAGATAGCTTTAAGGGTGTAGTAGATCTTATCACCATGAAAGCAATCGTGTGGAACGATGAATCTATGGGTGCTAAATATGATATTGAAGAGATTCCAGCAGAATTAGTAGAAAAAGCGAACGAATATAGAGAAAAGCTTTTAGAATCTGTTGCAGAGCTTGATGAAGCAACTATGGAAAAATATCTTGGCGGAGAAGAGTTGAGCGTAGAAGAAATTAAAGCAGGAATTAAGAAGGGATGTTTATCTATGGAAATGATTCCTATGCTTTGTGGTTCAAGCTTTAAGAATAAAGGTGTTCAAACATTGTTAGATGCGGTTGTAGAATATTTACCAGCTCCAACAGAAGTTGCTGATATCCGCGGTGTAGATCCAAAAGATGAGGAAAAAGAAATTAGTGTTAAATCTACAGATGATGGTGAGTTTGCAGGTTTGGCGTTTAAAATTATGACAGATCCATTTGTAGGACAGCTAACTTTCGTGCGTGCTTATCGTGGTATGCTAGAATCTGGAAGCTATGTGCTTAACTCTACTAAAGGCAAAAAAGAAAGAGTTGGAAGACTTCTTAAAATGCACTCTAACAAAAGAGAAGATATTAAAGAAGTTTATGCAGGTGAAATTTGTGCATTTGTTGGATTAAAAGACACACTAACAGGGGATACTCTATGTTCTGAAAAAGATCCAGTGATTTTAGAGAGAATGGAATTCCCAGATCCAGTTATTTCTATCGCAGTTGAGCCAAAGACAAAAGCAGATCAAGAAAAAATGGCATTAGCTTTAGCAAAACTAGCTGAAGAAGATCCGAGCTTTAGAGTGCATACAGATGAAGAATCAGGTCAAACAATTATTTCAGGTATGGGTGAGCTTCACTTAGAAATTATTGTAGATAGACTAAAAAGAGAATTTAAAGTAGAAGCAGAAGTAGGACAACCACAAGTTGCATTCCGCGAGACTATCCGCCAAAGTGTAGAACAAGAGTGTAAATATGCTAAGCAATCAGGTGGTAGGGGACAATACGGACATGTATTTATTAAAATTGAACCTCAAGAGCCAGGCAAGGGATATGAGTTTGTTAATAATATTTCAGGTGGTGTTATCCCTAAAGAATATATTCCAGCAGTTGATAAGGGTATCCAAGAAGCAATGCAAAATGGTGTATTGGCAGGCTATCCGGTTGTAGATTTCAAAGTTACGCTTTTTGATGGTAGCTACCATGATGTGGATTCAAGTGAGATGGCGTTTAAAATTGCTGGTTCTATGGCGTTTAAAGATGCTTGTAGAAAAGCAGGAGCTGTATTGCTAGAGCCTATGATGAAAGTGGAAGTTGAAGTTCCAGAAGAGTATATGGGAGATGTAATCGGTGATTTAAACAGAAGAAGAGGACAAATTAACTCAATGGATGATAGAATGGGATTAAAAATTGTTAATGCCTTTGTTCCATTGGCTGAAATGTTTGGTTATTCTACAGATCTTCGTTCTGCTACTCAAGGTAGAGGAACTTATACTATGGAATTTGATCATTATGGAGAGGTTCCAAGCAATATCTCAAAAGAGATTATGGAAAAGAGAAACGGCTAATTATAAGCTTATAAAGGGTTTCTTTCCCTTTATAGAAAATCTTTCATTTTTTAATCTATCTTAAATAATCCTAAATTATTTGTGTATATATCCGATCTAGCATAAAAGCTATAAGGATTATATATGATAAAAACTATCCATCTAAATTCCACAAATATTTTGGATATTCCAAATAAAACAAATTCTACTATTTTGTCTAAAGAAGAAACGGAAAATAATATTATAAATGCTAATGAGGCTTTTAAGATATTTTCAGAGTTATTTGAAAAATTAGTAGGGGATATTCCTATACTTGAAGGTTCTATTAGGGATCAAATTTTAAAAGGCAAGATGGGAGAGAGTGAGTTAAAATCTCTTTATCAATGGATGGATGAAAATAGGGCATCTATGGTGTGGCTAGAAATGGATGGAGAAAATAATATAAGAGCAATGGAAGAGATTTACCGCACAAGCAAAGGTATAGAAGAGTTTAAAAGTGCTTATTTAGCACTTCAAGAAAAATATGATAATTATTCAAAAGAACTAGCAAATAAAAATAAAGAAATGCTAGAAGAGGAAATGCAAGAGGCAAAAGAGCAATATGAGGCTAAAAGTGAGAAGAAAAAGCCTTTTAAGCCCATAGAAGGTAAGAGTGAAAGTGAGACTTATAAAGAAGAAATAAACTCCGGCTTTTGGGAACAATTTATAAAAATACAAAGAGAAAAAGGGGTAGATATTTTAGAGCTTTTGGAAATGTTGCAAAAAAAGGGATTGGATATTAAAGCGTAAAGTAGAAAATAAATACATTTTTGTATTTATGGGTTTTGTGTAACAAAATTTTAAGGATTTTTAACAATCTAACATTTGATAATTGCGGTTTTAGGGAATTGTAATCCCGCGGAGTCCCGCAAACTCCTTATTTTAGTCCCTTGTTAAATTACTTTAAAAGATATTAGCATATTCTTTGGTATTTTTTACTTAAATACCCTCACAAACCCTCTTAAATACTTGTTTTTTTAAGAATCTATTGTAGCATAAAGTAATTTAACAAGGGACTAAAACTAAATTTATAGTGATGTTATTCTTAAGAATATTGTAGCATAAAGTAATTTAACAAGGGACTAAAACCCCTGCTCTTATTTCTTTAACATCTAAGTTATTGTAGCATAAAGTAATTTAACAAGGGACTAAAACCATTCCTTACTACCTACTAAATCTTTGCTTATTGTAGTATAAAGTAATTTAATAAGGGACTAAAACGCTGCCCCATTAGTAATTGTCACATTTACGATTGTAGCATAAAGTAATTTAGATTAATTTGTGTAAAAAAGTAAAATTATAAGGTAAAATGGCATTTTGGAATGAAAATTACCCCTTGTTTTATATAATCAATAAAAGTTATGTATAATTATTAAGCTTAAATATAAAAAGGATTGATGGAATGAAAATTTTGGGTTTTGATATAGGGGTTAGTTCTATTGGGTGGGCTTTTGTAGAGGATAATAAGTTGCAAGATTGTGGGGTTAGAATCTTTACTCAAGCAGAAAATCCTAAAAATAAAGAATCGCTAGCATTACCAAGACGCAATGCAAGAAGCACTAGACGCAGATTAAACAGAAGAAGCGCAAGAATGAGAGCTATGAAACATATTCTATCTAATGAATTTGGATTAAAATATGAAGATTATATTGCAGAAGATGGAGTATTGCCCAAAGCCTTTAAAGGAAAATTAATAAGTCCCTACGAATTGCGTTATAAGGCAATAAATGAAGCTTTAAGTAAAGAGGAATTAGCAAGAGTAATTTTACACATTACAAAGCATAGAGGTTATATTGCTAAAAACTCTAAAAATACAAATATAAATGAAAAAGGTAAAATCTTAAAAGCCTTAAAAGAAAATGGAGAAAAATTAAAAAATTATAGAAGTGTGGGGGAGTATTTTTACAAGGAATTTTTTCAAAACACACAGGGAAATTTCAAAAAGGTTCGCAATACAACTAGTAGCTATGAAAATTGTGTTTTAGCAAGTGATTTGGAAGAAGAGTTGAAACTTATTTTTAAAAAACAAAATGAGTTTGGTATGAAACTCTCTAAGAAATTTATAGACAATGTTATTAATATAGCCTTTTTTCAGCGTCCTTTAAAAGATTTTTCACAAAGTGTTGGAGTTTGCACATTTTTTGAAAATGAGAAAAGGGCGCCTAAAAATTCTTATAGTGCTTGGGAGTTTGTTGCTTTAAGTAAGATTGTTAATGAATTTTATTCTATTAAAAATAATTATGGAATAATTTTTAATAAAGAAGTGCTTTTAGAAGTATTAAATCATATTTTAAAAAAGGGAAATATTACTTACGCTAAATTAAGGCAGATTATTAAATTAGAGGATGGCGTATCTTTTAAATCTTTAAAATACGATAAAGACAATGCAGAAAGCAAGAAATTTGTAGAATTTAAAAAGCTAAGTGAATTTAATAAGGCTTTGGGAGAACATTCTTTAACAAGGGAAATTTTAGATGAAATTTCCAAAGATATTACTTTAATGAAAGACGAAAGTAAATTGAAAGAAAAATTGCAAAATTATCCTTTAACTCAAGCTCAACTTGAAGCTTTGGTGCAACTTGATTTTAAAGAACATATTAATCTTAGCTTTAAGGCTTTAAACTTAATTGTCCCTCTAATGAAAGAATTAAAAAGATATGATGAAGCATGTCTTGAGCTTGGATTAAAGAAAAAAGAAAATACAATACAACATAAATTATTGCCCCCATTTTGTGAAACTCTTTATGCGGAAGAAATTAATAATCCTGTAGTTTTGCGAGTTATTAAGGAATATAGAAAAGTATTAAATGCTTTAATAAAAAAATATGGTTTGGTGCATAAGATTCATATAGAGTTTGCTAGGGAAGTTGGGGTTAGCAAGGAGATAAGAAATAAAATAGAAAAAGAACAACAAGAAAATGCTGAACTTAATAAATGGGCTGAAGAACAATGCGTAAAATTAGAAATAAAATCAAGTTCTAAAAATAAATTAAAATTAAAACTATGGAAAGAGCAAAAAGAATTTTGTGCTTATAGTGGCAAAAAAATTACTCTTAAAGATTTGCAAGATGAAAAGGCTTTAGAAATAGATCATATTTATCCTTATTCAAGGAGCTTTGATGATTCTTATAATAATAAAGTTTTAGTTTTTATTAAAGAAAATCAAGAAAAGGGCAATAAAACCCCTTTTGAAGCTTTTGGGAGTAATAAAGCAAAATGGGAAGCTATCAAAAGTGCTTCTTCTATACTTCCTTTTAAAAAACGCCAAAAAATTTTAGATGAAAAATTTATAGATAAAGTGCAAAAGGATTTTATTGCTAGAAATTTAAATGATACTAGATATGCAACCACTCTTATAAGTAAATATACCAAAGAATATTTGGAGTTTTTACCTCTGCAAGAAGGGGAAAACAAGCAAAGTGGAGATAGAGGCAGTAAAATACATGTGCAAGCAACCAATGGAACACTTACTGCGACCTTAAGACATTTTTTGGGATTTGGTTCAAAGAATAGAAAGGGGCATTTACATCATGGGCTTGATGCTGTGATTATT
The DNA here is from genome assembly GCF_003245365.1 of Helicobacter valdiviensis. Classification (GTDB taxonomy): domain Bacteria; phylum Campylobacterota; class Campylobacteria; order Campylobacterales; family Helicobacteraceae; genus Helicobacter_D; species Helicobacter_D valdiviensis. The sequence continues at coordinate 87,568 of NZ_NBIU01000003.1, forward strand.
GCTTATTGCACAAACTCAATGATTCAAGCATTTTCACAATTTAAAAAAGAGCAAGAACTTTTAAAATTAAAGATGTTGGCAAACAAAATAGATAAAGAGCAATATAAAATAAAGCAAAAGTTTTTTGATCCTTTTGAAAAAGGGTTTAGAGATGAAATATTGTCTAAAGTTAATGCAATTTTTGTTTCTAAGCCACCAAGAAAGAAAACAAGAGGTGCTTTGCATGAAGAAACTTTTTGTGCTAAAGAAAAATTTCTTAAGCTTTATGGGGGAGAAGAGGGGCTTAAAAAGGCATTAGAATATGGCAAAGTTAGAAAAATTGGAGAAAATAAATATGTAAGCAATGGGGATATGATTAGGGTAGATATTTTTAAGCATAAAAAGAGCAATAAATTTTATGGAGTGCCTATTTATACAATGGATTTTGCTTTAGGGGTTCTTCCAAATAGGGCAGTTGTGAGTGGTAAAAAAGATGGAATTATTAAAGATTGGTTGGAAATGGACGAAAATTTTGAGTTTTGTTTTTCTTTGTATAAAGATGATTTATTACTTTTAAAAAAGAAGGGAATGCAAGAAGTTGAATTTGTCTATTATGTGAGTTTTAATGTCAGTTCAGTATCAATAAGGATAGCAAAACATGATAATCAAAGTGAAAACTTGAGTGATAATCAAAAACAATTATTTACAAAACTTGAAAAAGATAAGGTAGAGACAGAAGGGATTGGCATACAAAATTTAGAAGTTTTTGAAAAATATATTGTGAGTCCTTTAGGAGAAAAATTTAAAGCACAATTTGCACCGCGTGAAATGATGAAAAAGAAATAAAATGGGATTTGATGAAGCTTTTAAAAGTGTTTTGATTGTAAATGAAGCAAAGCTTAATCTATATTCCAATCATCTTGTAGTCAGACAAGAAGAATTTGAAGCAAAAATTTATTTAAAAGATATTAATTTTATTATCTTAGAATCTATGCAAATAAATCTCACATCAAATTTGCTGAGTGCTTTAGCAAAAAATAAAATCATTCTCTTAACCTGTGATGAAACCCATTGTATAAATGGTGTATTTTCTCCTTATCTTGGGCATTTTCAAAGTGCCAAAATTACTAAAATGCAAATTGCTGTGAGGGAGCAGACTAAGGCTATTTTATGGCAAAAAATCATTAAAAACAAAATCAATAATCAAGCTTATGTTTTAGAAAATGCTAATAAGATTAGAGAAGCTAAGCAATTAAGAAAGCTTGCTAAAGAAGTTTTATTGAATGATAAAAGTAATATAGAGGCAACTGCAGCGGCTTTATATTTTAAAACCTTATTTGGTATAGGTTTTTCTAGGGATAGTTTGTGTTTGGAGAATTCTGCTCTTAATTATGGATATGCAATTGTTAGAGCTTGCATTATAAGAGCGGTTTGTATAAGTGGTTTGCTTCCTTGGAGTGGTATAAAACATGATAATGTTTATAATGCCTTTAGTTTATGTGATGATTTAATAGAGCCTTTTAGACCCATCGTTGATTTGAGTGTTTTAAGAAGAATGGAGTTTGAAAAAACAAAAGAGATTTGTGTGATATTAAATAAAGATTTCAAAAGAAACCTTATTAATAATTTGCAAAGGGAAGTTAGGATTAATGGTAAGGATTATCCACTTAATCGTGCAATTAATCAATATGTGCAGAATTTCAAGAATGCTTTATTTAATAAAGAAGAATTACGAGTGGTAGAATTTAATGATTGAAGACAAGTTTATGCGCGTTCTTTTAATGTTTGATATGCCAACTGTAACAAAACAAGAACAAAAATATGCTAACAAATTTAGAAAGAATCTGATTAAACTTGGGTATTTTATGCTTCAATTTAGTGTGTATATGCGGATTACAAAAGGTATTGAATCTGCTAAAAATTCTATTGAGGCGGTAAAAAGAGAATTGCCTCCTTTTGGAAATATTAGAGCATTAATTGTTACAGAAAAGCAATTTGATAATATGCAATTACTTTTGGGCAATACAAGTTTTAATGAGGATATAAATCAGGATAAAAATTTGGCTTTATTTTGTATTGATAATAAAGGGGATTATCAATACAAACAAGATAAATATGGTAAAGATAAACCAAAAGAAACACAAAATAGAAAAGATAAATTTAAGCAACCAAAATTATTTGAATTTTAATGAAAGTCTTCTAAGGATTTATATTGCGGTTTTAGGGAATTGTAATCCCGCGGAGTCCCGCAAACTCCTTATTTTAGTCCCTTGTTGAATTACTTTAAAAGATATTAGCATATTTTTTGGTATTTTTTACTTAAATACCCTCACAAACCCTCTTAAATACTTGTTTTTTTAAGAATCTATTGTAGCATAAAGTAATTTAACAAGGGACTAAAACAAAGCAGCCTCATTCTCAGCCTCTTTAATTATTGTAGCATAAAGTAATTTAACAAGGGACTAAAACCGCCTCTCTGCCAATAACGATACACGCCCAATCGTAGCATAAAGTAATTTAATAAGGGACTAAAACAATACCTGTAAGATTGTTTTTAAGCTTTTTATCGTAGCATAAAGTAATTTAATAAGGGACTAAAACGTTTCTTCGTTTTGCCTCTTCTGCTAAAAAATCGTAGCATAAAGTAATTTAATAAGGGACTAAAACGCTAAGGAATAAATTTTAGGTTGCGAGAAAATCGTAGCATAAAGTAATTTAATAAGGGACTAAAACAATTCAAATGTTGTTAATTGTTTAAAATTTATCGTAGCATAAAGTAATTTAATAAGGGACTAAAACGCAATGCTATCATCTATCTCTTTTTGTTCTATTGTAGCATAAAGTAATTTAACAAGGGACTAAAACCAAAAAGACTTTGATTTAAGTGTGGATTTAATTGTAGCATAAAGTAATTTAATAAATTGCTAAAATTTAAATATGTCTTATTGGGTTTAATCACTAAAAAGAGTTTGCCAAAGCTAAGAGAATAATTTTTTGGCATAAAGCAACTATATTGGCAAATATTGGCTTTTATTATTGTTTGGTTTTTATTTTTTGGATAAAATTTGCTTTATGGATAAAGTAATGTTGGATTTTATTGCAAGAAATCATCTTCTTTCTTTAAGTATGGTTGAATCTAGCTTGGAAGTGTATTGCGTGAGTGCATATTATGCCTTTTATGAAGAGAATTTAAGCCTTGTATTTAAAAGTGATAGTAGCACAAAGCATATTGCTCTTTTAGGGCAAAATCCAAATGCAGGGGTGATTATCGCACAAGATTCTAAAAATCTCTTAAAGATTGAGGGGTTGCAAATCAAAGCTTTATTCCAAAAAGCCTCCGAAGATGAAAAAAAGGCTTATTATTCTAGTTTTCCTTTTGCTAAAGCAATCAAGGGAGATGTGTATGCACTTCATATTCTATGGGCAAAATATACGAGCAACAAGCTTGTATCTAAAAATAAAATGATCTTTATAAAAGACAGATAAATTTTTAAGGAAAATCAAATGAAAAAAGTTTTGTTATTAATGAGTGGTGGTGTGGATTCTAGTTATTGTGCTTATCTTTTGCAAAAGCAAGGATATAGTGTGCATGGAGTGTATTTGAAACTGCATGATAAAGAAGAAAAACATAATTATTATATTAAAAATATTGAACAATGTGCCAAACATTTAAATATCCCTTATGAAATTGTAGATGAAAGGGAGCTTTTTAAAACGGCTGTATATGATTATTTTGTGGAATCTTATAAAAATGGCTTGACACCAAATCCATGTGCTATGTGTAATCCTTATGTGAAATTTGGTATTGCATTTAGATTGGCAGATAAGATAGGTGCAGAATATGTAGCAACAGGGCATTATGCACAAGTAAAAGATGGGAAAATCGCACAAGGAGCAGATAGCAGTAAAGATCAAAGCTATTTTTTATTTGGGGTGAAAAGCGAATGGGTAAAACGCATTATTTTTCCACTAGGAGATAAAATTAAACAAGAAATCAAACCTATCGCATTAAAAGAGCTTCCATGGCTTGGAAATTTAGAAACTTATAAAGACTCTCAAGAGATTTGTTTTGTGGAAAATAGTTATTTAGATGTGCTTAAAAAGCATTATGCCATAGAAAAAGAGGGGGAGGTTTTAGATCTTGAAGGCAAAGTAGTAGGGAAGCATAAAGGCTATATGCAATACACCATAGGTAAAAGAAAAGGTTTTAGTGTAAGTGGTGCGTTAAGTCCGCATTATGTTGTTAGAATTAATCCTAAAGAAAATACAATAGTTGTAGGAGATAAGGAGGATCTAGCGGTATGGAATGTATGGGCTAAAAATTTTTCTTTGCCACAAGATTGCGAGGGAAAAGAGATAGAATGCGAGGTTAAAATCCGCTACAAAAGCCACAAAACAAAAGCAACCATTAAATTAGAAGGGGAGATTTTACAAGCAAAACTTAAAGAACCTGCCTATGGGGTAGCACTAGGACAAGCACTTGTAGTGTATGAGGGGGATAAGGTTTTAGGAGGAGGGTTTATTACTAGAAGTTTTTAAAGTCCTTTAGGAAAAGGGTATTTGGGGGTTAAAATAGAATAATTGTCATAATGCTAATTTGAAAGAAATATAACAAATAAGATGGGTTTAAAAAATTTAAGCAAAAGTATGGGTAATTTTTAATAAAATAAAACTTAAAAGAGTTAAGTATTTAGAAATTTTAAGTTTTATTAGCCTCTTGATTGTATAATCTAAACCATATACAGTATTAAGAAGGAGGAGAATGTGAAAGATAAAATTGTAGTAGCTACGGATTTTTCTGAAGCAAGTATGGTGGCTTTGGGTAAGGCGATTTACCTTAGTAAAAAATTAAAATGCACTCTTGATATAGTGCATGTTGTGGAATATTCTCTTTTTAGAGATAGTAAAAAAGACAAAAAAGCAGGCAAAGAAGCATTGATGCGATTTGTATCTAAAAATTATCCTAATCCCGAGATAGAAATTAATCAATTTTGCTATGTTGGCACTATTCAAAAAGAACTCTCAAAGCATATAGAAGAAAGTGATGCAAAACTTCTTTGTATAGGTGCAAGGGGTGAAAATCAAAATTTAAGTGATATTCTTTTGGGTTCTGTGGCTAGAAAGATTATTAGAAAATCTAGTATTCCTGTGCTTGTTGTAAAAAATGAATCTTTATCAGATTATGCTAATATCTTTTCTCCAACAGATTTTAGTGATAATTCTTTGGCACTTGCTAAGATGAGTAGAAAAATATTTGTGGGTGCTAAATTTATTTTTTATCATTTAATAGCGCGTCCTTTTGAAATTAGATTAGGGCATTATGGAGCAAATGATGAGGAGATTTCTAAATATAATCGTTCTTTAGAAGAAAAGGCTAAAGCACAATCTAAAAAGTTCTTGAATGCTTTTAGTAATAAAACTTCTAAGGCTGAAATGGTTTTAGATAGCGGGATACTTTCTTATACACGCACTCTTAGTGTAGCAAACAATCAAAATGCTTCTTTAATTGCTTTGCCAACCACAGGAAAAGTAAGCTTTTTTGCGTTAGATATTGTAGAAAATTCTTCTTTAGATGTTTTGGTATGGAGATTTAACACTTAATCTTGTCTTCTCTTTTCTTGTTTTCTAATCTTAAGCAGAGATTTTATTTTTTAGTGCTACTACTTTTTATAGGCAGTGGCACTTTAGGCTTTAAATATTATTCATACAATCTTTTAAAAACTCAAAATAACCCACAAATAAACGCACAAGTTTTGTTGCATTATTATAAGAATAATGCAAAGGGACAAAGTTATAGTGTTTTAAAATTAAAAAGTGATTTTGGGGTATTTTATACCACTTCTAAAGAAGATTTGAAAAATCTCCAAAATAGAGAGATAAAGCTTAATGTAATTTTTAAAAAAGTCAGTTTTTATGAATATCTAAAAGGTTTTTATGCGCCTAGTTTTAACATAATTTTGCTTCCATATTCTAAAAATTTTTTAAGAGAATTTATTTTAAAAGCACACAAAGAAAAGATAATGGGGGAGTTTTATGCCACGCTTTTTTTAGCTGATTCTTTGCCAAAACCATGGAGAGATTTAGCACAAAGTTATGGTATTTCACATCTCTTTGCTATTTCAGGGTTTCATATAGGTATCTTAAGCGGAGTTTTGTTTTTTGTGTTAGGATTTTTCTATACTCCTTTACAAAAAAGATTTTTTCCTTTTAGGAATCGCCATTATGATATTGGATTTTTAGTGGTTTTAGTGCTTTTGGGTTATTATTTTGTGCTTGGGGTTTCTCCCTCATATCTTAGGGCACTTGCTATGGCAATGGTAGTTTTTTTCTTGTTTTTTAGAGGAGTGGAACTTTTAAAAATAGAAATGCTTTTTTGGTGTGTTTTGGTGCTTTTAGCATTTTTTCCACAACTTATTTTTTCGGTTGGATTTTATTTTTCAAGCTTAGGAGTTCTTTATATTTATATTTTTATAAAATTCCATAAAGTTCCAAAAAATCGTATGGGTAAAATAAAATATGGCATTTTTTTAAATTTAAGTATCTTTTTTCTTATGGGGATTGTAGTGTATTATTTTTTCCCTTATTTCTCTCCGCTTTCTTTACATGGAGTCTGGATTACTTTAGTATTTAGTTTGTATTACCCTTTAAGTTTATTGTTGCATTTTATAGGTTTTGGAGATATTTTGGATTCTTTATTGCTTTATTGGCTGTCTTTTCCCACTAAAATTATTCTTTTAGAACCTAGTTTTTGGCTATTTGTTTTATGTAATCTTTTAAGTTTATTGGCAATCTTTTTTAGGATTTGTTTTTATGGGCTAATAGGACTTAATTTTGCCTATTATTGTTATGGAATGTATTGTTATTTTGTTTTTTAGTGAAAATGCGTTAAAATGCCACATTTAAAGCATAAAAATAGAGGATACGCTGTGAATAATTTTATATCTAAAATTAGCAAAGGCATTTTTGCGATTTTACCCTTTTTGTTGTTGTTTTGGATTTTTTCTTTTGTCTATCGCTTTTTTGAGACAATTTTTTATTCCATTTTTGGCATTACAAATTCTAATTTGTTTGTAACACTTTTAATTTTGGCTCTATCACTTTGGCTATTGTATTATATAGGGCATTTAGTGGATAAAAATAAAGAATTTTTGCTTATCCGTTTTACTGAATTTGTGATTGCAAAAATTCCCGTAGTAAAAAGCATTTATTCAGGTATCAAAGAGGTGTTAAAAATCTTTTCAGGCAAAAATAAAGAAGGGTATTTGGGGGTTGCTTATGTAAAAGTTGGAGAAATGGAGTTAATAGGCTTTATTACAAAAGAAGAAGAAGAGCATTATTCTGTTTTTATTCCTACAACTCCTAATCCAACTTCAGGCTTTATTGTGAGAATGAGAAAAGAAAATGTGGTTTTTTCGGATTTATCTGTATCAGATGGGTTTAAGAAAATTATCTCACTTGGGGTGAAATAATGCTAAAAAAAATTAAAGATTTTAGTGAATTAGTAGTTTTTAGTCATAGTATTTTTTCTATGCCTTTTATTTTTATAGCAATGGTGAGTGCGGCAGGGGGCTGGTTTGGTTGGAAACTTTTAGCCTTTGGGGTAATTGCTACTATGAGTGCGAGAAATTTTGCTATGGCGTTTAACCGCTATGCTGATAGAAAAATAGATAGCACTAATGCAAGAACTAAAAATCGTCCTAGTGTAGATGGGCGTATTTCCCCCTTTGCAATATTGGTTTTTGTGGCAGTGAATGCAGTAATATTTGTGTTTATGGGATATTTGATTAACCCTTTGTGTTTTTATTTATCCTTTCCTATTTTATGTATCTTGGCACTTTATTCTTTAATGAAGAGATTTTCTTATTTAGCTCATTTAGTGCTTGGATTATCTTTGGGATTAGCACCTATTGCAGGAGTGGCTGCAGTTTTAGGGGAAGTGCCTTTATGGGCGGTTTATTTGTGCATAGGAGTGCTTTTTTGGGTAGCAGGATTTGATTTGCTTTATTCGCTTCAAGATATAGAGCATGATAGATCTGAAAAGCTTTATTCTATTCCAAGTGTTTTTGGAGTGCAAAAAACTTTATGGATTTCTAGGATTTTTCATATTTTGACAATTATATTTTGGGGACTTTTTATTAAAGAAGCAAATTTAGGCTTATTTATGTGGATAGGGCTTGTGGTTTCTAGTGTAGCGCTAGCTTATGAGCAGTATTTAGTGTCTAAAAACTTTTTAAATATTCCTAGAGCATTTTTTAATGTTAATGGATATTTGGGAATTGTATTTTTTGGATTTTGTATTTTAGATGTAATATTTTAAAGAGAAGATATGGAAAATTTTGTAAAAAGCCGTTTAGTAGAAACTTATTTAAATATAGAATATGAAGAAGCAAACAAAAATTCAGAGGAATTTGCAAGAGAATTTAATGCCTTAACTCAAAGTGATGAAGATCCAATAGGTGAGTGGTTAAGGCTAACAAAGGCTAAAAAAGGAAATTTAGAAAGCGATAATGTAGTGATTTTAGAGTTATTAGTAGAGATTTATCGCAAGATTGAAACTTTAGAGCAAACAATAAAATCTGTGCAAAAAGAATATATTTCTCTTGCTAATAAAGGTTTGGTGAAAACCTTAGGACATAGTTGTTTTGCACTGGATAAGCATAAGCTAGAAGAAAATACATTATATTATGGTAGAATAGAGTTGCCAACATTTCCAAAGCGGATTATTCCATTGTATTTTACATACCATTCTAATTTGGCATGGGTTGGTAATATCCATAGTCGTGATGAGGTAGAGTGGGATAGTTATGTGGCTTCTAAAGAGAGAGCATTAATCCGCTCTATTAGACAAAGTCAAAAAGAAGAAAATAAGGAGGGGTAGTTTGGAAGAGCAGTCATTATTATTGTATGCAGGAATTGGGGTTATTGCATTTTGTTTGCTGTTGGTGGGATATATCTATTTAAGAGATGGTGAAAACACAAAAAAATTAAAGCGTTTTGAAAAGTCTATAGAAGAATTAAACAAAGAAGTTTATCGTCTCCAAAAGCGTTTTAAAGAGACGCAAAACGAGCTAGAAAACTTTAAACAAGACTTTAAAGGGCAAATTTATAAAGATATGCATTTGGAGATAAAAAATACTATTGATACTAATCTCTTTGCTCAAATTACCCCCATTAAAAACAAAATGGAAACTTTACAATCACAAATCCAAAAAACAAGCGAGGGCTTGGAAAATAAGATGTTGGGATTAGAAGAAAGATTGAAAGAATTTGTTTATACGCCAAGCAATCCTACAAATATAGATGAGAATAGAATAATTTCTATGTTTAAAGATGGTTGGAGTGTGGATTCTATTGCCAAGGAATTAAGAATTGGAAAGGGTGAAGTAGAATTTACCCTAAAATTTGCAAATTTAAATTAAAGGGAGATTATGCGGTTTCGTGTTCCTGCTACGAGTGCAAACTTAGGACCAGGTTTTGATACTTTGGGATTGGCTTTGGGCTTATATAATTATTTTTTAATAAAACCCTCTAAAATTAATTCTATTCATGTGATAGGGGAGGGATCTAGAAATCCAAAATTGCGTGTAGATAATGTGTTTGTAAGAATTTTTAGCGAACAGCTTTTTAAATTGAGTGGCGAGAAGCGTTGTTTTAAATTTACTTTTGAAAATTCTATCCCTATTTCTAGGGGTTTAGGAAGTAGTTCAGCTGTGATTATTGGTGCAATTAGTGCAGCTTTTAAAGCTAGTAATACTCCTATTGATAAACAAAGAATTTTAGATTTAGCTTTAGAATATGAGAGTCATCCAGATAATATTACACCAGCTTGTAATGGGGGATTTAATGTATGTATGTTGCATGATAATAAAGTAAAGTTTTTAAATAAAAGAATCCCTAAGCATCTAAAAGCAGTAGTGGTAATTCCTAACCAATCCATCTCTACACATCTTTCCCGTAAGACCCTGCCTAAAAAATATAGCCAAAAAGATGCTGTGTTTAATCTGTCTCATTCTTCATTTTTATCCGCTGCGTTTTTTGAAGAGCGTTGGGATTTACTAAGGGAAGCGAGTATGGATAGGTTTCATCAATTTTTTAGAATGAAGCAAATTCCACTTTTGTTTGAAGTGCAAAAAACAGCTTTAAGAAATGGAGCACTTATGAGCACACTTTCAGGTTCGGGTTCTACATTTTTTAGTCTTTGTTACAGTGATGATAGCACAAGGATTCAAGAAGCACTGCAGAATAAATTTCAAAAATTAAAGGTATTAAAACTTGATTTTGATAATTTTGGGGTGCTTTTTGAGGATGAATTTAAGTTCTAGTTTGTTATAATGAAAACTTTAAATCCAATAAGAATGTGTGTAGTGTGTAGAGGGAGATTTGAACAAAAAGAGCTTTTGCGTTTGCAATACAAAGATTCCACATTGCAGCGTTTTAGCGGAAGTGGGAGGAGTTTTTACCTCTGTATTAGTTGTAGGTTGGAAGCTCGTGCATTAGATTGTTTGCTTAGAGTTTGTAAAAGTGATAAGAAACAAAAAGAAAATTTTAAAGAAGCTTTAAAGGAGATTTTAATATATGGATAAAGTCCGTATTAGTCAGATTGCCAAAGAGATTGGAAAAACAAGTAAAGAAATTTTACAAAAGGCGCAAGAATTAGGCTTTGAAGTAAAGGCGGCATCTAGCACTGTAAGTGCAACAGAGGCAGAAGAGCTTTATAACTATATTATTTCAGGAGTGAATCCTAAAGCAGCTCCAGAAAAGTCAGAAAAACAAGAAACAAAGAGTAAAAAAGTATCTGTTAAAAGCGAGGCTAAAAAAGAAAGCAAAGAAGCTAAAACTATCAAAGAAAAAGAAGTTAAAAAGCCAGTAGCAAGCATTTCTATAGAGCCTAAAGAAGAAACCAAAATAGAAACAAAGGAAATTAAACCTGCTCAAGAGGCAAAAGAGACAGTAAAAGAGCCTATTAAAAAAGAAGAACCTAAAGAACCAGTGCTTGAAGCAAATAAAGCAACTATTAAACGCACGGGTTTAAGAATTATTAAAAAGCGTGATGAGGCAAAGGAAGTAAAAGAAGAGCCAAAAGTTGCTCCTACACCTCCAGCACCAAAAACTTTACAAGATTTGCTTGGAAATCTTGATGAAGATCTTGTCAAAAAAGATAAAAAAAAGAAAAAAGACAAAGCCCCTTTGCAAGTTAAAAAACACAACCAACAAAAAATTGATATTTTAGATAATAGGGAATTCCAAAGCTCTCATGAAGATGAGGATGAAGAAGAGGGAGTTATTTTATTTGATTTAAGTGTGCAAGATGAACGCAATATTGAAGATGAAGAAGAAAAAAAGACTACCACAGAAAGAATAAAAATACAAAGACATAATCCATTTATGGAACAGGGTAGCACAAGAAGAGGAGGACGCAAAAAAGCTCCAAAAGTCCAAAAAGTGCAAGAAGTAGTAAGTGGGATTGTAAAAATACCAGAAGAAATTAGAGCTTATGAGTTTGCAGAAAAAGTTGGAAGAAGCACAGGAGAGGTAATTAAAGTTCTCTTTAGTCTTGGAATGATGATTACTAAAAACGACTTTTTAGAAAAAGATGCTATTGAGATTTTAGCTGAAGAATTTGGGGTGCAAGTTGAGCTTTTAAATACAGCAGATGAGCTAGATTACACACAGCTTCATGAAAAGGACGATACAGAGGAAAATTTAGTGGTTAGAGCACCTGTAGTTACAATTATGGGGCATGTAGATCATGGTAAAACTTCCCTTTTGGATTATATTAGAAATACTAAAATTGCATCAGGTGAGGCAGGAGGGATTACACAGCATATTGGTGCTTATACGATTACTAAAGGCGGTAGAGATATTACTTTTATTGATACACCAGGGCATGAAGCATTTTCGGAGATGAGAGCTAGAGGAGCACAAGTTACAGATGTGGCGATTATTGTAATTGCAGCAGATGATGGCGTAAAACCTCAAACGATTGAAGCATTAAACCATGCAAAAGCTGCCAATGCTCCTATTATCATTGCAGTCAATAAAATTGATAAACCCGATGCAAATCCTGATAAGCTAAAAGCAGAGGCTGCAGAGCTTGGCTTTACTCCATTAGAATGGGGTGGGGAATATGAATTTGTGCATATTTCAGCAAAAACAGGTGAGGGAATTGATGATTTATTAGAAACCATTCTTTTACAAGCGGAAATTTTAGAATTAAGAGCAAATCCAAATCGTCCAGCTAGAGCGGTTGTGATTGAAAGTAGTTTAGAAAAAGGTAAAGGGCCAGTTGCTACTTTAATTGTGCAAAATGGAACGCTAAAAGTGGGCGATAGCATTATTGCAGATACTGCTTATGGACGAGTAAGGGCAATTAGCGATGATCTTGGTAAAAGTATTAGTAGCATTCCTCCATCATGTGTAGGTGTTATCACGGGCTTAAATGAAGTTCCACCAGCAGGTTCTGTGCTTTTAGCAGTTGAGAATGATAATATCGCAAGAGATTATGCACAAAAAAGAGCTGCACATCTAAGACAAAAAGAGCTTTCACACTCTACTAAAGTTTCTTTAGATGAGCTTAGCACAATGGTTTCATTAGGACAACTAAAAACATTGCCAGTAATTATCAAAACTGATACACAAGGAAGTTTAGAAGCCATTAGAGGAAGCTTAGAAAAACTTCAAAATGAGGAAGTGAAAGTAAATATTATCCATAAAGGAGTAGGGGGCATTAGTGAAAGTGATGTAACACTTGCAGCAGCCTCTACAAACTGCGTAATTTTAGGCTTTAATGTGCGTCCTACAGGAAGTGTGAAGAATAAGGCAAAAGAGTTAGGAATCCAAATTAAAACTTATTCTATTATTTATTCATTATTAGATGATATTAAAGCATTACTTGGCGGGTTGCTCTCTCCAGTTATGGAAGAAGAAAACACAGGGCAAGCAGAGGTTAGAGAAACCTTTAATATTGCAAAAGTAGGAACGATTGCAGGTTGTTTTGTGAGTGATGGGACAATACAAAGAGGCATTAAAGTGCGTCTTATTAGAAATGGTGTGGTAATACATTCAGGAAATATTGCTTCTTTAAAACGCTTTAAAGATGATGTTAAAGAAGTTGCAAAAGGTTTTGAATGTGGGATTATGCTAGAAGATTATAATGATATACAAATTGGTGATGTTTTTGAAACTTATAAGGAAGTGGCAAAACAAAGGACGCTTTAATGAAAAATATTAAGCTAGAACGCACACAATCCCTCCTAAGAGAGCTTATCCCTAGTGTGTTAGCAAATCTTAATGATACACGCCTTAACTCCCTTGGAGTTGTGAGTGTAAAATGTTCTAAAGGGAAGTATTTTGCGCAAGTATTTTTAGATGCTCCTTTTGCTACCCCACAAGAAAAAAAAGAGATTTTGACACAGCTAAAAAAGGCAAAAAATCTCATCAAAGAATATTGCTTAGAAGAGAGTGGTTGGTTTAGATGTCCAGATTTTGAATTTATTATTGATGAGAGCTTGGAGCAAGAAAATAAACTTGAAGCAATTTTTGAAACCATCAAAAAGCAAAGAGAAGAAAAAGATAAGGAATAAATATGGCAATTTCACAAGAGCTAGAACAAAAAATTGAAAATTTAGTGCAAAGTTTTGGGTGTGAGCTTTATGATATTGCACTTTTAAAAGAAAATGATCATCAAATCTTACGCATATCTATTACAAAAAAACCTAATTTGAGTTTAGAAGATTGCAAAGAGGTAAGTCTTATGCTCTCGCCACTTTTAGATGTAGAAATGCCAGAGTTTGAGGAATATTTTTTAGAGGTAAGCTCTCCAGGGATTGAGAGAGTTTTAAAAAACGACAAGCATTATAAAAGTGCCATAGGAGAGCTTGTTAAAATCAAGCTTCTTTCAAAAGCAGAACATAAAGGCAAATTAGAAGAGGTTACACAAGACTCACTAATCTTAGAGGGTGGCATTACTATACCTAAGAGCGAAATTAAAAAAGCACAAACTTATTTTGTATGGTAATGGAATTTTACTTTGATTTAATATTAAAGGAGGCTTGGAAGTTTCAAGCACTCACGCTTCCAAATCCTGCAGTAGGGGCTTTGGTTTTAGATAAATATGGAAAAATTTTAAGCTTACAAGCACACAAACAAGCAGGAAAGCCCCATGCAGAAGTTTTGGCTTTGCAAGAGGCTTATTGTGAGCTTACAAGTGATAAGCGGATTTTTGAGTTAGAAGAATCTAGGGAAATCCATCAGTTTTTAAAAGAAAATGCTAAAAATATTTTTGAAGATTGCACCTTATATGTGAGTTTAGAGCCTTGTTTAAATGAGGGTAAAACGCCCTCATGTGCAAAGCTTCTAGCAGAGCTTAAAATAAAAGAAGTTTGCATAGCAACTAAAGATGTGAATGCTTTAGCAAGTGGGGGTGCAGAGTTTTTAGAAAGTTTAGGGATTAGCGTGATAAAAGCATGGGAGTTAGAAGAGCTACAAACAATCCATAAAAAAGCAGAGGAGCTTTTGTTTCCTTTTGTATGCTTACAAAATAAAGGGAGTTTTGTGCTTTTTAAATATGCAAGTAGGTTAAATGGAAGTATAGAGGGAGGGCAGATTAGCTCTCCTAAAATGCAAGAATTTATGCATAATATAAGAGCAATTTCTCAAACTCTTTTGATTTCAGGAAAAACTATTAGAGAAGATAATCCAACGCTAGATACACGCTTTGCTACTTTTAAAGACAAAAAGAATCCTAATGTTGTGATTTTAACTAAAATGCAAAATTTTCCAAAAACAGCACCTCTTTTTGATGTGCCTTTGCGAAAAATAGAGATTGTTTCTAAGATACCAAAATTGAAAGGATTTGTTTTTTGTGAGGGGGGGAGTGAGTTTTTAAAAACCTTAAAGCCTTATTGTGATTTGTTGCTACTTTTGATTTCTCCTAGATTTAGTGCGGAGTTTCAAAAAATAATGCAAATAGAAGCAAATTGCAAAATTTTACACACACAAATGGTAGGTGAGGATTTAGCACTTTGGTTGCAACTGTAGGAATTGACTTTTTGTTTATGATAAAAAGATATAATATAGCTTGCAATCGTGCTTTTAAGAGTGAATTGGATAAAATTAAAAAGTCTTAAAGGAGCAAAAATGAAAGTATTGTTATTACAAGATGTAAAAGGATTAGGCAAGAAAGGCGAAGTTTGCGAAGTAAAAGATGGTTATGGTAAAAATTTCTTAATCGCAAAAGGAATGGCTGATTTTGCCACTAATGAAGTGATTAATAAATATAAAGCAGCAAAAAAGAAAGCAGAAGAGATGGCAGCAGAGGAAAAATCTTTAATGGAGCTTACTGCTAAAAAAATTGGTGAAATTACTTTGAAAATACAACAAAAAGTAGGTGCAAATGGTTCTTTATATGGTGCAATTACAAAAGAAGAGATTGCACAGCATTTAGCCAAAGAACACCGATTGGAAATTGATAAAAAAACAATAGAATTAAAAAGCCCTATTAAATCTACAGGAATTTATGAAGTAGATGTAAAATTAGGGCATGGAATTAATGCAAAATTAAAAATTGATATTGAGGCACTTTGATGTTTGAAGCAACAACGATACTTGCCTATAAGGGCAAAGAAGGGGCAGTAATTGGCGGAGATGGGCAGGTTACTTTTGGAAATTGTGTTTTAAAGGGTAATGCAACAAAAATACGCACTCTCTATAATGGCAAAGTTTTAAGTGGATTTGCAGGAAGCACTGCAGATGCTTTTACTCTTTTTGATATGTTTGAAGGTATTTTGGAGAATAAAAAAGGAGATTTGCTAAAATCTGTTATTGAGTTTTCAAAAGAATGGAGAAAAGATAAATATTTAAGAAGATTAGAAGCTATGATGATAGTGCTAACTTGTGAGCATTTGTTTATTTTAAGCGGAACAGGTGATGTAGTAGAACCAGAAGATGGAAAAATCGCTGCAATTGGAAGTGGAGGAAATTACGCACTTTCAGCTGCTAGAGCCTTGGATAGATTTTCTAATAATCTAAGCCCAAGAGGGCTTGTAGAAGAATCGCTTAAAATTGCAGGAGAGCTTTGTATCTATACTAACCAAAATATTAAAATTTTAGAATTAGGAAAATAATCGTGGAAAATTTTGCAGCAATGAGTCCAAAAGAAATTGTAGCTTATTTAGATGAATATATTATAGGACAAAAAGAGGCTAAAAAAGTTGTAGCAATCGCACTTAGAAATCGTTATAGACGCTTGCAGTTACCTAAAGAAATTCAAGAAGAAGTGATGCCAAAAAATATTTTAATGATTGGCTCAACTGGAGTTGGAAAAACAGAAATTGCACGAAGAATGGCAAAAATGATGGGACTTCCTTTTGTTAAAGTAGAAGCAAGTAAATACACTGAAGTTGGATTTGTGGGGCGTGATGTAGAATCTATGGTAAGAGATTTAGTAATCGCCTCTATCAATCTTGTAAAAGAAGAACATAGAATTAAAAATGCGCAAAATATTGAAAAATATGTCCTAGATAAAATCGTGCAAAAGTTAATCCCACCGCTTCCACAAGGTGCAAGCGAGCAAAAACAAGAAGAATATGAAAATACTGCTTCTAAAATGCGTCAAAAAGTAGAAGAAGGGCAAATGGATCATCTAAAAATAGAAATTGAAGTTCCAAAACGCACTTTAGAAATTGATGATGGAAATATGCCAGCAGAATTTGCCAAAGTGCAAGAAACAATTGCTAGAGTATTTATTGCCACTCCAAAAGACAATGCTAAAAAAGAAGTAACCATTAAAGAAGCTAAAGAGCTTTTAAAGATTGAAGCAAGTGAAGCTTTGCTAGATTTAGAAGCTATTAAACAAGAGGGGTTAAAAAGAGCAGAAAGTAGCGGAATTATTTTTATTGATGAGATTGATAAAGTTGCAGTAAGTTCTAATTCTAGTGGGCGTCAAGATCCTAGCAAAGAGGGTGTGCAACGAGATTTATTGCCTATTGTTGAAGGAAGTGTGGTAAATACCAAATATGGAAGTATTAAAACTGATCATATTTTATTTATTGCAGCGGGTGCTTTTTCTCTTAGTAAGCCTAGTGATTTGATTGCAGAATTGCAAGGAAGATTTCCATTAAGAGTGGAGCTAGATAGTCTTGATGAAGAAGTGCTTTATAAAATTTTAACGATGACTAAAAATTCTATTTTAAGACAATATGAAGCCCTTTTAAAAGTAGAAGAAGTAACGCTAGAATTTAGCGATGAAGCCATTAGAGCTTTAGCACATTATTCTCAAATGGCAAATGAAAAAACTGAAGATATAGGTGCAAGACGCTTGCATACAGTTGTAGAGCAAGTGATTGAAGAAATTAGTTTTGAAGCAGAAAATTATAAAAATCAAACCGTTACAATCACCAAAGAGCTTGTGCAAGAAAGGCTAGAAGCAATAGTGTCTGATAGTGATGTAGCGCGTTATATTTTATAAGGGATTGTTTTGGAGACAAAATCGGGATTTGTGGCAGTTTTGGGGCGTCCTAATGCAGGTAAAAGCACATTCTTAAATGCTTTAATGGGAGAAAAGTTAGCATTAGTTTCGCATAAGGCTAATGCGACAAGAAAGCGTATGAATATGATTGTCATGTATAAGGAAGTGCAAGTTATTTTTGTAGATACTCCAGGCATACATAAGCAAGAAAAATTACTCAACCAATATATGCTAAAAGAGGCTATGCAAGCAATGCAAGATTGTGATTTAGCAATTTTTTTAGCCCCTATTAGTGATAAAGTAAGTTTTTATGAAGAGTTTTTAGAGCTTTATGGAGATAGAAAACATTTTTTGCTTCTCACAAAAACAGATAGTGTAGATAAGCAAAAATTATTTGAAAAAATCAAAGAATATGAAAAATATCAAGACAAGTATTTAGCACTTTTGCCAGTATCTTGCAAAGATAAAGGTAGTTTAGAACATGCTTTAAAGATTATTGCACAAGAAATGCCAAACCACCCTTATTATTATGATTTAGAGCTTTTAACTCCTAATAGCACCAAAGAGATTGCAAAAGAGTTCATAAGGGAATCTTGTTTTGAAAATCTAAGTGATGAGATACCCTATGAAAGTGATGTTGTTTTAAATCTCTACCAAGAAAAACCAAAGCTAGATTATATTAAAGCGACTATTATTGTGCATAAAGAGAGTCAAAAATCTGTCGTCATTGGCAAGGGTGGTGCTACGCTAAAACGCATTGGAAAAGATGCAAGAGAAAAAATAGAACAATTAGTAGGAAGAAAGGTTTTTTTAGAGCTTTTTGTTAAAGTTGTTGCAGGTTGGAGCAAAGAGAAAGAAAGTCTTAAAAAAATCGGTTATAATTTTGAAGATTAATCTTTAAGGAGTATAAATGAGAATATTTTTAATTTTACTATTAGCAGTATGTGCGAATGCAACGGACTTTGAATGGGTGAAACTCTATAGAGAAGGTGGAGTGCAAGCCATAGAGAAAAAAATTGATAAAGTGTTGCAAACTAAAGCTTTTTGGCAAGAAGCTTTAAAAGAGAAAGATACTCGCTATGGTTATTATGAGGATTTGAAATATCTTTTTGTGGCAACTAAGAACATTCCTACTTTGAGACTTTATGAATTGCAAAATAATAAATGGGAAGAGAAATTAAATACAAATGCACTTGTAGGTTCAAAGTTGGGACACAAGCAAAAAGAGGGGGATTTGGCAACTCCTATTGGTGTGTATAAACTTAATGCAAGACTTAGTAATTTAGATCAGTATTATGGTCCTTTAGCTTTTAGCACTTCTTATCCAAATCTTTTTGATAAGCTTCATAAACGCACAGGTTATGGGATATGGATTCATGGTATGCCTTTAAATGGAAATCGTGAAGAGTTAAACACAAAAGGCTGTATTGCTATTGAAAACAATCTTTTAACAATGGTGGATAAAACAATAGATTATAAAAAGTCTTTACTAATTACTTTTGAAAATAAAGTTACAGAAGCAAAAGCAGAGGATTTAGCACAACTTCTAGCAAATTTATTTGAATGGAAAGAAGCTTGGAAGCAAAATGATGTAGAAACCTATCTTGGTTTTTATAGCAGTGCGGAATTTATTAGATTTGATGGCACAAAATTTGATGATTTTTCAAAAACAAAACGCAGAATTTTTGCAAAAAATGAGCAAAAAAGCATTCTTTTTAGCAAAATAAATATTTCTCCTTATCCTAATGATGCAAATCGCAACCTTTTTAAAATTAGCTTTTATGAAGATTATAAAGCACCTACTTATAGTTTTAGTGGCGAAAAAGAATTATATGTAGAATTAAAAGATCATAAAATGCAAATCTTAGCAGAACAATAAAATTTTTTGGGAGGTAAAACTTTTGGAAAGTTTATGAACCCCCCACTTTTTTACTTTAAACAAAGCAAACTCTATTAAAATCTATGGAAGCAAAAATTTACTTTGATAAATCAAATTCATATTTGTGTTATAATTAAAAACTTAACCCAAGGAGATTGAATTTTGAAAGTTCTATTTAAAAATGCTTTTATGAAATATCCGCTAAGTTTGTTTGTCTATGCACTTTTTTGTCTTTTTTTGTTGAGTTTTGTAGATGAGAAAACATTTTTTCTTTCTAGCCGTTTTACTACAATCACTCTGGTGCATTTTTTTACTTTTATGATGGCTTTTACTCTTTTTTTAGAAACCTTTGTGTCAAAATATTACCCACAAAAGAATAAAAAAATAGAAATTTTTATAACAATATTAATAAGTATAGTTGTTTATTTTTTACTTTTTGATGGAATTTATACAGAAAAAGGTATGAATTTTAGAGAATACAAAATTGCATTATATGATAATTTTTTTATCGCTAATGGATTGATTTTTACCTTAATTTTTGCATTTTTAGCAGTAAGCATAAAAGAGTCTTATGAGATTTTTAGCACGCTTGTAATGCGTTTTTTATTTGTTTTATCTTTATATTTACTGTGTCTTATTTTGCTCGGCATTTTACTAGCAGGATCACATTTTTTGTTATCCATAGACTCATGGAGAGGGTTTAATTATTTAGCAATCATTTTTGGCTTTATTGCAGGGGTTGCATTTTTGGGAATGCAAGAGCGTATTAGCTATTCTAAAGCACTTAAAATTGTGCTTTTAATCTTTGATATTTTTGCATTTTCTTACATTATTTTACTCCTTTTGTATTTTATCGCACCTATTAGAAGTTTTGATAGCATAGTGCATATTGTGATGTGGTTTGGATTTTTTGTCTTAAATTTAGCCTTTGTAAATAGAGGAATTAGAGGGCAAAATAAAATCTTTAGTTTTTATGCGATTGTGGCTTTGCTTTTAAGTATTATCGCACTTTGGGCGATATTTTTAAGACTTAGCGAGTATTCTTTCACGCCTAGTAGAATCTTTGTGCTAACTCTTAGTTTTTATATTTTTTGTGCCTCTTTATTGTATTTTACAAAGCGTGGGTTATTTTTTAGTCTTATTTTGGCTTCCATTTTAGCACTTCTTTCTTCTAATATCTCATTGCCTCTTAGCCTTAGGGTGCAAAGCAAGATTTTTAAAGAGCTTTCTTTTAATCTATCCAATGAAGAAAATTTCATAAAAGCCTATGGAAAACTTGAAAAAGAAAGTTTTAACACAGCTCTTAGGCGTTGTGAAGATGTTGCAGATTTTCTTAATTCTTATAGGGGTATTAGAGATCGTGTGCATTGTAAAGTGGGTATAAATAAGAGTGAAACCAAAGAATTTAAAACCTATTTTAAAAGCCATTTTTTGCATAAAAGGAGCGAGATTGTGAAATTTGATGATTATGAGATGATAGATCTTGATGTTCATCAAAGACAAAGCTATGGAGCTTATACTTTTAAATTGCAAGAAAAATCGCTTTTAATGGGCTATGAAAATACACTTGTAGTTAAAATTCCGCTAAAGGATCTTTTGAGAGAGGAGACAAAGACTTATAAAACCAAAGAAATGCTAATTAGCATAAAGCCTACTTATATTAATCTAAAATACGATTATAGCGACAATATCAAAGAAATTGATGATTTTAACGCCTTTGTGTTTATAAAACATATCAATAAAGCTAAGAAAAAGGAGCAAAAATGAAAAAGTTAATTTTGGCATTTATTTTTAGCGGTTTTATTCTAGCACAAAGCAATCTTCAAAAAGAAAATTTACAAGAGCAAAGCTATTCTATATTTTTGGATTTACAAGATAGGGATATTTTGTTTGTTAAAGAAGATACAAAAATCAATGAGGAATTTATCATACGCACCAATAAAGATGGCACAGAAGCTAAAACCTATTTAGATTCTAGAGGGCTTTTATACAATTCTCGCTTTTATCAGCTAGATGGCTTTATAGAAGATGACAAAGGAGAAGCTAGGGAAGTGCGTGTATGGGCGTATTATTCCTTTAAAGATTTAGAATATTTTAACACCATTGAAAGCCTAGAGAATTTAAGAGATGAAAGCCTAAAAAGAATGAAAGTTTTAAAGCTAACTTTGCCTTTTGCTTTTGCAAATAACCAAATTAATCCAAGAAGCACACTAGATAAAAAAGCACAAATTAAAAAATTAAAAGAAATAAAGGAGCTAAAAATTAACCAAGAAGGCTCTAAAAGCTGTCAAGGCTTTGAAATAGAGGGGATTTGGCAGAGTAATGGGATGACAAAATATGGGGAGTTTTCTAATATGACTTCTTCTTTAAATGGTAAAAGATTTTATTTGTGCGAGAGAAATAGTGCATTTAGCAATATCAATTTTGCAAATTTTTCCATAGAAGAGAGGCGTTTTGGCAAATTTATAGGGAGCGACATCATAGATTTAAGTAAAAAAGAAGTGGATAAAGTTAAAAAAGAGTTTCCGCTAAAAAACAAAAGAATGCAAAAAGATGAACTTTATACTACCTCTTTTGCTTATAGTTTTACTCTGCCTTATTTAGATGATAAAAGCCAAGAAGCAAGAGAGTTTAACACTTTGTATTTTCCTTTTTTATTAGATATGGATGATAAAAGTGAGGTGTGGCATTCTTTGGATAAAGTTTTTGCCCTAGAGTTTGATAAACTAAAGAACAAAAGCTATCAGATAGAAGAATGGCAAGGCGATGAAGAGATTTATTCTTATCACTATGAGATGGATTTTAGCTCAAATTTTGATCAAGATTTAAGTATAAGCTATGTTGATGAAAATATTATTGCTTTTGATTATTTTTCTTATACATTTACAGGAGGAGCACATGGAATGCCTTTTTACAACAATAAAATTTATATTATAAAAGACAAAAAGGAGCTAGAACTAAATCCTGAAGATGTATTTAATAATGAACTTTTAGTGCTTTTAGAAGCCAAAATCAAAAAAGAAGTCAATAAAGATAAGATTTTTAAATCTAATAATCCTTTAAGCGAGTTTCCATCAGGTTTTCAAATAAGCCCAAAAGGTATAACTTTTATTTATAATGTTTATGAAATAGCACCTTATGCAAGCGGAGCTATTGAGCTAGATTTTAGCTTTAAAGAATTAAAGGAGGTGGCTAAAAAAGATAGCCCGATTTTTTATTTATTCCAATAGAATGCAAGATTTCAAAAGAGGTTAAATGCAAATTATCATAGATAGTAAAGGTTTAAGAGCAGATAAAAGCAATTTTCTTAAATTAAAACCCAAATTTACAAAGAAAGGAAAAACAAATGAAAAAACTAGAAGATATCAAAGCTATGAATTACAAACAAAAAGATGAGTTAGAAGATTTAGTTCTTGAAGCTATAGATGATAATGATTTAGCTAAGGTAAAAGAGATTTTAAAAAATTATCCTGTAAAAATATCTTGTTACGAGCTTAATATCAAAGATAAAGATGGAGACTTTCCTTTATTTGATCCTTTTAACTTAATAACAAGAGCCGCATTTGCTTGCGAAGAAAACAATAATGATTTTTCTATTTTAGATTATTTATTTGATGAGTATGGTTTAAGTTTAAAAGATCCTAAATATAATTTTGTTCTTATTGATATGAAACATATCAAAGAAGCTAATGATAAATATATTTTAATGAAAAAAGTAGAAGATGATCCTTGTATTTATCAAAACGCTTTAATTTATTATTATATACTAAGCGCTGATAATCCAAACTCTCAAATCATTAAGTATCTAGTCAATCGTGGGGCTAAATTTGAAGTGCATGATGAACATGGGGACACTCCTATGCATTTTTGGGCTAGACGAAATAATTATGAATTATTAGAACTAGCCATTAAAGGAGGAGCTAATGTAAATATGCAAACTTTTAGTAAATTAAGAAAATGCAACAACAAAACCCTTTTATTTGAAGCTGTAAAAGAAGCAGAAACTTATAGGGTTACACAGCTTTTAATCGAACTTGGAGCCAATGTAAATTTTGCTACCCCAAGCACCCCTTTAGATATTGCAAAAGGATCTAGAAATAAAAAACTTTTAAAAGATGCAGGAGCAATGACTTCAGAGCAAATCAGAAAGAAATTTAATTTACCAGCATATGATTCTTCTCATTGTGAAATTGATGGAGAAGAAGATTTTGACTTATTGGGTAAATATCATGATGAATATTCCAAACTTTTAAACGACGCTATAAAAAAGGCTAAAGAAAGTGAATGAGGGAATAGAAATTCACTTTACTGATGTCAATTTTCATATCAAAGAATTTCAAAAGGTTTATATATTAGAAAATTGTAAATGAAAGATGAAAAATTATTTAATGAAGATTTACAAATTTAGAATGCAATGAAAAAGAGTTTAAAGGTGCAACTCTTAAAAATTTCATTGATGATGTAGAATGTGAGTTAAGTGATTTAGAAATAGAGCTTTTGATAATCCTCACTTTTATGAAGATGATGAAAAAATGAGTGTAGATGAATGGGTAAGAGATCAAGTAAGCGATATTAGAGACTTTTTATATGCTTTAAAAGATTTTTAAAAGAAAATACCCAGCCAATTTTTGTAAATAGAGGTAAATTTTATAGATTTTTGTTATAATCTTGGCTTATTAAAAAGCTTAAAAGGTTTGATAGATGCTAGGATTAAATGAAAAGCCAAGTGTATTAGGTGGGACAATGATAGTAGCAGGGACAGCTATTGGTGCTGGTATGCTTGCTTTGCCTACAATTTCAGCAGGTATGTGGCTGTGGTATTCCATTGCTTTATTGTTTATAAGTTGGATGATGATGCTTTTTTCTTCACAAGCACTCTTGGAGGTAAATCTAAACTACAAGCCTGGTGCAAGTTTTCATACACTTGTGCAAGATAATTTGGGTAAATTTTGGAATCTTATCAATGGATTAAGCGTTGCGTTTGTGCTTTATATTTTGATTTATGCTTATATTAGTGGCGGAGGCTCCGTGGTTGAGCCTATTTTTAAATCTTTTTTTGGTATAGATTCTTCAAACTATACTCGGTTGCTTAGCGGTATCTTTTTTGCTCTTTTTTTAAGCGGTTGTGTTTGGTGGAGCACCTATGCAGTAGATAGAATTTCTGTAATTATGATTGGTGGAATGGTGCTTACCTTTATCTTTGCAATGAGTGGAATGCTAGGAGAAATTAAAATTGATTTTCTTTTAAATAGCACAAGCACAGAAAACAACTATACTATTTATATCTTTGCAGCACTCTCTACCTATCTAACTTCTTTTTGTTTCCATGCTTCTGTGCCTAGCCTTGTAAAATATTTTGGCAAAGATCCTATATCTATTAATAAATGCCTTTTATATGGAACATTCATTGCATTTTTTGCATATGTTGTTTGGATAATTGCAAGTGATGGAAACATTGCTAGAGAGGGTTTTAAGCAAGTTATTGCCGAGGGTGGCAATGTAGATGATTTACTAAGGGCTGCTGGAGCAGGATTAAATAGTAGCCTACTTATAAAAGCTTTAGAGATTTTTTCTTTTTTAGCAGTAGCCACTTCTTTTTTGGGTGCTGGATTAGGATTGTTTGATTATATGGCAGATTTGTGTGGTTTTGATGATAGCAGACTAGGAAGAACCAAAACCTTACTTGTTACTTTTTTACCCCCTTTGATTTTTGCTAGTATCTATCCTGATGGATTTTTATATGCTATTGGTTGGGCTGGGCTTGCTGCTACTATTTGGTCTGTTATTATCCCTGCACTTTTATTAAAAGCTTCAAGGGAAAAAGGCTCTCCAAATACTTATAGGGTAAAAGGGGGAATGCTTACTATTTATATGCTTTTAATCTTTGGTGTGATTGTTGCTGTGTGCCATATCTTGCTTGTTTTTGAAAAGCTACCCATGTATCAATAGGTTTCTATGAAAAATCTTCTAAGTCTTTTTAATTATATCCATCGTTTTTATGGAGATAGTTTAGAGAGTTTGCAAGTTTTATTGCAACTTGTTTTGCTAAAAGAACAAAGCGAAATTTTAGTAGATTTTCTTAAGAGGAAAGATAAATATTTTCCACAAAATGCTTATGAGTTTTTGAAAAATAATGGCATACAACCTTTAGAATTTACACAAAAGCTAAACCACAAAAAAATTGCTAGAGAAGTTTTGCAAGCTTCCACAGAACTTGCTTCTTTAGAAGAGTTTATCCAAACGCTTTGCGTGCAAAAAAGTATTTTAAAGCTTTATGATTATGCTACTCCTTTGGAGATCAATGAACTTGTTTTTGGGCTTATGGAATTAAAAAAGGAAGAGAGCATTTATAGTCCTTGTTGTGGTTTGGGAAGCTTTTTTTTATTTATTAATCAAAAAAAGGCTTTTAAAAATTTTTATGGCAGTGAAATCCACCCAAAACTCATACAAATTGCAAAAATAATTGCCTCTGTTTTGAAAGTTGAGCCTACAAATTTAAGCAATAGCGATTTTTTACAGATGACAAATCTACAAAGTTTTGATAAAATTTTTTGCTATCCTCCAAGTTTGCAAAATCTTCTTGTTAAAAAATACCAAAATAATCCTCTTTTGGAAAAATACAATATTAGTCAAAAAAGCACATTAGAAGCTTTGTTTGTTGCTAGTTGTGTGGAGATTTTTAAACAAAAATGTGTATTTGTTATCTCTTCTAAACTTTTGTATAAACCTATAGGATTTGAGCTTAAAAACTTTCTTTTTAAAAATCATTTGTTAGAAGCAATTATTACCATTCCTAAAAATCTTTTTTTTCGCCAGCAAGAGGATTTTTCTTTGCTTATCATCTCGCATAATAACTCTAAAGTATTTTTTATAGATGCGAGTGATTTTTATATCAAAGAGGGGAAATATAATCGTTTAGTGAGGATAGATGAGATTTTAGATATTTATTCTTCTAAGCAAAATTCTTCTTTTTCAAAATTATTAGATTACACACAAATAGAGCTGGATAACCTTCTCCCAAGTAATTTTATAAATTCTAAACAAAAAGCGAAAATTTTGCTTAAAAATTATCTTGAAAGTTCTTTTAGGGGACATCGTATTAGTGGGGATTTGGAGCTTATTAACTGCTATGATTTTGGAATAAGAGAGTTTCAAAACTATGGCTATACAAATTCTTTTGGAAAGAGCACACTAAAGCCCAATTCTAAAAAAATTGATGAACTTTGCCTAAAGCCCAATGATATTTTACTTCCCCTTAGGGGTGTGTATCCAAAAATTGCCATTATTGGTAAGGAGGCTAGTGGTAAAAAAATCATTCCTAATGCGGGCATTTTGGTTCTTAGACCAAAAAGCCAAAAAATTGCTAGGGCACTTTATGTGTATTTTAACTCTAAAATTGGACTAAACAAGCTAGAAGAGCTTTACAAACAAGAGAATATGAAGCAAAAAGATATATTAGAAATTTGTCTAGAAGAAGATTTTTTAGAAAAGGAAAAGATTTTTGATGAAATTGCTAAAAGAGGGGAGGTTATCAAAAAAGAGGAGGAAAAAATCAAGCTCCTCTTAGGCTATCAATAGCTTTGTGATTGTATAACCTATCCAAGCCACAATATAGGCAGTTGTGGTGGTAAGCAAAAATAGATAAAGAATATAGCGATAGCCTCCTGCTTCTTTTCCAAATACAATCGTTGCAGCAAGGCATGGGTTATAAATCATTACAAACAATATAAAGCTTATTCCTACACTAAGAGGAATGCTTGCTCTAATTTTTTCCATAAGATTTTCATTGTTCTCATCTACTTCCCCACCTAAAGAATAAAGAACCCCCATAGTAGAGATACTTACTTCCTTTGCAGCAAGTCCGCTTACAAGAGATACCCCAAGCTTCCAATCAAATCCAAGAGGTGCAAAAAATGGCTCTATGGCTTTACCAATTTGTCCCATATAGCTATTTTCTATCATTCTCTCTTGCATTTCAAATCCTAAAATTTCTTTTTGCTCTTCTTCTTGAACTTGTTCTATTTTTAACGCATAAGATTCTTCAAGCTCTGTTTGTTTTGGGAAAGTTGTTGCAAACCATACAAGCACAGAAGCTGCTAAAATAAAACTCCCTGCCTTTTTTAAATACATTTTAGCCTTATTATAAACACTAAACCATACAAGACGCCAATTTGGGATTCTATATTTTGGCATTTCCATAACAAAAGGCTCATCATCTCCCTTAAAAGCTGTTAAACGCAAGATTTTTGCCATAATTAAACCAATAAAAGCACCTAGAATATAAATACCAAAAAGCCAATTTCCTGCTTGCTCTTTTGGAAAAAAAGCACCAATAAAAAGCACATAAACAGGAAGTCTTGCACCACAACTCATAAAATTTACAATAAATAGCGTAAGCAGTCTATCTTTTTTGTTTTTAAGTGTTCTTGTCGCCATAAATGCAGGAACAGAACAACCAAAACCGCTTACAAGTGGAATGAAACTTTTTCCATGTAGGCCAAATTTATGGAAAAATCCATCTAGCAAGAAAGCTACCCTAGCCATATATCCAGTAGTTTCTAAAAGAGAAATTCCAAAAAACAAAATAATAATATTGGGCAAGAATAAAATGACAGCACCAACACCTGCTAAAATCCCATCTGCTATCAAAGAACCTAGAAGCTCACTAGAAAGATTAGCCTTAATACTCTCTCCTAATGAAACAAAAGAACCTTCTATAAAATCCATAGGAATTTGTCCTAGCGTAAATGTTGCTTGGAAAAGTAGCCACATAAAGAATAAAAAAATAGGTATCCCAATATATTTGTTAATAAGGATATTATCTACAAGCTGTGTATAATTACGCTTTGCTCTTGCTCCATAAGTTACACTTTCGCGGATAATACCATTTACAAAGGCTTGTAAATCTTGCATAAAAATTTCATTGCTAGATTTTGTATTATATGCAATATAAAGATTTTCTTGAGATTTTTGCACTTTTTGTGAAAGCTCCATAAAAATAGATTTATTGTGTAAAAAATCATAAATATAATCATCGCCCCTAAGTAATGCAATAGCTATTTCTCTATAGCTTTGAGGAAATTTTTCTAAATGTGTGTCCTTTTTTTCTTCTAAAAATTTTTCAATTTTTTGTATTTCTGTTTCTATGCTATCGCTATATATTCTTTTGTTTTTCTCGCAAGAATTTTCATAAGTGCTAACAATGAGATTAAATAAATGGTTTAAGTTTTCTTTGGTATTAGCAGACACGCAAACACAAGGAATTCCTAATAAATCTCCCATTTTTTTAGAGTTAATCTCAATGCCCTCATTTTTGGCTTCATCGCTCATATTTAGTGCTAAAATTATTTTTTGTTTTGTGTCTAAAAGTTGGGTGGTTAGCAATAAATTTCTTTCTAAATTTGTAGAATCTGCTACATTGACAATCAAGTCATAATCGTTTTTTTCTAAAAATTCTCTTGTGATTTTCTCTTCATGAGAATAACCATAAATAGAGTAGGTTCCAGGCAAATCAATAATACAAATCTCATAATCTTTAAAATTCGTCCAAGCTTGTGATTTTTGGATAGTAACCCCTGCAAAATTACCTACTTTAAGTTGGGTGTTACACATCGCATTAATCAGTAAGGTTTTTCCTACATTAGGTTGCCCTACAAGCACTACTTTAATTGTTTTATTAGCCATTAATTTCCTCCACTTGGATGCTTTTTGCTTCTTCTTTGCGTAAAATTACACAAGAGCGATCAAGCTCTACCACAATAGTAGAGCCTCCCAAGGAAGTTTTTATTTTTTTGATAATTTTGCTTTTGGCAAAGCCAAGACTAAGCAATCTATCTAATAGTTGTTTTTCTACATTTAAACCTAAAATTACAGCACTATGGCCATTTTCAAGGGAGCTTATTGTCATAGGAATTCCTTAAAAATAAATCTTTTAAGGTAATTGTAGTATGGCTTAGTTTATATTATCTTTAAAACTAATTCTCATTTTCTTTTTTGTAAGAACTGCTTTTAGAAATGTAGCAAAAAGCTACATTTCTAAAAGTGCTTTTTTTAATCTTTGAAAGCCCTCATCCATTTCTTCTTGTGTGATGGTTAAAGGGGGCAAAAATCGTGCTGTATTTTTACCACTTTTTAAGACTAGCACACGATTTTTATGGGAAAGCTCTAAAAATTTATTCAAGCTTTCAAGATCTTTTACTCTAAGCCCTCTCATAAGTCCAAGCCCAATTTCTTCTGTAAAAATTTCTCCAAACTCTTTTTTTAGTTCTTGTAATTTTTGGCTAAAATAAGCTATTTTGCTTTGCAAAGCACCACTTTGCTTTTCTTCTTCTAAAATACTTAAAACCTCTAATCCTGCTCTAGTGGAGAGAAAATTGCCTCCAAATGTGCTTCCATGATCGCTTGGTGCAAAAATATCTTTTAGTCTTGTTAGCACTGCTCCTATTGGAACTCCTCCTGCTAAACCTTTTGCAGTGGTAATTACATCTGGAGTTATTCCATAAACTTGTGAGGCAAAAAGCTCTCCACTGCGATAAATTCCTGTTTGCACTTCATCAATCATTAAAAGAATATCTTTTTCTTTTAAAAAATTAGCAAGTTCTTGTATTTCTTCTTTGGGGAAGGGGGTAATGCCTCCTTCTCCCTGCACGAGTTCTAATAGCACAGCACAAGTAATATTGCTCACTTTATTTTTTACATCTTGTAAATCCTTTGCATATACAAAGCCATCTGGAAAAGGTCCAAAGAAATTGTGCATTTTGCTTTGTGCGGTTGCCTTTAATGTGCTAATGGTGCGTCCATGAAAGGAAGATTCTAAAGTGATGATTTGGTAGCGTTTGATTTCTCCATTAACTTCTCCATATTTTCTTGCAATTTTTAGTGCGCCCTCATTTGCTTCTGCACCTGAATTTGCAAAAAATACTCGCATATCATATCCGCTAAGTTCTACAAGCTTTTTGGCAAGTTTTGCTTGGTGTTCTATTAAATAGAGATTAGAAGTGTGGATAAGTTTATTTGCTTGATCGCAAATCGCATTTGCAAGTCTTTTGTTGCCATGTCCTACACTGCATACTGCAATCCCAGAAGCAAAATCAATATAATCTTCCCCTTTTTCATCATAAAGTTTTGCATTTTCGCCTTTTATGAAATGTGTATAATTGCGTGCATAAGTATGCAAAACATAATCTTTATCCATTTGTTCTAAATTTTCTTGCATTCTATCCTCTTTTGTAAAAATTTTGGCGATGATTTTACATCTATTTTGCTTAACTAAAAGCCTAAATATAATTTGTTCTTTAAAAACCTAGTTCTTTATAAAGTGCTATTGCATATCTATCGCTCATAGAGGCAATATAGTCTGCACAAACTCTATGTAATTTTTCTCCTTCTTGCACTCTTTGCCTTAAAGTTTGTGGCAATAAATTTAAATCATCATTCAAACATTCATAAAGCTTTCTTACACAGCGTTTTCCCATAAACATTTTTCTAGTGATTTCTTCATGGCGGTAGAGTTTATTAAAAAGTATCTTTTTTAAAAATCTAATATCCTTTTCTATTTCTCTTGTGCGTTTTATAGGCAATGCTTCTTTTGCCTCATACACAAAACAAGCGGGGCTTTCATAATCAAATTTAGGATTATTATCCAAAATATCATAAACTAGCAAAGAAATTAACCTTGAAATAAAGCGATGGCGGAAGATTTTGTCTTCTTTTTCTATTTTTTCTATGGTTATCACATATTCTATGCAATCTTTTACAATTTTGCTTTCATATAAATCTTCAAAGCTAATCAAACCATATTTAATTCCATCATCAATATCATGGCTAATATAGGCTATTTCATCAGATAAATCCACAACCATAGCTTCTAGGCTTGGATGAAAATCTATTTTGAAAGTTTCTTGCAATTTTGTGCTTAAGAATTTTTTAGAATAAGGATAAGAATGTTTTAAAATCCCTTCTAGTGTAGCAAAAGCGAGATTTAAGCCACCATATTCTTTATATCTTTTCTCTAAACTTGCAACCACTCTAAAAGACTGAAAATTATGTTCAAATCCACAGTGATAGCCATAGCTTTTCATTACTCTATCAAGCTCATCTCCCCCCACATGCCCAAAAGGAGTGTGTCCTAAATCGTGTGCTAGAGCGATGGCTTCTGCTAGGCTTTCATTTAATCCTAAATTTCTAGCAAGTGCCCTTGCTATTTGGCTCACCTCTAATGAATGCGTAAGGCGTGTCCTAAAGTTATCTCCGCTTGAGTTTAAAAATACTTGTGTTTTGTATTCAAGTCTCCTAAAATAAGAGCTATGGATTATCCTATCTCTATCTCTGCTAAAAGGATCTCTAAAATCCTCAACAGAAGGGTAAAATCTATCTGTGGGTTGCATGTTTCCTCCTTTTTACATCTTTAGAAGATTTTAGCTAAACATTGTTTAGTTTGGCTTTATTTAGATGGGATTTCTCTATAATTTGCTTTTATTGAAGATGGATACTATGCAAGAGGTTTGCTAAACCTTATGGTAGCAATAAATATAAGAGTATCACCACAAGAGCATAGCTTGTGGCAATCCAAAAGTATAAAGGTATCCCCATAAGCAGTGAAACGACTTGCATGGCAGTCCAATGGGTTTGCTTAAGCTTCTTGATTGTTTTTTAGATTGCTTTGTTGCTGAAGCTCCTCGCAATGACAGATAAATACCTATAATGATATTCTAACTTTATCATTCCAAGAGCATAATTCAGAAAGTTTAACAAGTATAAGAATATCACTACGAACGAAGCGAAGCACAGTGTGGCAGTCTAAAAAAATACTTTAAATTAAAGTTGTTGGTTATTCTTTTAGATTGCCACGAGTTCTACGAACTCTTACAATGACAATTTTGTTTGTTAGATTAATAGTCTATTTAGTGTTTAGCTTTCTTGTAGATTGCTTGTTGTTTTATTTCTTGTAATGATATAGGAGATAATAATTTACTTCAACCTTTTATCAATGCTTTGCAATGATAAGAGATTATCAATGAAATTGTTAAAATTTTATAAGTTAAAAGGTTAAAAGAATTAAATAAATTTTAGAAGTTATGACTAAAATAAAAGACTTGAAAGCTTTTAAGAGTTTAGTTGTTTTAAAACAAAGTTATAAAGATAGGTTAATAAATTCTAATAGTTATGGTTAAATAAGAGCTTAAAAGGTTTTTTAAGAGGTTAGCAACCTTTATTAGTTGTGCCTCTTGAAATCTTATAAATCTATATGTTAGATGTTTTGAAGACAAATTAAGAGTTTAAGAGAGTTTAATAGATTAGTAGATTAGTAGATTAGTAGTTTAGTATAAGTATTAATAGATTGATGTCTTTTTATTCTTATTGTTTATTGTGTAGTTATTTTATAGAGTATATGAACTTATTTAAAGAAGAAGTTCTTAAAACTTCTTCTTTCTTACATCTTCTAAAATATCATTAGCGATATTATTAACACTTTGGGTAATGGCATTAGTATCATTAGCTACTGCTACATTATCATGGGTTACTGCTTCAAGTTG
>NZ_NBIU01000030.1 GCF_003245365.1 Helicobacter valdiviensis
ATTACTACTAAAAATGGTTTAACTCTTATTGGAAATAAAGTTGATATTCAAAAAGGAAATTTAATCAATACAGGAACAAATAAAGATAAAAACCAATCTATCTATTTAGTAGGAGATAAAATCTATATAGATGCAGATGCTACAAATCTAAGTGGAAATACTATCTATGCTACTGCTTTTAGCAAAGGATATATCCAAAGACAAATGAATAAGTTTGCTAAAGATAATTATCAATTTGGAAACTATGATAAGCTAATCACAAATCAAGGCTATACAGATTCTAATAATACTACCACACAAGGAAAAGACTTTAAAAAAGCAATCACTATAGGGAATATGGGAAGTGCAATAGAAAACGCAAAAGAATGGTGGTATTTTGCAGATGGGTGGAATTATGATGATGAAGTGTTAAATAAATGGGGAAGAGGTGATATTAGGGATATAGATGAATTTAGATTAGTGGGGGATATTGATTTTGGAGGAGATAAGGGAAAGAACTATGCAAATTTTGGCATTGATTTAGATGGGAATGGAACAATAGAATCTCATGAATATACAAATATGATAATTTCTCATCGAATATTTAATGATAAAACAGATGGTTTTAATAAGGTATTTGATGGGCAAGGATATACACTAAGCAATATTAATATTGACCATGAAGTTAATAAGGGTGGAACGCACAGCGTTGGAATATTTGGAATGGTATCAGAAGGTGGTATTTTAAAGAATGTTAATGTAGATTATAAAGGAGGGGGTGTTAGTGCTTCTTCTATAGGTAATGGTATTCAAGGTATAGGTGGATTTGTAGGAGCTGCTTATGGTGGAACTTTTGAAAATATTAAATTATACAATCTTAGTAAAGTTTCAACAGACAGCACTAAATTCAGTGTTAATGGAGTAGGGGGCTTTATTGGGTATATAGCAAGAAATTCGCAATATATAGATATTGATGTTTATTTGACACCTAGTGCAATTATTGAAAATACTTCAAATAATCCAAAAAGCACAAAAGGTAAATTCTTCGGAATAGTAGATGATGATAATGTAGATAATTTAATTTTGGACAATATTAATGTTTATTACAAGAAAGATACTTTGGGGGAAGCAACAGCAGATCAAGGCTATGCGGACAAAGGAATTACCTTTATTGCTTATGATGAAGAACCTATAGTGGAGATAAAAGACAACAATAATGGTTTAACAGAAGTTATCTTAGATAAAAGCGATTATGATAGCTCTATTGTAACAGATATTTATAACCAAATTGTAGGAGAGGAAATTGTTGTGGATTTAGAACAACTCTTTATCTATGATACTGAAACTAAAAGAATTGTTTTAAATGAAAAATATTTAGAAACTATAGGAAAATATTATCCGCAAGCTGTTGCTTTTCTAGAAGCATTTTATAGTGAAGAAGGATTGGGGGATAAATTTGAGGAGTGGTATAATTTAGGTATTGATGATAATATAGGAAAAATAACGCAAGCTAAAAATGACTTTTTAGACTTTTTAAACAATAATCTACAAACTAAAATCAAACTCTTTGAAGAATGGAAAAGCAATTATGAACTTTATACTTCAGGACTTGCTACAGAAGAACAAATGAAAAACTTAGAGAGTTGGTTTAAAAACAATGGAGCAAATCTAAAAGCTTACCAAGCTTTCTTAGATAATCCTATGCTAACAGATATTGGAGAACATAACTTTAAATTAGGAGATGGCTCTCTATCCTTTGTCAATGGAAAAGGTTATAAAGGCTTAAGCACTCCAATACAACAAGAAGGAGGAAGTGATCAAACTATAACTTCTCCTCTAAAAGACATCAATGCTTCTATGCTAGATAAACAACAAGTAGTCTTAATAAAACCAGCAGAAGAAGAAAAAGAAACACTAGATGAAGAAAAAGGAGTGTTAAACCAAAGAACTTGTGTAGTGAGTGAAAACTTTAAGACAAATAATCCTTGTATGGCACAAAGAATATAGAGGAAATTCGTATTGGAGTAAGCATTTAAGAGATTTTAAAAATTTTATAGGGTTCGCAGATTATTTATCTAGCCTCACCCTAAAAATTTTTAAAAAACTCCTAAAGCCTTACTGCCACTACTAAAATTTATTTAATTTTTCAAATAACTATATTAAAAACTCTCTAACCTCTCAAAATTTCATAAAAAGCTAAAGCTATATACCGTAACTACTAGAATTTATTACATCTTTTTCTTTTTTAGCCTCGTTCCAAAAATTTATTAAAAACTCACAAAGCTCATCCGCCACTACTAGAATTTATTAACCTATCTTTATAACTTTGTTTTAAAACAACTAAATCTCTTAAAAGCTTTCAAGTCTTTTATTCTAGTCATAACTACTAAAATTTATTTAATTTCTTAGATGACTTACTTTTGAAAAACCTTTTAAAACTTTTATTCTATTCTTAGCTAATAGAATTTAATACATTGTCATTGCGAGAGCCTTTAGGCTCGTGGCAATCTAATAAAAACATTAAAAGTTTAAAATTCTCTCCTTGTTATTCTAAGAGCTTTTAACAAAGAAACTTTGTATTAAAAGATTAAATAATAAAATATCTCTAGTTATTAAAAAGATATTTCGCTTTGCTCAATATGATGAACAAATTTTAATACAAGAAGTGAAACGACAAAGCAATCTAAAAAACATTAATATGATAAAAAGAAAGCTACCTACTTTGTAATAGCAAATAATGTTCTTATAAAATTTCTTATTATTGTAATTTTTATTTAAGTAAATTGTGATAATCCCTTTTATTAAGTTTATAAATAATATATATTAAACATTAGAATTTTAAATTTTTAGAATACTATGGGTTAGTGTTTTTGGAGTGATGAAGTGGTATATTTTAGATTTGGCAACCTCTTGAAATTATGGGTATGTTTTAGGCTTTTTGTTTTTGTGGTATAAGAGTGTGATACACTCTTATATTTTGTGAAATTTTAGGGAATGCTATTTGCAAATAAAGCTTGCTTTTGCATTTAGTGTTTTTAGTTCTTTTTTGTTATTTGGCATAGAAATGCTTTCTAAAGCAATGCTAGAAGCATTTGAGAGCATTGTATCGCTTTTTTTTGCAAGGGGAGATGGGAAGCTTAAATCATTTTTGCCTAAAGTAACTTCTTCAATGGAGCATTTTTTGCGTGTGATCTTGGAATAATTTTGTGCTTTTTGCATAATTTTTACTAAAAGTTCTTCTTGTAATTTTTCATCAATTTGTTTGATATTTTCCGCACTTGCCATATTTTGCACTTTTGGAATGCTAAAGAGTAGCCATTTATTTTTGGAAACTTCTGCTTCAATAAATTTTAAGTAAGAATTAAAAAGATCAGTTTCTTTGGGGGTAAAATTGCATTCTAAATTATAATAAGTTTCAAATCCATTTTGTTCTCTTTTATTATTTTTGTATTCATAAGATGGCGTAATTTCAAAACTTCCACCCTCACAAATATTGCCTAAAACTTTTTGATTAATTGCATTAAAAGTTTTAATAATAGAATTTTTATCTTCTAATGAAAGGTTCTTAGTTTCTCTTAATTTTTGTGAGCCTAATATTTGAATTTCGCTTTTATAGGAGTTATTGGGTATTTCTTTTGAAAGTTCAAAACTTTGTGTTATTTTCATTTCTCCTGCTGTGAGCAATCCACTTATAAATGCAGTCAGTAGCAATGTTTTTTTCATAAAAATCCTTAAAATCAAAATTTATATATTATAGCAAAATAAATAAATTTTTAAAAATCGAGATTTTTTATTTTATGATTTTTGTGTGAAGCTAATATGAAGTTAAAGGTTAGAGCCTTTTTGGCCCTAACTTCTTAGAGTGCTTTTTTTGCACTCTCTACAATTTTTGCAAAGTTTGCTGGCTCATTCATAGCGATATCTGCTAGTATTTTTCTATCTAGCGCAATGCCTGCCTTTTTTAAGCCAAACATAAATCTTGAATAAGAGATTGCATTAATTCTGCATGCTGCATTAATTCTCACAATCCATAATTTTCTAAAGTCTCTTTTCTTTTGTTTTCTGTCGCGGAACGTATAACATAAACTTCTTTCTAGCTGTTCCTTAGCTTTTCTAAAATGCTTGCGTCTTGCACTATAAAAACCTCTTGCTAGCTTTAAGATTTTTTTGTGTCTTCTTCTTCTTACAACACCTGTTTTTACTCTTGCCATTTTTATTCCTTTACCATATTGTGGTGTGGTATTTTTACCAAACTTGCCCTAAAAATTAGGGGAATGACATACTAAAATGTATGAAACTTTAAAACCTTATGCCATACATAGCATTTTTTTAACAGATTCAAGATTTGCATCATGAACATATTTTGGTGCGTTTAAGTTTGCGATTTTTCTTGGTCGCTTTTTGGTCAAAATATGACTTTTATAAGCAGAACCGCGTTTAATAAGATTCTTTTTAAGCTTGAATCTCTTCGCTGCACCACGATTTGTTTTCATTTTTGGCATCGCTTTACTCCTTTCATAAGATAAAATTATTTTTTGGGTGTTACGAGCATATTTACATAACGCCCTTCTACTTTGAAATCTCTATCTACATTTGCAACATCTTCTAGCATGGTTGCAACTTTTTCTAGGACTTCAAAACCTGCTTGAGGCTCGCTTACCTCACGCCCACGCAAGAAAACTCTAAATCTTACATGTTTATTTTCTTCTAAAAACTCTCTTGCATGTTTGACTTTATAGTTAATGTCATTAATAGCAATTTTTACAGAGAGTTTTATCTCTTTGATTTCAATTTGCTTTTGTTTTTTCTTGGCTTCTTTTAGCTTTTTTTCTTGCTGGTAGCGAAACTTCCCATAATCCATAATTTTACATACAGGCGGTTTTGCATTTGCAGCAATTAAAACTAAGTCTAGTCCTTTTTGTTCTGCAATCTTTAAGGCTTCTTCGGAGCTAACTACACCATATTGCTCACCATCATCACCTACACAACGAACTTCTGGAAAATCAATCTCCTCATTTAGGATCACTTCTTCATTCTTACTCAAAAACTAACCTCACTCATTTTCTCCTTTAATAGTTTAATAAACTCCTCTTTTTGCATAATACTTTGCTCTTTGTTTCTTCTGTCTCTAATGGATACTTTTTGTTCTTCTACCTCCTTAGCTCCAATTACTGCTATCATAGGAACTCTTTGCTTTTCAGCATTTCTAATTCTTTTATTAAGAGTTTCATTTTTATTTTCAATTTCTGCATAGATGCCAAGTTTTAAAAGCTCATTGCGTAAATTGACTGCATAAGCATTTTGTTCTTCACCGATAGGAATGATGATAAGCTGTGTGGGAGCAATAAAGAAAGGGAACTCACCTCCAAAATGCTCTGTTAATATAGCAATAAAACGCTCAAAACTACCTAAAATTGCTCTATGTATCATCACAGGTTGCTGTGCACTGTTTTGCTCATCTGTATATTCTAACTGGAAGCGTTCTGGCAAGTTCATATCAATTTGGATAGTTCCGCATTGCCATTTTCTGCCAATCGCATCTGTAATTTTAATATCAATCTTAGGACCATAGAATGCACCACCACCCTCATCGATTTTATAGGGAATCTTGCAAGTTTCAAGCGCATTTTTTAACGCAAGTGTAGCTTCTTCCCAAATGCTGTCTCCACCTATAGACTTTTCTGGGCGTGTGGAGATTTCCATCTCGTAGCTAAAATCAAATGCTGCCATGATTTTTTGTGTAAAATCAATGATATTTTGCACCTCGCTTGCAATTTGATTGGGGCGACAGAAGATATGGGCGTCATCTTGTGTAAATTCTCTAACCCTTAACAAACCATGTAAAACACCACTTTTTTCGTGGCGATGCACTACACCATATTCATAAAATCTCAGTGGTAAATCACGATAGCTTCTTAAGGCACTTTGATAAACTTTAATATGCCCTACGCAATTCATAGGTTTAATGCCGTATTCTACTTCATCAATAGTGGTAAAATACATATTTTCCCCATAGTTTGCATAATGTCCGCTTGTCTTCCAAACTGCACTTTTTAGGATTTCTGGTCCTCTTACAGGCTCATATTCTCGCTCAATTAATGCTTGTGTAAGAAGTTTTTCAATATTTCTTCTAAGTCTTGCACCTTTTGGAAGCCATATTGGAAGTCCTGCACCCACTTCTTCATCAAAAGTGAAAAGCTCCATTTCTACGCCAAGTTTTCTATGATCGCGTTTTTTGGCTTCTTCCATTTGTCTTAGGTATTGATTTAAGCTTTCCTTATCTGCAAAGGCAATGCCATAGATTCTTGTTAGCATTTCTGCTTTTTCATCCCCTCCTAAATATGCCCCTGCAATTTTAGTAAGCTTAAAGGCTTGAAGAAGTTTTAGGGTGGGTAGATGGGGACCTTTGCATAAATCCTCAAAATCTCCTTGCGAATAAATACTAAGTGTTCCATCTCCTTGCGGTATTTTGCTAATTACGGCTTGTTTTAAGTCATCATTGGCAAATTTTGTGATTGCCTCTTCCCTTTTTAGGTGATATTTTGTAATAGATTGCCCCTTTTTAGCGATTTCTTTCATCTTGGTTTCTATTTTTGCTAAATCTTCTTCGCTGATTTTTTGATCTACTCTAAAATCATAATAAAAACCTTCTTCTACGACAGGTCCGACAAAAAATTGTGCTTCTGGATAAAGTGCCTTGATAGCTTCTGCCATTAAATGGGCACAAGTATGTCGCATAATTGCTAAAGATAAAGGAGAATTATCAAAATAAATTTCCTCTCCGCTTATATTAAGCTCTTGTG
The DNA here is from genome assembly GCF_003245365.1 of Helicobacter valdiviensis. Lineage (GTDB taxonomy): Bacteria > Campylobacterota > Campylobacteria > Campylobacterales > Helicobacteraceae > Helicobacter_D > Helicobacter_D valdiviensis. Next base: position 6,783 of record NZ_NBIU01000030.1, read on the forward strand.
CTGTTTGTGTATCATAAATCTCATCTTGGATTTTGTAACCTATTATTCGAGACATTAAAAACTTGCCTTTTTACTCTATAAATTTTCAAAACAAAAAGCTTATTATAGCAAAAAAACAACAAATATGGCTTAATCTAAAGAAAGTTCTTTAGATTAAGAGAGCTTTGGAGATTGTAAATCGCTTTTTCTTGAGGCTAGGATAATCAATAAAATTGTAGTTGCAACAAAATAATAAAGGAAAGGCGGAATAGGAAGTGGATCGCCTGCTGCATAAGAATGCAAGCCAGAAAGGTAGAAATTTACTCCAAAATAAGTCATTAAGATAGAATAAAATGCTACTACACTTAAAGTTGCAAACACATAAGGAGAATTACCCTTAGGTATAAATCTAGCGTGTAAAACAATGATATATACAACAATAGAAATTAAAGCCCATGTTTCTTTTGGATCCCAGCCCCAATAGCGTCCCCAAGATTCATTAGCCCACACACCTCCTAAAAAATTTCCAACAGTAAGCATTGCTAAACCTAAAATCATTGCCATTTCATTGATAACATGTAAAGTCAAGATGGTTGAATCAATTTGAGGATAATTTTTGCTACGGAAGATAAATAGCACTAGAGTGATTGCACCTAATAAGAAGCAAAGTCCTAAAAACCCATAACTTGCAGTGATGATGGAAACATGGATGTTAAGCCAGTAAGATTTTAAAACAGGCACAAGATTTCCAATTTGTGGATCCATAAAACCTAAATGTGCCACAAAAAGAGAAATACCTGCTAAAAAGCTTGCAGTAGAAAGTGCTAAATAGCTACGCCTAAAGAAAAGCACTCCTGCAATACCAGCAGCCCAAGCAATATAAATCATTGATTCATAAGCATTACTCCAAGGAGCATGTCCGCCTACATACCATCTTATGCCTAGTCCTATTGTGTGTATTAAGACAGAGATTACTATGAGGACATAAAGGATTTTATTAAAAAGAGTAAAAACACTTTCATTTCTGAAGATTTGCGTAATTACTGAGAAAAATAAAATCAATCCTATAACAATATAAAAATATGTTAGATTATCAAAAATATTGTAATGGTTTAAGAAAATTTCTAAATCTAGCTTGATTTTTGGAGGCAATAAATCTTTGCCAAATTTTTCTTGCATAGTTTCAAGGGTTGTAAGAACTAAATTAGAATTTTCCCAATTGTTTTCTACAAGTCCTTTGTGAAAGCTTTCAAAATATGCCCCAAAAAGTTTTCTAATTTGTTTGGCATTTTCATCCTTGAAGCTACCCATTGCATCAGTTGGAGCATACCAAGTGTGATCTTTTTGTTCAAAGTCAGGAATAATTCTTAAAGCTTGTGCAGTATAAATTAAAAAAGCAGCATTAATTCTCTCATCTACCTCAATAACATCTTTATCAAATGTGCTACGCATAGCAGGTTTTTTTCTGTTGGCTTCTTCTACAAAGTTGGTTAATTTATATTCGCCTTTTTTTGTGAAAAAATCGTCAAAAGCAATGCGTTTTTGGTTTTTATCAACACCTATTAATTCTCTTAATTTTGGAGTTTTGGTGTAAATCATATTAATGCGTTTAAACTCTGCTGGATAAGCCATCATTCCCAAAAGAACCTGCATATAACTTAAATCTTGAAAGTTATTTGTTTTTGTAATTTTATGAATGTATTCCATAGCTAGAGTATCAAGTGGCTTAATTCTTCCCCCAAAGTCTTGCACTAAAATCTTGCCAAATCTTAATGCATGTTGGTTGGAATTTTTTTGGAGATGATTTAATAAATCTTGAATACTTTCTTTTGTAATGGTTATTTGTGGGTGTGGATTTGTAGTATTGGCTTCATTAGGTTGTGCATAAAGAGGTGCATTAAAAATCGCTAAACTAAGAGCAACCAAAAGGGCTAAATTTTGATTTTTTAGATATCTTCCAAGCCTATAAAAGCGTCCATTTTTTACAAAAAAAGACCATAAAAGCCCAAGAGTTAGCATAGCATATCCAATATAAGTGGGGATTTTTCCTGGATCTTTATTGACAGAAAGAACAGTTCCTAGCTCATCTTGATCATAAGAAGATTGGAAAAATCTAAAGCCACCATAATCTAAAACATTATTCATAAAAATTCTATAAGGTTGTTTAATGTTGTTTATAGGATCTTCTAAGATAATTTCTGAAGCATAAGAGGAAGGACTCATAGAGCCTGCATAACGATCAAGTTGAAAGTCTTTAAGTTCTAAATAAAAAGGAATAACTTTATCAATGCTTCCCCATTCTAATCCAAGTTTTAAATCGCCCATCATAAAAATAAGAGGACCTTGCCCCATTGTATTTTTTTCAACTTCTATAACCTCTTTATTTCCTTGATAACCTACCTCTACCTTTAAGCGATCCAAAGACATTTTGTCTTCGGCTGGAGTGTAATCTAAAAATTTTATACTAATTGTCTCATTGCTTGAAGGGATAGGAAAGCTTTTATCAAATTGATCTTGAACTAATGGAGTAATATTTGTTGGGAAATAAGCTCGATAAACTTTATCTGTTTTGAGTAAAATGGTTAAAAACTCTTCTTGAGTTCTAATGGTATTGCTTTTCTCTCCTTCTCTTATATGCATAACACCTTCAAATCCATAATAGCGTGTAATGGCTGCTCCTATAAAAATTACTATTAAAGAGGAGTGGAACAAAAGGCTTGCATATTTTTTCCTTTGCCAAGCACGCGAGAGCAGTAAAACTCCTATGAGATTAAACACAATCAGTAAATGCAGTAAATCAAACCATTGTGTATTATAAATAAGAGCTTTGGCAGATGGGGTTCCATAATCATTTTCTATAAAAGTTGCTATCGCACAGGCACTCCCATAAAAAAAGAGTAAAACAAAAGTAACCCAAAAATTACAAAAACCTTTGATAATAAAATCTAAAAATCTTCTAACACTTTTCATGACTTCCTTTCTTTGCAAAAGAACAAAAATAAAACCTATATTCTATTGTCGCTTAGCTAACCATTGATAAACCAAGTAATAAACCAAAATTATTTTGTTTATTACTTATAGTTTTAATGAATGGGATTTAAGAGGCAAGTGCTGTTTGTATTTTTGTCGCAATTTCTTTTTCGTTTAAATTTTCTAATGTTTTATCGTTAAGAAATTTTAAAGTAGCTAAAAATTTCTCTTTAGGCATAAAACCTGGATAGACATATAAAATCTTTCCTTTAGGGCTTAAAAATACCATTGTGGGAGTAGGTTTGATGTTAAAATATGCACCTAGTTCTGCTGTGCTTAGAGATTTTTCTGGCATAAAGTCAATTTTATGCTCTTTAGAATAGCTTAGATTGATATAATAGGGAGTATAGTTTGTTTGGATATAGTTTTTAATTTCTGCCTCTTCTTTAATGAGTGTTTTTAACTTATCACAAAAAATGCAACCATTTGCAGCAAATACCAAAAAATAGGGCTTGTCATTTGTAGTGATTTCTTGTGTATCTAAAAAAACATCTGCAACTTCTGCATAGGAGTTTTTATCAATATTTTGCATAGCTTGAATATGGCTAGTAGAATTTTGAGTGCCACTAGAAACTAACTCTTCTTCTTTGTTGCAACCAACAAAAAAACTTATTAAAACTGTTAAAATCAAGAGATGAAATTTTTTCATTTTGCTTCCTTTATTTGTTCTAAGATGAATTTTGCAAAATCATCATCATCATTTAGGCATTGGCAAACTCTAAAGTCTTTAATACCCAAATGATGCGCTTCTTGCTTATATTGTAATGAGAGTTCAAAATCTGTTTCAGAATTATCCATACTAAATGCAATAGGATAGATAATGAGATTTTTATCTTTATAAGATTTTAATAGATTTTGCAAATTAGGCTCTAACCATTTAATGGGACCAATTTTGGATTGGTAAGCTACTTTGATACTTGAGAATTTTAAGCCTTCTTTTATAAGAAGTTGTTTTAAGATTTCCACATTTTCTAAAATTTCTTTTTGGTAGGGATCGCCTCTGTCTATATTTCTTTGAGGCAAAGAATGTGCAGAAAATATGAGATGAAACTCTTCTGCATTTTCATTTCCTAAACTTTCTTTAATTTTTTTTAGTATGACTTGATTGTAAAGTTCTTTAAAATAGTAGTTTTTAACCACTTTGATTTTGGGTTGGTATTTTAAATCTTGTAAAGCTTTTAAAAAATCTTCATAAGAGGATTGAAAAGTCGTGTAGCTAAAATGTGGATACATACTAAAAAGAATAATCTCTTCAAATCCTTTTTGCATAAGATCAAAAGCTACCATTTTGGCAAAGGGTGGAGTATAACGCATAGCATAGGTAAAATAGTATTCATCATTTTGTGCATTTAATTTTTCGCAAAGAGAAAAAGTATGTGCAACAAGAGGGGATTTTCCGCCAATTTGTTTGTAGTTATTTTGTGATTCTTCTAAGCGTTTATTGACGATAAAATTTGCTACCATTTTACGCATAAAATCAGATTTTATACTAAGAATATAAGGATCGTTAAACATATTTTGCAAGAAAACTTTAACTTCATGCAAGGAGTTTGGACCTCCCATATTTAAAAGAACGACAGCTTTATTTTTATTCATTGTTTTGCTCCATTACTACCATACCGCAAAAATTATTATCTTTATAAGCTTCTACTCTAAAGCTTTTTCCTAGCTTATCTAGGCTGAAATTTTTATCAATTTTGTCAATATAGATGTTATCTTCACTAAGTATTCCTTTTTTAGAATAGCCTATTACATTAATTCTTATACCATCTTTAGAATGGATGAGAAAGCCTTCTTTGAAGCTTGCAGAATCACCTAGTTTAATGTTTTTGTTTTCTTGATGGTCGGCTTGTATTTCTAAGCTCTCTAAATTGCAATTTGTGTCAAAGTAATCAGGTTTTAAGATACTTATTCTTTTGTGTCCTATATAGATTTCATAGCCTTGTTGGGTTTGTTTTACTCTTCCAAGAGGGTGAGAAAATATAAAAGAATTTTTATCCTTTTTTAAAGGAGTAAAATTAATTTGGGTTCTTAAATTGCTTAAGTTTAATGTAATTTTTTCATTGATTTTTAAAGTTCCTAAATTAGCCAATTTTTCTTTTACTCTCTCTAATGTAAAGTCAAAATTGCGTGAAAATGTAATACCTAAAATCTCCATAAGAGCTTCAATAGAGCTTAATTGATAATATACTTTTAAATCAAGTTCTTTTATGTTTTTGCTTGTTTCAATAGCAATAGAGGGTTTTAAGTGTGTAATGGCAAAAAAGGTTAAAGAATTTTGTTGTTCCTCGTCTTTAAAGCGTGTTTGCGTATTTCTGACACCAAAAGTGTGAAAATCATAATGTAGTTGTCTATTTAGCTTTGTTTCAATTTTTTTAGTAATTTCATCTAAATTACCAAAAGGCACATTATCGAGTGTTTTTTGATCAATTACATAAGTTTGTCCCCAAGCTTTGGGATTAAAGATTGCATTTTCCCATTTTTCTCTATAAAACCCATGTCCATCGTGTAAATTGATGATAAAATCTACCTCGTTACTTGTAATTAATTCTTTAATTTTAGCAACATTGTTAAAATCAGGATCATTTGGTTTAATTGTGGCAAACTTCCTATTCATATCGTTGTAAATTCCACGCCTAAAGGCTAAGATGCTATCAGGATTTAAATTGGGAATAACATAAAGATTTCCCTTGTTGATTTTATAAGAACTAAGTAAGAGAGAGGGGGTGAAATAGCCACCAGGTTCATCGCCATGGATTCCGCCAATCACAAGTAAAGTGGGGCCTTCCTCATCTCCTTTTAAATGGTAAATATCAAAAGGGGTATTTTGTTTTGTATTGGTATTTGGGGTATTTTTAGGTTTATGTGGCGTTGCTGTGGTTTTAGCATTAAGGAAGCCAAAACAGATACTAAAGATTAAAAAGATTTTTAAAATTGATTGCATTTTTATTCCATTATATATTTTGTCATTTCTAAAATGCGATGAGAATAACCCCATTCATTATCATACCATACCATTATCTTTGCCATATTACCACCTATTACAAAAGTAAGATCATTTGCGACTACGCCACTTAAAGGACAGTTTAAAAAATCTTGAGAAACCCCATAATTTTCATCAATACCTAAAATCCCTTTGAGACGATTTTGTGAAGCTTCTTTAAAAAGGGAATTTATGGCTTCTTGTGTGGTGCTTTTGCTTAAATTTACATTTAAATCCACCATAGAAACATCTGCAATAGGCACTCTGACGCTATGTCCGTGTAGTTTGTTCTTCATGTTAGGTAAAACTAAATGAAGTGCTTTTGCGGCACCAGTTGTGGTGGGTATCATATTGAGTGCAGCTGCTCTTGATCTTCTAAAATCGTCTTTTTTATGAGCACTATCAATTAAATTTTGATCATTTGTATAGCTGTGGATAGTGGTTAAAATCCCTTTTTCTACCCCAAAAGCTTCATCTAGTAACATAATAGTAGGTGCAAGAGCATTTGTGGTGCAACTTGCATTAGAGAGAATTTGCTCCCCTTTGTAATTTAGATGATTTACGCCTAACACGAAAGTGGGTGTATTATCTTTAGCGGGAGCAGAAAAAATTACGCGTTTTGCACCCTTTTTTAAATGGCTTTGCACTTCTTCTTTTTGCAAAAATAAACCGCTTGCTTCAATTACAATATCTGCATTTAAAATGTCAATAAAATCAGGATGTTTTTCTTGTGAAAAACGCACGGGAGTATCATTGAGTAAAAATAAGTTTTCTTCTAGTTTTTTAGAGATTAGTTTTTGGCATTGGTGGATAGAATCGTGGGTTAAAAGATAGTTTAAAACATCACTATTTGCTAAATCATTAACACCTACTAGGGTGATTTCTTCTTGCATTTTGCTAAGGGCTACTCTAGCGATTGTGCGTCCAATTCTGCCAAAACCATTAATAAAGACTTTTATTTTTTGCATTCTCTCTACTCTAAAATTTTACATTTACAATTTGAAAGTTGGTATTGTAACAAAAAATATATTTTTAAAAGCTTGATATAAAAGCTTTTTTACAAAAACTTTTTATTAACAAACTCTTAACAATTTTTAGTTATAATAAAAATTCAAAATTTTTTACAAGGATTTTTGAATGTCATTGTATAACAGAAGGTCAGTTAGTGGTTACACAGAGGAGCAAAATTCTTTTGCACAAAATGATGCGGCACTTATTAGTTTTGTAAAGCAAACTTATCAGCTTTTTGCGGCTTCACTTTTAGCGGCAACTGTGGGTGCTTATGTAGGGCTTAGCACAGGTGCAGGAGTAATGGTGGCTCAATATTATCTTGGATTTGTTATTTTAGAAATTGCACTTCTTGTTGGATTGTTTTTTGTAAAAGCAAAACCTGGAATTAATTTGGTAATGCTTTTTGCATTTACATTTATGACTGGTTTAACCCTAACTCCAATCTTAAGTAGAGTTTTAGGAATGCCAGGGGGTGGTGCTATTGTTGCACAAGCTTTCTTACTTACTACAATTATTTTTGGTGCAATGAGTATTTTTGCACTAAGAACTAAAAAAGATTTAGCAAGTATGGGAAAAATGCTATTTATTGCATTAATTATTGTAGTAATTGCTTCTGTTGTGAATTTCTTTTTAGGAAGCCCTTTATTGCAAGTTATTATTGCAGGAGTGGGAGCAATTTTGTTTAGTTTATTTATTGCTTATGATACACAAAATATCATAAGAGGATTATATGATAGTCCGATAATGGCGGCTGTTAGCTTGTATTTAGATTTTTTAAATCTTTTTATTTCACTTTTACAGCTACTAGGTATCTTTGGCTCATCTGATGAATAAGGATAAAGAGCAAAGTTCTCGTATTATTGATGCCAACCTTAATCGCCTAAGAGAGGGGATTAGGGTGGTAGAAGACATCTTGCGTTATTATTTTAACCACAAAGAATTTTCACAATTGCTAAAAAATCTACGCCATCAATGTATTTTACCTAATGAAGAAGAGTTTTTGCCTTTTAGAGATTCTCTAAAAGATGTGCTAAAGCCCTCAAGCAAAGAAGAACAAATACGCACAAGCTTGAAAGATATTTGCATTGCTAATTTTAAACGGGCTGAAGAATCTTCACGCGTTTTAGAGGAAATTTTGAAGCTAGATTCTTGTTTGCAAAGTCAAAAATTTAAAAATATTCGCTATGAGCTTTATGCACTAGAAAAAGAGGTGATGTTAAATTTATTTACTTAGCTTTTTTGAAAGAACTGCTAAAATCCCACTTAAAGCGATAAGCAACATTCCTAAAATTACAAAAAAGCTTGGAAGTGCATCGCCTAAAATAATTCCTGCTAGAGTTGCTAAAAAAATACTTACATAAGAGATGGCTCCAATTAGTGGAGGATTTCCCATGCCATAGGCTTTTGTAAGATAAATTTGTGCATAGGTAGAAACCACTCCTAATCCCAAAAGTAAAATCCATTCTTTAAGATTTGGCATAATAAAGGGTTCAAAAAGTGCAATGGGATAACTTTCATAGGGAACTAAAAGTGTAAGCAAGGGCAATAGAGTTCCGCTAAACATTAAAGAGCCAATGATAATGCGTTGGTCATAAAAATGTGCGAGTTTTGCAATGGATAAATAGGCTAAAGCTGCACCCACTCCGCTATAAATTCCAATGATAAAGCCTACCACACTTAAATCACCACTTGCTGGATTGCTAATGAGTAAAATCCCAAAAAATCCTATAAAGAGTGCAATCCAAAGTTTTAGTGAAACTTTATCATGGATAAAAATAGCACTAATAAGAGCCAAAAAGATAGGAGAAGTATAAGAAAAGCTAAAGGCAAGTCCAAGAGGCATTACAGACATATTATAAAAATATGCCATCATAGCACTCCCTCCAGCAAAACCTCTAAAAAACAACACAAAGGGTTTACCACCTTGCTTATTTTTTGGCGGATTTAATAAAAGGGCAATAAAAATCCAAAGAAATCCAAAAAGATTTCTAGCAAATGCCACTTCAATTACAGGCATATTGGGACTTAATACTTTTACAAACATTCCCATAATACAAAAAAGACAAGCAGCAAGTAACATAGCTAAAATTGCCTTATTATTTTGTGACATATTTCCTTCTTTAATCAATTTTATGGAATAATATCTTAATTTTTTTAAAAAGCAATAATTTTAATAAGGGTAATGAATAATGGAAGAATTTTATGGAACAATCGCAATTGTTGGAAGACCTAATGCGGGTAAAAGCTCACTTTTTAACCGATTTTGCAAAGAAAGAATAGCTATTACTTCAGAAGTGGCAGGAACAACGCGTGATGTGAAAAAAAATATTTTTTTATTAAAAGAGCGCCCTTATTTGCTTTTAGATACGGGTGGATTAGATAACCAAAATGATCTTTTTAAAAGTGTTAGCAAACATTCTCTTTTAGCTGGTGAGGGAGCAGATTTAATTCTTTATCTAGTAGATGGCAAACAACCCCCAAGCAATGAAGATAAAAGTATTTTTTATGCACTAGAGAAGAAAAATCCTAATATTTTTTTAGTGGTTAATAAAATTGATAATGAAAAAGAAGAAGCAAACGCATGGGAGTTTTCTAGTTTTGGAGCTAAGAGAGTCTTTTTTATTTCTGTTTCGCACAATAGAGGTATTAATAAGCTAGAAAATGCAATTGAAAAAGAGTTTAAAAACCATAATAAAAATTTAGAAAATCTTTTGCAAAATCAAGATGAGGAAGATTTGGAAGATTTGTTGTTAGAAGAAGATAACACACAAGAAGAAATCATTAATATAGGGATTATTGGCAGGGTAAATGTGGGTAAAAGCTCACTTTTAAATGCGCTTTTAAAAGAAGAGCGTTCAGTAGTATCAAGCATAGAGGGAACAACGATTGATCCTGTAGATGAGATAGGATATATCAATAATGTGAGAGTGAAATTTGTAGATACTGCAGGAATTAGGCGTAGAGGAAAGATTGAGGGATTAGAAAAATTTGCATTACATAGGACAAAGGGAGTGTTAGAACGCACAGATATTGCAATTTTAGTATTAGATGCTTCTAAGCCTTTTGTGGAATTAGATGAAAAAATTGCGGGTTTAGTTGATGAATATAAGCTAGGTGTTATTGTGGTATTAAATAAATGGGATATTGCTCATAAGGATTTTAAAGCTATCATGGAAGATTTTAAACTTAGATTTAAATTTTTAGAATACGCACCAATTCTTACAATTTCAGCTAAAAATGGACGCCATATCCAAAAATTAGAAGAAGAAATACTAAAAGTTTATAAAAATTTTAGCTCACGCCTTAGCACTTCAGTTTTAAATAATCTTATCAAAGAAGCTACACAAAAACATCCTATTCCTAGCGATAGAGGCAAGATTACTAAAATTTATTATGCTACACAATTTGATTGCAAACCTCCGCAAATTGCTTTAATTATGAATCGTCCTAATAGTTTGCATTTTAGCTATAAGCGATATTTGGTAAATTTTTTACGCCAAAGAATGGATTTTAGTGGAACAAGGATTATTTTTATTGCAAGAGGCAAGAATGCTTTTAAAGAAGAAGAGGATAACAATTAGCTTTATAAAATGCCTACTCACTTAAAAAAAGTGCGATTTCATCTCCTAAAAATAAATCATTGGCAATGATTTTGCCTTCCTCTTCTTTTACCTTTTTTTCTTTGAGTAAGATTTGGAGTTTTTTGGTATTTTTGATTTTATCCAAAGAAACGCCAAAAGAGGTGCGAAGCCCTAAAAATAAGCCCTCTAGCTCTAAATCTTCTTCGCTTAAATTTTCAATTTCTTCTTTAAGTGGATTTTGTATGTAATTTTCAAGTTTGGTTTGAGGGTAAAAGCGTTGATTGTGGATACAGCCTACAGCTCCTGCACCCACACCTATATAGGGTTTTTGCTCCCAATAACTGAGATTATGATAAGAAAAATGAGAGTTTTTGGCAAAATTACTTATTTCATACTGTAAAAAGCCTTCTTTTTCTAAGAGAGTTTTTACAAAATGTCCCATACTTGCAAAACCTGCAAATTCTCCGCTTAACTCTTTTTTCTTTTGTTTAAAAAATGCACTCCCCTCATCAATGCTAAGATGGTAAGCAGAAATATGAGAAGTGCCTAAACTTACAGCCTCTTGTACTTCTTTTTGCAAAAGAGTTTCATTGCATAAAGGAGTGCCATAGATTAAATCTATGCTTATTTTTTGGATATTAGCCCTCTTAAGAGAATTGATAGCTTCAAAAGTAGAAGAATTTTGATGGTTTCTTTCTAAAAATTGCAATTTTTGCGGAAAGAAACTTTGCACTCCAAGACTAACTCTATTTACTCCAAAATCCTTTAAAGTGCAAATCCACTCATAATTTAAAGAATTGGGATTTGCTTCAATGCTAACTTCTGCATGGCTTTGCAAATAGGGCGTGATTGCATTAAAAATAGGCTCATAAAGCTCTGCTTTAAGGACACTTGGAGTGCCTCCACCTATATAAAGAGAAGTAATTTTTAAATTTTCAAAGCTTTGGAGTTTAAAAAGAAGTTGGGAGTGCAAAGCTTGCATATAAGCAGTTTTTAGGTGGTTTTTATTTGCAAGAGAGTTAAAAGCACAATAGCCACATTTGCTATCGCAAAAAGGAATGTGTAAATAAAGGGAAGCGTGCATGAAAAAATCTCCAAAAATAAACGCGATTTTATCAAAATATTAGTTTTTTTAAGCACTTTTAGGAGAGAATTAAAGAAAATTTGGAGAGTTATGAGAGGGTTTTTTGTATTTTTAGCTTTTAGTTTGTGTTTATTTGGGCAAGATCAAAGTTTAAGAAATCTTTTGCAAAGTTCTAAAAATAATCCACTTCTTGAAGCTAAAAATTTTCAAAATAAGGCAGCACTTAAAGAAAAGCAAGCACTTTATTCTTTGTATTTGCCTAAGGTGGAAGTGGGCTATAATGCTCAAAGGTTGCAAAATCCAGATATTTTCTATCCAAAAGGGGTAGAGGGTGCTTATGTGGATGCTAAATGGCTTTTGTTTGATGGTTTTAAGCGTGAGGGAAAGCTTAAAATGGGGGATTTGAAAGAGAAAATGAGTAACCTAGAAGCTTTAAGCACGCAAGAGCAAATCCATTTAGAGATTATTAGGGGTTTTTATGGAGTGTTAACTTTAGAAAAAAAGCTAGAAGCCCTCAAAGCAAAAGAACAAGAACTTTTTCAAAATAGCCAAAAATTTAATACTTTAAACCTAGCAGGTTTAGCTCCTAAAGATACTTTAGAGGCAATTAAGGCGGAGTTTGCTAAAAATTCTTATGAAATAGAAGAGTTAAAAACAATTTTAATACAAGCTAAAGAGAATTTAAGTTTGTTAAGCGGTGTTGTCATTACAAAGTTACAAGAAGAGAAATTAAAAGAAGTGAATCAAAATTTAGAAGCAAAAGAAAGATTGGATTTACAAGCAAATTTACAAAAGGTTAAAATCAAGCAAGAAGAAATTTCACAATATAATTATTTGCCTACAATTACCCTAAATAACCGTTACACAAACTATCATTATCAACAAAGGCAGATACCTTTGTTGCCTTTTAGTTTTAAAATAGAGGATCCAGAATATCAAAATATGTTTGGTATCAATGTATCTTTAGTTGTTTTTGATAGCTTTGGCACACATTTGCAAAGAGAAAGCAAAAGAATGGAGCATTTAGCGGCAAATTCACAATACAGCTACCAAAAAGATAAAGGACAAAAGGAAAGATTAGTAGCAGAATATGCCCTAAAAAGTGCTAAAGAGAAAATACAATGGGCAAAGCAATCTTTAGAATCTGCAAAAATTGCTTATTTGTATGCAAAAGATAAATTTGATGCTCAACTTATTGATTACACACAATATTTAAATGCACTTAGCACTTATTTTGGTGCAAGTAGTTTTTATGATGAGGCAAGATTTTCTTATGAGATTAAAAAAGCGGAGTTTATTTATTATAGTGGAGAGAATTTAGAGGGCTTTGTAAAGGGGATAAGATGAGATTTTTGCTGGTATTTTTAATGTTTTTGCCCTTGTTTGCACAAGAAAGCAAGGAAATTTATGCTACTTTTAATATAGTGGCTTTAAAAAGCTCCACTTTAAGCTTAGCAAGTAGTGGAGTAGTAGAAGAGATTTTTAGTGATGTTGGCAATATCCATAAAAAGGGAGATAAACTTCTAAGTTTAAAAAATGGGGATTTGTTGCAAAATTTAAAAAGTGCATTTGCTTCTTTTAACGCACTTAGTAAAAAATACGAATTTAGCACCCAGCAATTTTTGCGTTATGAAAAGTCTAAAGAAGCAATTGATTTAAATACTTATGAGAAAATAAAAGCAGAGAAAGAAAGCTTGTTTTATGAATTAAAAAGAGCAGAAGCAAATTATAAACTCCAAAAAGAGCTCTATGATAAAACCTTCCTTTATGCTCCTTATGAGGGGATTGTAACTTATAAATATATAGAAATAGGAGAGGGTGTAGGAGCTATAAGCACAAAGCTTTTTAGCTATGAAAGTTTAGAGAAAAAGGCATTAATTGAATTTGATTCTAAGTATTTTACACAAGTTAAAAAAGGGGATAAATTTTATTATAAAATAGAGGGAAAAGAAGGATTGAAACCTCTTGTAATTAGCAAGATTTATCCTGCAATCATTGGGAAAAAAGCTATTGCAGAAGCAAGGTTTGAAGAAGAGATTGCAAGTGGAATTTTTGGAGATGGATTTATTAGGGAAAAATAATGTTTAAATTAATCTTAGCGCGTCCTATTGGTGTTTTGATGTTTATTTTGGCACTTGCATTTTTTGGTATGGGAGCGCTAAATCGTTTGAGTGTTGAGTTGTATCCTAATATTGATGTGCCTATGGTAACGATTACCACCGCATATCCAGGTGCTAATGCACAGATTGTAGAAAGTAAGGTAACTGATAAAATTGAAGAAGCAGTGAGTGGCATTGATGCTTTAAAGAAAATCACTTCTATTAGTGCAGATAATGTGAGCGTTGTGGTGGCTGAATTTGAGCTAGAAAAGCCTATTGAAGTAGCTGCTAATGATGTTAGGGATAAAGTTTCTAGTGTGAGTTTTGGAAGTGAGGTGAAATCTCCCATTGTGGAAAAATTAAACATAGGAGGCACAACTCCAGTAATTTCACTTTTTATAAGCCCTAAAAATCTCCCTAAAGACAAAAAAGAGCTTTTAGCATTGCATACACATACAGACTTAAACATAAAGCCACTTTTGCAAAGAATTAAAGGTGTAGGTAGAGTAAATCTAGTGGGGTTTTTAGAACGCGAAATCCATATTAAGCCAAGTCCTAGCACTCTAAATAAATATAATCTTACTTTTAGTGATGTAGCAAATGCAATTAATTCCCAAAATATAGAAATTGATGGAGGTAAGATTATCTCTAGCGATAAAGAATGGAAAATCTTAACCAAAGCGGATGCAAATTCTATTAAAGAATTAGAGGAAATTTTGGTGGGTGATCGCATAAGATTGGGAGATATTGCTTTAATTGAAGAATCTTTTAAGGAGCCACGCAGTTTTACAAGCTTGAAAATTAAAGCAAATTCTAAAGAAGAGGCAAATTCTCTTGGTGTGCTTTTAGAGATTGAAAAAATCACGGGTGCAAATGAGATAGAAATTACTAAAGCCATTAAGGAGCTTATGCCAAGCTTAGAAGCTTTGAGTAAGGATTATCAAATTACTCTAATTAGAGATACCACTACTTATATCAAAGATAGTTTAAAAGCGGTGCAATTTGATTTGATTTTAGGTGCAATTTTAGCAGTTTTGGTGGTTTTTATTTTTTTGAGGGATTTAAGGATTACGCTTATTGCAGCACTTAGCATACCTTCATCCATTTTGGGAACTTTTGCTTTAATGGAAGTTTTTGGAATGAGTTTAAATCTTGTAACTATGATTGCATTAACTTTAGCCATAGGGATTATTATTGATGATGCTATTGTGGTGATTGAGAATATTTATAAAAAAATGGAAGAGGGAAAGGAGAGGAGAGAAGCAGCGTATTTGGGTATAAAAGAGATTTCTTTTGCTCTTATTGCTATTTCTTGTATGCTTTTATCGGTGTTTGTGCCTATTGCGAATATGAGTGGGATTACAGGGAGGTTTTTTGTTTCTTTTGGAATAAGCTTGACTTTGGCGATTATTGTTTCTTATTTAGTGGTAATTAGCTTTATTCCAAGTCTTAGTGCTAGAGTTATCAAGCATACTAAAAGTGCTTTTTATCTAAAGAGCGAAAAATATTTTATAAAATTAGAGGAATTTTATATTAAGGTTTTAAATTTTGCTCTTAATTATTCTAAGGCTTTGCTTGTTGGAGTGTTTTTGCTTTTTGTGGCTTCTGTGTTTTTAATTACTAGGCTTGGGGTGGAATTTTTGCCTTCTGAAGATAAAGCAGAATTTGATATTAAGCTGACTGCAAAACCAGGAATTTCGCTAGAAGAAATGCGTAAGATTACATTAAAAGTGCAAGAAGAACTTTTAAAAGTGCAAGAAGTGGAATATAGCCTTTTAAATATAGGTTTTACAAGTGAGCAAAAAGTTTATGAGGGGAAAATTTATGTGCGTTTATCCCCTTATAATGAAAGGGAGAAGAGCCAAAAAGAAATAATGGCTAGTTTAAGAGAAACTTATAAAAAATATGCAAAAGAATTGAACTTAGAAATCACACTAATTGAAATACCTCAAATTAGCTTAGGAGAAGATGATAGTCCTTTGCAGCTTAGTTTATATTCTTTGCAAGATATAGCGTTAGAACAAAGTGTGCAAAAGATTCAAGATTTTATGGAAAAAAGTGGAAAATATAGAGATATTCATACAGATATTAAGCCCAAAACCCCGCAAATCACTCTAAAAATTGATAAAGCATTGGCAAGTAAGTATCATTTAAATGCTACACAAATTGCATTAGCAATTAGTAATGCTTTTAGTGGGGCTAGAGAGGTTTCTTATTTTAGAGAAAGGGGCAGGGAATATAGCATTATTCTTCTAAGTTCTAAAAAAGATGCTAAGGAGGATTTAAAACATCTTACTTTGAAAAACTCTTTAGGAGAAGTTGTATTTTTAGAAGGACTTGTAAGCTTTGAAGAAGAGGGGGCTTTAAGCTCAATTAAACGCTATGATAGGCAAAGAAGTGTGAATATTTATGCAAATTTGAATGAGGGAGTGAGTTTGGGGGAGGCAACAAGCCTCTTAGAGGATAATAAGGAAATTTGGCTAGAGCCTATGGTAAATTACAAAATAGAGGGTTATGCAAAATATATGCAAGAGACAAATTCTGCTTTTATTGTGGCTATGGTAAGTGCTTTTGTGTTGATTTATTTTATTTTAGCAACTTTATATGAATCGCTGCTGCAACCTTTGATTATTATGATTACTTTGCCGCTTAGCTTTGTGGGTGCATTTTTGGCTTTATTTGTGAGTGGGAATGCACTTAGTCTTTTTAGTATTATGGGATTAATGCTTCTTATGGGGCTTGTTGGTAAAAATGCAACCTTGCTTATTGATGTGGCAAATCTCAAAAGAGAAGAGGGGGAGACAATCAAAGAGGCACTTTTTAATGCGGGCAGGCTTAGATTAAGACCGATTTTAATGACAACAATAGCGATGGTTTTTGGTATGTTGCCTTTAGCCTTGGCACAAGGTGAGGGAAGTGCGATAAAATCTCCTATGGGAATTGCTATGATTGGGGGGTTATTGTTTTCTATGTTTTTAAGTCTTGTATTTGTGCCAATTTTTTATAGAATGTTAGCACCTTTGGATGATTTTTTAAAAAAATATTATAGATAATACGGTATATGGTAAATAGATTTTATAATACTGTATTTTATTGCTTTTAGATTGCTTTTCTATGGTTACAATGATAGAAAAAGGGAGCTTACAATAATAAACAGGGTTGCATGAATTTGTAATAATATGGTGGAAATGTCACTGCGAGCAGTGGAATACTGCATGGCAGTCTAAAGGGGGTTTGCATTGTAGGGTAAAACTCTATTGAAATACTTTTAAGTCTCTTGATTGTTCCTTGTAGATTGCCACGCAAATATTGCATATTTGCTCGCAATGACAACAACAAACAAGATAAAATTAAACAAAAATATAAAAAATAAATCATATTTTATTTTTAAAGTAATCTTAAAAGTTAAATGATAAAATTCTAATGTGTTTTAAGCAGTTTTTATTGTCTTTTAAAGGCTTTAAGGAGGCTCAATGGTAGAAATAAATATTTTTATGATACTA
>NZ_NBIU01000031.1 GCF_003245365.1 Helicobacter valdiviensis
TTTATTTTTTATATTTTTGTTTAATTTTATTATTGCTTTTTATTTTATTACTATAAATTCCTCTTTGTTGGTTATTGCGAGGAGCAAGACAACGAAACAAGCTATTATTATTGCAAAGTTTTCCCCCTTCCGTCATTGCGAGGTGATATAATCGCCGTGGCAATCCATAAAGAACAATTAAATACTTTAAAAACATTCTTAATATTTACCTTATAAAATAATTCTTTAAACTCTTGGTTATTACTTTAGATTGCTTCACTTTGTTTGTAATGACAAGATAAAAAGGCGTCATTGTAAGCAAATATGCAATATTTGCATGGCAATCTATAAGGAACAATCAAGAGACTTAAAAGTATTTCAATAGAGTTTTACCCTACAATGCAAACCCTTTAGACTGTCACAAGCTATGCTCTTGCAGTGAAAAAGACTATCACGCAGTATTCCACTGCCTATAGTGAGGAACCTACAATAATTGATTGATAAAATTTTCATCTTTCCCTATTTTTACTTAAACATAATTAATATTAAAGCTTACAAAAAGTATAATTGAAGCAGAGGTTGCACCTATAGAGGTTGTAACCCCATAAGGTTATATCTTAAAGAACCTTGGCTAATGCTCTATGATAAGATTAATACCTCTAGTGCTCCTAACAAGCGTGTGCTAAACTAGTCCTATCAAACCTCTTAGCTTGTTTAACTTTCTCTTTATTATTCGGTTTTATTTTTATGTTTGTTTTGTGTAGCTTAAGGGGCATAGTCCCCTTAAGAAAAAACTAATAAATAAAATCGCAAATCTTTTTTACTCGTCCTTTTAAAAAAATCTTATGATTTTCCTCTCTTAAATAAATCTCTTCTCCACTTGCAGGATACACAAGCACATTTTTACCTACCTTAGAACACTCTTTAAGATATACAAACATAGCTGCCATACCTGTGCCACAAGCTAGAGTTTCATCCTCTACACCGCGTTCAAAAGTTCTTGCTAAAATTGCATTTTGTTCCAATATAGCAACATTTACATTTGCATTATATTTATGTCTTAAAGCCCTTAAATCTTCTTTATTAAGCTTTGCCCCCTCACAAACTAAATGTGGCACACCTGTATCAATCAACCACCAATCTACACCAAATTCCTTAATATTTTTCTCAAGTATCTTTGGGCTTGTTAGCTCACTCTCTATGATATCTCCACTAAGACTTGCATAAATCACACCAGCTTTACTCAAAAATCTTTGCTTATTTCCTGCCAAGCCCAAATCTCTGGCATATGCCACAGCCGCCCTACTTCCATTACCACACATATTTGCCTCACTGCCATCAGAATTATAAAACTCCCACTCAAAATCATATTCTAAATGTGGCTTTAAAATAATAAGCCCATCTGCACCTACGCCAAGGTTTCTATGACATATCTCTTTTGCAAGATTAGAATAAGAATTTTCATTGTATCTAAATAGATGTGTAAGGATAAAATCATTACCACTTGCAGAATATTTACTAAAAAACATAATCAACCCTTTTTTAAAATTCTATCCTATTTTTCTATAATTCTAAATATAAATCTTTGCAAAATGCTACAATTACATTTTATATTCAAGGTGAGCAAATGGATAAAGTCATAACAAACGATGAAAGTTTTACGCTTTTTTGCAAGGACTATGATGAACACTACCACAGCACAAGCGATGGTGCAAAATCTGAAACCCTTAAAAAACATATTTTACCTGCATTAAGATTTCACAAAGACACCCCAAAAATCATCGCACTCGATATTTGCTTTGGGCTAGGATATAACAGTATTTATTTACAGCATTTAGCAAAAGATAAGCAACTTTTTATCTATTCTCCTGAAAAAAATTTACCCCTTATGCAAGAACTTATAAACTTTACTTATCCAAAAGATTTTAATACCAAAATTCTAAAAGAATTGATTATGCAAAAATCTTACAAAGACAAAAATTGCTCCTTAGAACTATACATTGGCAATGCTAGAGAATATATCTTGCTCCTTAAACAAAGGGGAATAGAACTTAATCTTGTCTTTCAAGACGCCTTTAGTCCAAATAAAAATAAAGAACTCTGGACTTTTGAATACTTTAAAAGTCTTTATCAAATTACCTCTAAAGATTGTCTTATCACCACATATTCACAAAACTCTTCTATGCTTTATAGTGCATTTTTAGCAGGTTTTTATAGCTTCTCTCTAACCCAAAAAGACACAAGAACTTCCACGCTTTTATGTAAAAACCCTAAAAAATTACAAGATATTTTCCAAAATGATATTAAAGCTATAGATTTACCCCATAAAATCAAATGCAATAAAAATCTAAAAGGACTCTATGATTAATTTTATAGTATAATTCCGCCCCTCTAAAAAGAAGGATTTTACTAAGGAATTCTATGCAAAGCAACGCAACACAAAATAACGAAAATTTTAAAATGTGGCTTGGGGTAATTGCAATCAGCCTTGGAGCTTTCATATTAAATACTTCAGAATTTGTCCCTGTAGGGCTTCTTAGCCTTATTGCAAATGACTTCAAAATGAGCGATTCTAGCGTGGGCTTAATGATTAGTATTTATGCTTATATCGTTTCTTTGGTTTCTTTGCCTTTGATGATGCTTTTTTCTAAAATGGAGCTAAAAAGATTAATGCTTTTAATCTTAGGAGTTTTTGTAATTAGCCATATTTTTTCAAGTCTTGCTACAAACTATGAAGCACTTCTAGCTTCACGCATTGGTGTAGCACTCTCGCACGCTCTTTTTTGGTCTATAGCTATTCCTATAGCTGTGCGGATTGTTCCAAAAAACAAACAATCTTTAGCTTTAAGTTTAGTTGCCACTGGGACAGCTATCGCATTTATTGGCGGAATTCCATTAGGACGCGTTATTGGATTATGGCTAGGCTGGAGAGTTAGCTTTCTATGTATTGGAATTTTAGCTTTTTTAATCTTGCTCCTAGTGGCATATAGCGTGCCAAAATTACCAAGCAATGGAGGATTTTCTATACGACTTTTACCCAAATTACTTTCTAATAAAGCTTTATTATTTGTCTATGCTTTAACAATCCTCCTTACAACCGCACATTTTGTTGGCTATACCTACATAGAACCCTTTTTAAAAACCCATGCAAATTTTACACAAAATCATATCACTCTAACTTTAGTGGCTTTTGGTGCGGTTGGATTTTTAGGAAGTTTTTTATTTACCAAATACTTTGATAAAAACCGTATAATTTTTAGCAATATTGCTATTTTTGGTATTACATTTAGTTTATTTGCACTATGGCTTTGCTCTTTAAATCCTTTTTTGGCTGTTTTTATTTGTGTAGCTTGGGGGCTTTGCATTACTTTTTTCAATCTTACTTTCCAATCCAAAATTATCCATCTAGTTCCCCAGCACACTTCTATTGCAATGTCAATGTTTTCTGGAATTTATAATATAGGAATTGGAAGTGGTGCATTTTTAGGAAAAATCACTATTGATAAAATCAATGTAAGCTCCATAGGAATAATAGGTGGATTAATCGCCCTTATTGCTTGTATGCTTTTTATTATGGTTAAATCTAAGCTTTATTTGTCTAACACTCATCAATAGGTTTTATATTTTCAATTCTTAAAGCAAGATGATTACTAAAATTATCCCAAAACAGACTTGCAATACATTCCACATCTTTATCTATAAAATCCTTGCAAACTGCATTAAAAAATGCAATCCCTTTGCATATCCTACCCTCTTCTTCTAAAAGAACATTGCTATGGATATTCCCCTCCCCAAAATAACGCACATTTTTTAGCTTTGCTACAATTAAAAATTTAGGCTTTGGATTTGCCTCTCCATAAGGCTCAAAGTTTTCTAAAATCTCCCATAACTCCCTATCTATTTCTTTTAAGTGCAATCTTCCCATAACTTCTTCTTGCTGTGTTTTAATCGTATAAGAAACTTGCATTAATGTGTTTTTAAAATCTATAAAATCTTGCAATTCTAAGCTTAATCCTGCTGCTCCACTATGCCCCCCATAGCCTTTTAAATAATCCTTACATTCTTCTAATACTTCCATACAATCCACACCATAAGGAACACGCATACTTCCTTTTAAAATTCCCTCACTTTTTGTTAGGATAATGCTAGGTTTTAAAAACTCTTCACACATTCTAGCACTCACAATCCCCAAAACTCCCTCATGCCAAGCCTCACCATACAAACACACAAAAGGCAAATGCTCTTCTTTGCTAAACTGCTCCTTTGCTTGCCCATAAATTACCTCTTGTGTAGCTTTTCTTTCTTTATTTAGCTCTAGGAGTGAAGCAAGGTTATTGTGGATTTCTTTTTCATCTTTTTGGGTTAAAAAATCATAAGCTTCTTTAGCCTCTCTCATTCTCCCTGCACAATTTAAAAGTGGAGAAAGATAAAAAGCATAAGTTTCTGCACTCAAAACTTGATTTTTAAAATTTTCCTTTAGTGCTTTTAGGCTTGGATATTGTGTTGCTTTAAAAACTTCTAACCCTTTTTTAAAAAGCACACGATTAATCCCATTAAGTGGCATAACATCGCTAATAATTGCCAAAGACAAAAAATCCAAAAACTGACTTAAATCTATTTTTAATCCCATTTGTTGCTTGATTGCAGCACACAAATACCAAGCTACATTAGCCCCACAGATCTCTTTTTGTGGAAAATTAGGAGATAATTTTGGATTCACAATAAGAGCATTGGGCAATTCTTCTTTTGGTGTATGATGGTCTGTGATTAAAAGCTCAATCCCTCTATCTTTGCATAAATTAGCGGCACTAACTGCAGTAATTCCATTATCCACAGTGATAATCACATCAGCTTCTAAGCGTTCTACTATTTTTTCGCTAATACCATATCCATCGCTAAAGCGGTTGGGTATTACCACGCTAACTTCATAAGGAATAAGTGCAAAAAATTCACTCATAATTGCACAAGAAACCACTCCATCCACATCATAATCCCCCAAAATCACAATTCTTTTCTTCTCTAAAATAGCACTTTTTATTCTTTGTGCCATTTGTTCAAGGTTTTCTAGTGTATTTGGGTGGGGTAAGTCTTTAAGTGTGGAGATTTTTTCTTCGCAAAAGCGAGATTTTAAAAACTTTAAAATCTCTTCTTTACTTAAAAATTCAGGATTGTTTTTTAGCATAAATAGATTGCTTAATAAACTCTAAGATTACTAAGTTAGGAGCTTGCAGTCTTGAAGTAAATTCTGGGTGGAATTGCACCCCTATAAACCAAGGATGTTCCTTTAGCTCCACTGCCTCAATAAGCCCTTTTGATTCTCCGCAAATTATCATTCCATTTTTTTCTAATTGCTCTTTATATTTTGGATTTGCTTCATAGCGGTGGCGGTGGCGTTCTTTAATAAGTGCTTGTCCTTTGTAGGCTTTTTGAAGTTTAGAATCTTTTAGAGTATTGCACTCATATTCTCCAAGCCTCATTGTTCCTCCCATAGGAGATTTATGGGTTCTAATTTGCTCTTTTCCATTTTGATCCATAAAATTTTCTATTAAATAAATTACAGGTTCTTTTGTTTTAGGATCAAATTCCATAGAATTTGCTTCTTTAATCCCAAGCACATTTTGACAAAATTCCAAAATTGCAAGTTGCATTCCAAGGCAAATCCCCAAAAAAGGAACTTGATGAATTCTAGCAAACTCAATTGCTTTCATCTTACCCTTAATACCTCTTTCTCCAAAACCGCCTGGAACCAAAATACCATTGACATATTTTAACTGCTCTACTAATTCATCATTTTTTTCTAACTCTTCACTATCTATCCATACAATATTTACTTTAGTATCTAAATTTGCACCTGCATGGATAAGGGCTTCAATAAGAGATTTATAAGATTCTTTTAAAGTAAGATATTTCCCCACAAAAGCAATGCTAACTTCACTTTGTGGCGCTAAAATTTGCTTGACTAAAATATCCCACTCTTTCATATCTGGTTTAAACTCTGGAAGCTTTAAAAATCTTTTAATAGGAGTTAAAATCCCCTCTTTTAAGAAATTAAGAGGCATTTGATAAATACTTTTTGCATCCTCTGCCATAATCACACAATCACTATCTACATCACAGCTTAAAGAAAGTTTATTTTTTAAATCCTGTGGGATTTCTTTTTCTGTTCTTGCTACAATAATCTGTGGAGTAATACCAATTCTTCGTAATTCTTGCACGCTATGCTGTGTAGGTTTAGTTTTTAGCTCACCTGCTGCTCTAATAAGTGGGATAAGCGTTACATGAATGCTAATTACTCTTTCCATACCAAATTCATGCTTCATCTCTCGCATAGCTTCTAAAAAGGGTAAGCCCTCAATATCACCCACCGTTCCTCCAAGCTCCACAACTAAAATTTCTTTATCTTCCCCTGCTAATTTTATGCGTCTTTTTATCTCATCTACAATATGGGGAACTACCTGTATTGTCTTACCAAGATAGCCACCCTTTCGCTCTTTATCAATTACAGATTGATAAACCTGTCCAGTGGTAAAATTATTTTTAGAGGAAAAATTCATATTTAAAAAGCGTTCATAATGCCCAATATCTAAATCCGTTTCAGCACCATCATGCGTTACAAAAACCTCTCCATGCTCTAGTGGACTCATAGTGCCTGGATCTACATTGATATAAGGATCAATCTTTAAAATCCCTACACGAAAACCAGAATGCTTTAAAAGTGTTGCAATAGAAGAAGAAGTAATCCCTTTGCCTAACGAACTTAACACACCGCCTGTTACAAATATATATTTAGTATCCATATTTACCTCTAAATTTATAATCATTTTTGTTTATTGTAACAAATAGAAGCTAAATAACTATTTATCCTCATTTTTAATTTCTTTTGCAATTTTTAAAGACACAACCTTACAAAGCTCCTCTTTACTTGCTTTATAAACTGCCTCAAAACTTCCAAAATAAGCTAATAATTTCTTTTGTGTTGCATAAGAAATCCCTTTAATCTCTAATAGTTTGCTTTTTTGCATAGTTTTTTGTTTTTGTTTTTGGTGGAAAGTGATTGCAAAGCGGTGTGCCTCATCACGCAATTTTTGCAAAAACTGCAAACGCTTATCGCTTGGTTTTAAACTAAATTCCATTTTACCATCACGCAAAATATCTTTAGCACTCCCTTTTGCCCTATGTGCTTTAAAATCAAGCTTCTCTTTTGCAATTCCCAAAACTGCCAAATTTACTCCTGCACTCTCCAAAAGACTTTTGGCTAAATTAATTTGTGCCACCCCTCCATCAATAAGCCATAAATTAGGCGGAGAATCTTTGCTAAAATCTTCAATCCTACGCTTTAGCATTTCCCTCATCTGCGAATATTCATCACTCCCACTTAAATGATAATGACGATAGGATTCCTTATCCCAACCATTTTCATACACCACCATAGCTCCCACACATTCTTCCCCTCTATGATGAGAAGTATCAAACACTTCAATACGATAAGGACTTTCATCAAGACAAAAAAGCTCACTTAAAGCCTCTATCACATCTTTTTCTTTATTCACATTTAACCTTAAAGTTTCCTTTGCATTTTCTAAGGCTAATTCACACAACTTTCTTTTTTCTCCACTCTTTGGCACAATTAAAGAAATTTTTTTATTAAAAAGCATTTTTAAATGTGCCTCTAGCTCTAAAATTTTTTCACCATCCACACAATCGCTTAGCAAAATTTCTTTAGGCACTATGGGTAAATCTTTATGGTAATAATTTAAAACACTTTTAGAATAAACCTCATCTTTTTCAAATCCAAAATTACTTTGGATAATATTCACGCTACTAGATACAATCTTTCCTGAACGGATAAAAAACTTCACAAGCGCACCCCTTTTACCCTCATCTAAAAAAGCAAAAACATCTAAATCACCCAAATTTACAAAATCCACCCCACTTAAAGGATTAATTGCTTTAATCTTAGCAATTCTATCACGCATAACCATAGCTTCTTCAAAACGCATTTGGTTAGATAAATTTAGCATTTTTTCTTCTAATTTAGTGATGATTTTTTTAGGATTTTCTAAATCTTTTAAAGCTTCTTTTAAAATCTTTGCATATTCTTCTTTACTTACTCTCCCCTCACATGGAGCTAGACAACGCTTAATTTGATAAAACAAACAAGCTTTATTTCCCTTTTTGCAACTTTCTTTTTGCACAAGAGGATAAATTTCATACAAACTATCTAATAAATCCCTACAACCCACAGAATAAGGACCAAAATATTGCAAACCCTTTGCTTTTTTAAAAATCTTTCTTGTTAGATTAATACGCGGATAATCTTCATTTAAATCCACACATAAATAAGGATAAGTCTTATCATCTCTTAATAAAATATTATATTTTGGTTTTAATTGCTTAATAAGAGAATTCTCCAAAATAAGTGCATCATGTTCGTTTTCTACCACCAAATATCTAAGCATACAAACTTGGGAAATCATTTGTGCAATTCTTGGACTTAAATTAGGAGCAGGAGCAAGATGAGGAGTAAATCTAAAATAACTTTTAATGCGGTTTTTAAGATTTTTTGCCTTTCCTACATACAAAAGCCTCCCTAAATTATCATAATAATGATAAACCCCACTCACTTGTGGAATATTTTTTAACACTTCTAAAAGTTCAGAATTTAAAGGTTTTAATTCTCTTTGTTCTTCCAAATACACTCCCTAATGCGTTCAAATATAGCATAAAACTCTTCATTTTCTGCAAAATTTATAAATTCACCCTTAGCTAACTCTCCATAGCTTTTTTTAATCTCTTGCTCTACTTTTTTTTGGACTCTATTAGATACAAAACTTTTTATTTCTTGTATTTCTAAAAGCTCTCCACTTGTTTTTTGGTATTCTTTTAATAGTGATTTTATAATTGTAAGTTTATAATTAAATTCAAGCTTAAATCCTTGATGTTTTAGAACAAAAAACATAATATGATTTTTTGTATAAGTAAATAAAATACCTTGACGCACACTAAAAGGCAGTGCCAAAACAAATCGATTCATAGCTTGTAAGCTTTTATATTTTGGAGTTTGAAAAAGATGCGACAATTCCTTAGAAGACATAATTTGAGATACTTTTTTCATGTGGTAATTATAGCACAAATTGCTTGTTTTAGCTTAAATGGCTGTGGTTTTAAAGATGATCCTTTTAATCCAAAGCAAAGCACACAAAATCCTTAGGTTTTTTTATGTTTTATGATGTGATTATTGTTGGGGCTGGGATTGCTGGACTTTATGCTTCATTAAACCTACCTAAAAATTTAAAAGTTTTAATTCTCTGTAAAGATCAACCTTGGGAATGCAATACCTTTTATGCACAAGGTGGAATTGCTGTTGCAAAAGATAAAGAAGATATTCCTTTACACATTGATGATACTCTAAAAGCGGGTGCTGGAATGTGTGATATAGAAGCTGTAAAAACTCTAAGCTATGAGAGTTTAGAAGTTTTAGAGGATTTAATCTCTAAAAACACTCCTTTTGATAAAGATGAAAAAGGTAATTTACTCTTTACTAAAGAAGCTGCACATAGCACTTCAAGGATTATCCATGCAGGAGGAGATTGCACTGGAAGAGTGGTGCATAGCCACTTAATCTCACAAATTAACCATACTCTTTGGAAAAATGCTACCGTTACGGAACTCTTAATTGAGGGAAATTCTTGCTGTGGGGTAAGTGTGCTTACAAAAAGAGGAAATTACAACCTTTATGCTAAAAATGTGATTTTAGCAAGCGGGGGCGTTGGCGCTCTTTTTAACTACCACACAAATGCCTATACCATCTCTGCTGAACTGCATGGAATGATTTTAGAAAATGGCTTAGAACTTAAAGATATGGAAATGCTACAATTCCACCCAACTGTATTTACTAAAACAAAGCATGCAAGAAAAATGCTCCTTAGTGAAGCCCTAAGAGGTGAAGGAGCACATATTGTAGATTTTTGGGGGAAAAGATTTTTATTTGATTATGATAGCCTAGGAGAACTCGCAGCACGCGATAAAGTCGCACGCTCTATTTTTGATTACAAACTAAAATTAGCAGAAAATGACAAACTCACAGAAGAACAAAAAGAAGTTTATCTAGATTTAAATGCTTTTAGTAAAGATTTCTTTTATAAACGCTTTCCAAATATCGCAAGAAATCTTAGCTCTCTTGGCTATGACTTACCAAAAGATAAAATTCCTATTTCTCCTGCTTTTCATTATTGCATGGGAGGGATTAAAACCGATCATATTGGAAAAGTTGTAGGTTTAAACAATCTTTATGCAGTGGGCGAGTGTGCTTGCACTGGAGTGCATGGAGCAAATCGTCTAGCCTCTAATTCTCTTTTAGAAGGTTTAGTCTTCTCACGCCGTGCTACACAAGATATTTTAAACCAAAATTACCAACCCAAATGGAGAGAATTTCCCCTCCACTCACAAATCTTGCAAAAAGAACAAGATGAAAACCTAAAAACACTTTTAAGAAAGATTATGTGGGAAAAAGCTGGAATTATCCGCAAAAAAAGTGGCTTGAATGAAGCACTAGGAGGTGTGGAAGTTATGCTCTCTAGCAATATAGGAAGACTTTTAAAATTGCGTTTGCTTGTCGCTAAAAACATTATAGAATCCGCATTAAAAAGAGAACAATCTGTGGGAGCACATTTTATACAATAATGGCACTGCCTATTTTTTTATTAACACTCTTTTTAATCTATTTGCGTCCTTTTAAAATTCCGCTTTTTATCTCAAGCACTTTTTGTGCAATCTTGGCATTTTTAACACAAGTGGTGGATTTAGAAGATATAAAAAAAGTTTGGACTATGGTATGGGATAGCTCGCTTGCTCTTGTGGGATTAATTTTATTTACCCTTATGCTTAAAAAACTTGGCTTTTTTGATTTTTTAGCCCATTATATTGTGCTTTTCTCCACGCATAAAAAAACACTCAAAATCAAAACTTGGAAATTTTATCTTTTTATTGTGCTTCTTGCTAGTTTTTTAAGTAGCTTTTTTGCCAATGATGGTGCAATTTTAATCCTAACCCCTCTTATTCTCATTCTCTTTGGAACAAATTCCAAACCCTTACTTATTTTTTTGTTACTTGTTAGCTTTTTAAGTGATTTTGCCTCTAATATTTTTGTGTTTTCAAATCTCACAAACATTATTACTACTAATGCTTATGGGCTTAAATTCTTTGATTTTTTATCTTTTATGATTTTGCCACAAATTTTTGCTATTCTCTCCTTTGCTTTACTCTTTTTTATACTCAATAAAAAGAATCTTAACAAAGATTTAGAATTTAATGTAAAAAACCAATCTTTACCTACTCTTAAAACCTTGCTTTTTTGTGTTTTTTTAATCATTTTAATGCTTGTTGGGATTATTTTTTCACATCCTTTAAAAATCCCTATGAGCTTTTTTATGCTCCTTATTAGCTTCCTTGCAATACTTTATGGATATTTTTATCATTCTTTAAAAATCTTACCCCTTTTAAAAGAAGCTCCCTTCAGTATTGTGGTTTTTAGCTTTGGACTTTTTATTGTTGTGTTTGGACTTTATAATGATGGACTTGTGGATTTTTTAGAAAGTCTTTTAAAAAACTTGCAAAACTATCCACTTTTAATCCAAACCCTACTTGTAGGCTTTAGTTCTGCTTTTGGATCTAGCCTTATTAATAATTTGCCTATGGTGATGATTGGTGATTTAGCTTTAAAAGATTCTCCACAAATTCTAATTTATGCACATCTTCTTGGCTGCAATATCGGTGCAAAACTTACTCCCATAGGATCTTTAGCTACTCTTTTATGGCTAGAAGGGCTTAAACAAAGTGGAGTAAAAATTAGCCTTCTATATTATCTCTTTCTTGCTTTTGCTTTAACCTTGCCTGTTTTATTTTTTGCCCTTATAGGACTTTATCTTGCATTTTAGGAGATTTTATGAAACATCTTTGCTTTAAATCACTTCTTAATAAAACCCCAAAAATCAAATCCCTTATTCATCTTTGGGAAGAATCGGTTAAAAATAGCCATACTTTTTTAAAAGAAAGCGATATTTCTTCTCTAAAAGATGAAGTAAAAGAAGGCATTTTAGCCTGTGAAATTCTTCTAGCACAAGATAAAGAAGAGATTTTAGGCTTTATTGGTGTGCATCAAAATAAAATAGAAATGCTTTTTATTGCTAAAGACTATTTCAAAAAAGGCATTGGCAAAAGGCTTATTTATGAAGCTTGTATGCGTTATTTTCAAGACTATAAAACAATAGAGGTAGATTGCAATACACAAAATACAAATGCACTGAAATTTTATGAAAATCTAGGTTTTGAAATTTTTGCACAAAGCCCAAAGGATTCTAAAGGGAGGGATTTTCCCCTTACGCATTTTAGATGTGATTTTTCTTGGTTGCTCCATTGTGTTTGCACGCCCCTTATAAGTTCAAAACGAACTTTTTTAAGATATTTAACCAAAGATGATTTAGATGCACTCCATTCCATCTTTAACAAATTAGAAGTAATGTATGCATGGGGACATAGCTTTAGTGCAAAAAATACAAAAGAATGGCTAGAAAAAAGACTTGAAACCTACCAAAAAGATGGATTAGGAATTTATGCTCTTATCTTAAAGGATACAAACACTCTAATAGGCACTGCAGGCTTACAAAAAACAAAAATACAAGAAAAAGAAGTTGTAGAAATAGCGTGGATTTTAGATAAGCCTTATTGGAAAAAAGGTTATGGGATAGAAATAGCTACAAAAATCAAAAATTATGCTTTTAGCACACTTTCTTTAAAAAAACTTTATTGCCTTATTAAAACAGATAATCTTCCTTCATTAAATCTAGCAAAAAAATTAGGCTTTAAAGAGGAAATGATAACCATAAAACACTACCGCAACCAAGATTTGCCCCATTATGTTTTAAGTATCCATAACTTTTAAAAGTTTTCTATGCTTTTTTTATGTAAAATTATAAAATTGTTTTTTAAAAATTCTTATAAATTCTAAGGTATCATTATGATGAATAAAGTCCAAATTTTAGTGCTTGATTTTGGAAGCCAATACACACAACTTATTGCAAGGCGTTTAAGAGAATATGGTGTATATACCGAAATTGTTCCTTATTTTGAAAGCATTGATTCTATCAAAGCTAGAAATCCTAAAGGGATTATCCTAAGTGGTGGTCCTGCAAGCGTTTATGAGGAGGGTGCTTACAAGCCTGATGAGGCTATTTTTGAACTCAATATCCCTATTCTTGGTATTTGCTATGGTATGCAATACATTGCACATTATTTTGGCGGAAAAGTTATTAAAGCAGAAGCACAAGAATTTGGCAAAGCAATTTTAGAAATTATAGAAGACAAAGAAGATGATGAAGATGTTGTTTTGACACAGTTTCATTATTCTGAATTTCCACAAATTGCCAAAGATATGCTAGAGCTTTGGGAAGAATCTGTTAAAGAAAGTTATAATTTTCTAGAAAAAAGCGATTTTAATGCTATTAAAGAGATGGTGTATGGGGAATTAAAAAGCAATGAAACCATTATCGTTGCAAGCAATAAAGAAGATACTATGGGCTTTATTAGCGGTAAAGATGATGTTTTAAAACTCTTATTTATCTCGCCAAAATATAGATTTTGTGGAGTTGGTAGCAAACTTTTAAATTATGCTCTAGAACACTATGTAAAAGATTACAAATACCTTTATACAAACTGCTTTTTAGACAATACCCAAGGTATAGGCTTCTTTAAAAAGTTAGGTTTTAAAGCTATTAATATAGAAAATTTACCCATTAAAAATAAATCCTATCCCATAGTAAATCTAAGAGCAGACATTAAATATCTAAAAGAATTTTTGAATGCTAATAGATACAGAAACAAAAAAGCTCCTATTTTAAGAGCTCCCGAACTTATCATTAGGGAATTACAGCACAAAGACTTAGAAGATATTAAATTTTCTTTACAAGATAATGATGAAGTAGGCACTTGGAGATTTAATTTTGATTTTACAAATCCTAATGCACAAGAATGGCTTAATATCCAGCAAGAAAGCTATAAAAATTTTGGTTTTGGTCTGTGGGCTTTAGAAACTCTTGATGGAGAATTTATAGGACAAGTAGGGTTAAACATTCAAGATATCGGCAATAATAAAAAGGGTATCGAGGTTGCTTGTCTTATTAAAAAAGAATATTGGGGAACTTCCTATCCTTATGAGGGCTTAAGACTATGTATCCGCTATGCAATCCATAATTTGCATTGTCTTAAAATTTATGCAGCACTAAGACATGATGATCGCGGTGCAATAGATAGAGCCAAAGTCTTTGAAATGCCTTGTGTTGGCAATATTTCAAAGGAATTTGACAATACAAAAATTCCACATTCTGTATTCTGCCTAACAAGCAAACATGAACGCACAGAGCTTTTTATAGAAACAGAACATACCATTATTAGAGAATTAGTTATTGAAGATGCACTTGTAGTTAAAGATTTTTTTGAAAACCAAGAGATTGTAGGTGCAAATAATAGAAAGGCGATTTTAGACAAACTAGAAGCTTGGATTTGTAAAGAAATTGATAATTATCACAATTTTGGTTGCGGATTTTGGGCTATTTTTGATAAAGCAAAAGATAAATTTATAGGTTTAGCAGGCTTACATTTTACAAAAGTGTCTGAAGTTAGCATTATTATTAGCAAAGATGCTTTTGATAAAAACTATGCAAACGAATTGGCAGAAGCCATTAAAGACTACGCCTTTAAAACTTATGGTATGAAAGAAGTCCATTCTATTTGTTATGCAGACAACAAAGATGCTTGCCTTCTTGCTAAATCTCTAGGTTGTGTAGAAACAAACATCACAGAAGAACTTGGAGAAGATATTGCGCATTCTTATCTTTGCCAAACCCACAGAAGCAATGCACAATCTCTCTTGCTTAATGGTATCAAACAACATTCTATTGTGTGGATGAGCCATGCTGATAAGGTAGAAGAAATCCCGCACGGCTTTATTGAGCTTGCAAAATCTGGCAATACACATTATTGTGCCATTGCTAATTTAGAGAAAAAAATCTATGCTATGCAATTCCATCCTGAAGTCGTGCATAGTGAGTGTGGCGGAGATATGTTAAAAAACTTTGCGATTAGCATTTGTGGTGCAGATACAAGTTGGAATATGAAATATTTTGCAGAAAATGAAATAGCAAAACTTAAAGAAAAAGTGTTAGGAGATACACAAAATACTGCAAGATGTGATTGGGCAGGAGAGGAAAAAATCTATCAAGATTATCATGATAACAAGTGGGGTAAGCCTTTACACGATGAAAAACGGCTTTTTGAAATGCTAGTTTTAGAGGGTATGCAAGCAGGGCTTTCTTGGCTTACAGTTCTTAAAAAAAGAGAGGCTTTTAGAGAAGCATTTGATGACTTTGATCCCCATAAAGTAGCCTTGTATGATGATAAAAAGATAGAAGCTCTTATGCAAAATGAAAAAATCATAAGAAATCATGCAAAAATAGAATCTGCTATCAACAATGCTAAGAGATTTTTAGAAGTGCAAAGTGAATTTGGAAGTTTTGATAAATATATTTGGGGATTTGTAAAAAATAAACCCATTATAAACCACTTCCAAACCATTAAAGACATTCCAGCTTCAACACCACTTTCCGATGAGATTAGCAAAGACTTGCAAAAAAGAGGATTTAAATTTGTAGGCTCTACAAGTATCTATGCTTTTATGCAATCTATTGGTATGGTAGATGATCATTTAGAAAGTTGCAAATGCAAAAGTCCTATTGCTTCTTCTTCAAAAACCACACAAAAGGTGCTATGTGCGGTGAGTGGCGGAGTAGATTCTAGCGTTGTGGCTACACTTCTTTATCGTGCGATTGGTGAGAATCTTATCCCTGTTTTTGTAGATACGGGGCTTTTACGCGCTGGGGAGAGAGAAGCGGTTGAAGCCATGTTTAGAGAAAATCTAGGCGTACCACTTATCACCGTAGATGCAAGCGAAATCTTTTTGGGCAAGCTAAAGGGTGTAACCGATCCAGAGGTGAAACGAAAAATCATCGGCGAAACCTTTATTGAAGTTTTTGAGGCTGAAGCTAAAAAACACAATGCTAAGGGTGAGATAAAATTCCTAGCTCAAGGCACGCTCTATCCTGATGTGATTGAATCTGTAAGCGTGAAAGGACCCAGCAAAACGATAAAAAGTCATCACAATGTCGGCGGACTGCCTGAATGGATGAAATTTGAACTTATAGAGCCATTAAGAGAACTCTTTAAAGATGAAGTAAGAGCGTTAGGAAGAGAACTAGGAATGCCAGAATTTATGCTCATGCGTCATCCATTTCCAGGGCCAGGTTTAGCAATTCGTATCATGGGAGAGGTAAATAAGACGGATTTAGACCTGCTAAGAGCTTGTGATTCTATCTTTATTGAAGAACTTCATAAGCATAATTTATACAATAAAGTATGGCAGGCATTTTGCGTGCTTTTAAATGTAAAGAGTGTCGGTGTCATGGGCGATAACCGCACTTATGATAATACTATTTGCGTGCGTGCAGTAGAAGCGCTCGATGGTATGACTGCGACTTTCTCACATCTGCCTCATAGCTTCTTAGAGGGCGTGGCAAATAGAATCATCAATGAGGTTGAGGGCATTAACCGCGTGGTGTATGATATAACAAGCAAGCCACCGGGCACGATTGAGTGGGAGTGAAATAGAAATATAGGATTTGCTAATGGCAAAAAAGGAAGTGCAAACAGACTTATGGGTATATGAGCTTTTAAAAGAAGCAAATATCAATTTATCTTATCAAGGTTCGGATATTAAAGAGCTAAATGAAGCCTTAAGCACTGCATCTAAAAAAGGAACAAATAAGCAAGGATATCCTGAATATTGCGGTGTGATAAAAGATTTTGTAATTGTGATTGAAAATAAAGCAGATGTTAGCAAACATATTAAAAGAAATGAAAATAACATCATCTCACAAGAGCAAAAAGACATAGAAAATTATGCACTTAATGGTGCTTTATGGTATGCAAAACATATTATTAAAAATCAAAATACCTACAAAAAAGTATTTGCGATTGCGGTAAGCGGGGATAGCAAAAATCATAAAATCACTCCTTTATTTGTGGATAATGGAGCATTGATAAAAGAACCTTTAGAAGATATTGAAACTTTTATGCTTTTCAATGAGAAATATATAGAAGAATACTATAAAAGGGAGGTTTTAAAAGAAGAATCTAGCAAACAAAAGACAAAAGAAGAGATTGAAAAGATTGCTGCCACTTTACATGAAGATTTAAGAAATTATGGGGCTTTAGACGATAGAAATAAACCCTTAGTTGTAGCAGGGATTTTACTAGCACTTGATGAAATGAAAGCTAAAAATTTAGATTTAAATTATCTAAATAATGAAGAAATTGATACAGATGGAGTAAAAATTTATAAACTTATCGAGTCAAATTTAAAAAAATCGAATTTAACTCCGCAAGTGAAACTTGATAAAGTTTTATCCCAATTTTCCGTGATTAAGGATACTAAAAAGATTAATGAGCTTTGCGAAATTACTGACAAAAAAGGTTTGAAAATCAATTGCACTCCTTTAAAGCATTATACAAAATTTATTAAAGAAAATATTTTTGATTCTATCCATGTTATAAAGAATTCTAATGATTATTTAGGAATATTTTATAGCGAGTTTATGCGTTTTAGCGGTGGTGATGGACAGACTTTGGGTATCGTGCTTACGCCTACGCATATTACAGAATTGTTTTGTGATTTAGTGGATTTAAAAGCTAGTGATAAAGTGCTTGATCCTTGCTGTGGAACGGGTGGATTTTTGATTACTGCTATGGATTATATGCTCTTAAAAGCGAAAAATGAAAGGCAAAAAGAAGAGATTAAGAAAAATCAGCTTTTTGGTTTTGAATTGCAATCTTTTATGTTTGCTGTTGCTACTGCAAATATGGTGTTAAGAGGAGATGGTAAAAGTAATTTATATGATGAGGATTTTTTAAAGCAAAATCCTTTAAAACTCCAAGAAAATTTTATGGCAAATGTCGGGTTTATGAATCCCCCTTATTCTCAAGGAAAAATAGATAAAAACTTAACCGAGATTGCATTTAGCGAACATCTTTTAAATTCTATTTTAAAAGGTGGAAAAGTTGTTGTTATCGTGCCACAATCTGCCATGACGGGAAAAAGCAAAGAAGAAAAAGCCATTAAAGCAAATATTTTAAAGCATCATACTTTAGAGGGTGTAATCACTTTGAATAAAAATACTTTTTATGGTGTAGGGACTAATCCTTGCATAGCTGTTTTTACTGCTGGAATATCTCATGATAAAGATAAGATTTGCAAATTTATTAATTTTGAAGATGATGGCTATGAGGTGCAAAAACACAAAGGTTTAGTTGAAACCATACATGCGCAAGATAAAAAAGCGTATTTATTAAAGGTTTGGCGTGATGAGCTAGAAGCACCAAGTAAATTTTGCGTCAAAACTACGATAGAAGCAGATGATGAGTGGTTGCATAGTTTTTATTATTTTAATGATGAGATTCCAACGCATGAAGAATTTGAAAAAATAATGGCTGATTATCTTACTTTTGAATTTAATATGATAACACATGGCAGAGGTTATTTGTTTGGTTTAGAGGATAAAAAAAATGCAAAATGATTTAGCTAGTGTAGAGTGGAGAGAATTTAAGTTAGAACAAATTTTTACTGAAATTAAAAGAGGTAAAAGATTAATTGAAAAAGATAGAAAAAAAGGTAATATACCCTATTATTCTGCAAGCAAAGAAAATAACGGATTAACAGATTTAATTGCAAATCCGCTCTTTATAGAAAGAGATAAAATTATTGTAACCACATTTTGTGATTGCTATTATATTGAAGGCAATTTTACTGCTAGCGATGAAATTACCATATTTGGTAATAATAAACTTAATAAATATAGTGGTTTATTTGTGGCTAATATCATAAAAAATAATGCTTCAAAATTTGCATTCGGTTATAAGTCCTTTACTGAGAGGTTAAAGAAACAAATTATACAACTTCCAAAAGACGACAATAATTATCCAAATTGGCAGTTTATGGAAAGCTATATGAAAAATATAGAGCAAAAATATATTAAAGATATTTTAGCTTATTATAACAAAAAAATAGCTAATAATTTCGGGTTGGGGGGTAACTAGCAGTTTCTCTCATTTCTTAACACCCATTCAGAGTGTTCAAACACCTTACAACAACGCATTTTCATTGAGGATGGTCTCATGAAAATCGCAAATGAGCAATTGAGTTTAGAGAATCCAGAATGGAAGGAATTTTATTTTGCTGATATTTTTAAAGAAATCAAGCGAGGAAAAAGATTAATTAAAGATAATCAGATTCAAGGGAAAACTCCTTATGTTTCTTCAAGTGCTTTTAATAATGGTGTAGATAATTTTATAGACAATCGTAAAAATGTAAGAAAATTTAGCAATTGTATTTCTTTGGCAAATAGTGGGAGTGTCGGCAGTGCGTTTTTTCACTCTTATGAATTTATTGCAAGCGATCATGTTACACAACTTATACAACCTAAATTTAATAAATATATTTATTTGTTTTTGCTTCCAATAATTACTCGCTTAAGTGCTAAATATAGCTTTAATCGAGAGATTAATGATAAAAGGATTAAAAGAGAAAAATTATTGCTTCCTATAGATTCTAAAGGCAATCCAAATTGGCAATTTATGGAAAACTACATGAGAGATATAGAATCTAAAAAAAATGCAAGATATTTTAAAATATTATCAAGAAAAACAAGTACCATAAATCTAAAATGTGCTTTATAAATTCTTTGATTATTTTCAAGATTGTTCAGACAGTCAACAAAAGTCCAAAAATTATAAAAAGAGATTGCAATAATAAAGCTTATTTAGATTAAAATTAAATAAAAACTTATGGAGGTTTTATAATTCTATGCAAAAATACACATTCAGGCAATTTATCATTGATGTTCTAGCGAGTTCGCAAAAGCCACTTACCTTTATGGAGATTTGGGAGAGTGGTGTAAAAATGGGGTTAGATAAGAAGCTAGGAAGCATTGGCAAAACACCTTGGCAAAATATTGGTGCATTGCTTTATACAGATATTAAAAATGAAAATTCTCTTTTTTGTATCATCTCTAAACAACCCACAACTTTTTATTTAAAAGAGAAGAAAAATTCTTTGCAAAACCCTAAAGAATCCTCCACCAAAGAAAGCCCAAAAGAAAAAGCCAAAGATAGCATAAAAGAACGCTCACTCCACCCACTTTTAGTAAAATTTCTCTATGAAAATCCAAATTTCAATCTCTATTGCAAAACTATTTTTCACGAAAAAAGTCAAAAAAGTGTCAGTGGGCGTGATAAATGGAATTATCCTGATATGGTTGGCGTGCATTTTCCTTTTGAAGAGGATTACGCAGAGGAGACGCTAAATCTCTTAAAAAACGCGCACCAATTTAACTTCAAGCTCTATGCCTTTGAACTAAAAGTGTGCCTTTCGTGGAGTAATCTTAAAGAATATTATTTTCAAGCTGTGTCTAATTCTAGCTTTGCAAATGAGGGCTATTTGGTGGTTTTTGAAGAGTTTGATGATGAGATTTTAGAAGAGCTCATACGATTAAATGCGAGCTTTGGCATAGGAGTGATAAAGCTAGAATCGAGCACAGCAGAAAGTCGCATTATCCTGCCTTCTCACAAAAGGGAGCTTGATATTACGACACTCAATATGCTTGTAGAGAAAAATCCAAATTTTAGGGAATTTATACAAACAATTAATGAAGATTTAGAGATTGGCAAACGCCATAGAATTTCTAAAAATAGATACGATACAATCCTAGATGATACAGCATTGCAAAAATATAAGGAAGACAATAAAATTAAATAATTATTTTGTTGATAAGATTTTTCATAAAGGCTTTTTATGCACTTTACAAGGCTTTGTTTTAAGCTTTCAATTTATTTTGTAAGCATTGCTTCAGTCCTAACCATTCTTATAATTTTAGGACATAAGCCTATAATACACTTTTTGCTGAAAGCTATTCTGCTTTTAAAAATCCTTGGGGCAGAGATGACTATGCCCTGCGTATTGCTAATAAAAGCTATGTTCTGGATGAAGAAGCATGGAATAAAAGTCTCTATTTTTCAAATGAATTTAAAGAAGATTCTAAACTCCCAAAGCCCTATGATACAATTTGTGTAAAATCCCAAAAAGAGTGGCAAAACCAAAAACTTAAAATTATAGAAAATGGGATTGTCATAGCTTGTGGCAGGGTGCAAGATTGCAAGATTATATGGGATTGTCTAGATGAAGACTCATAAAGGCGGTAAAATGAAACGCAATGAAGCACTCTTAAAATCCCTTAAAATTCCTTTTGATGTTTTGCTTGGAATTGTAGTGTTTATGGGCATAGTGGGTGTGGGGGCGATTTTTTGGCTTTTTCTTGTATTAAACCTAACTGAAAAGCCAAATAACTCTAATAGAGATGTGGCATTGCATTTTGGTCGCTATGATACAGAGCACAGACACACAGGCACTTGGGAGATAAAATCTTCTTATTTACTTGATAATGGCAATGATGGCTCTTCGCATATAGTAGGAGATTATGAAAATGGCTTGCGCATTGGGGTTTGGTGTATTAATGGCTATGAAGTGCAAGTCTATAATGAAGGGATTTTGCAAGAGAGTTTAAGGCTTGGTTGGGGAAATACAATAAGCTACAAAAGCTATAAAGAGGGCAAAATACAAGAATTTTTTAGTTCATGCTATATAGATCGGGAAAATAATGATGATTGCCCTAGTCAAGCTAGATTACTCAATCTTGCTAAGCACTATAATGACTTAGCAGAAAAGCACTGCACCAAAGTAAAAATGGAATTTGCCATTTTACCCTAAATTTAAGGCTTTTTAGCTTATCCTTTTTTCTAATTAAGTTTTAATTGCTTACTATGGTTTCCTTGATTTTAATTATATTGTCTATTGCTTTTTCATATCGCTTTTATTATCTTAGCATTCTAAGCCTTTTCTTCTTAGTTTTGGAATTTTAAGCTTTATCAAAAAATGCAAAAGATTAAATAAAACTAAGAAATAAAATATTTTTTAACAAAAACCAAATTATTATAATAATTAATGAATTTAAAAGATTGATAATTTACTCTAAGTCAATACTTTAGGGCCTTAAAAACACTTGCTACTTTTTAGCATTTAGCTTTCTTGATATTAAGCAAAGCAAAATATCACCACAAAAGCATAGCTCGTGATAATCCAAAGAAACAAAAAATGTCACTGTAAGCAGTAAAACGACTTGCATGGCAGTCTAAAAAGAATAACCTTTAAAGATAAATTCTTAGATTGCCACGAGTTCTACGAACTCTCGCAATGACAATGTATAAATTCTATTAGCTAAGAATAGAATAAAAGTTTTAAAAGATTTTCAAAAGTAAGTTATCTAAGAAATTAAATAAATTTTATTCTACGAACCCTCGCAATGACAATAAAAACTTCAACCTTTTATCAATGCTTTGCAATAATAAGAGATTATCAATGAAATTGTTAAAATTTTAGAAGTTAAAAGAGTTACAAGAATTAAAAATAAATTCTAGTAGTTACGGTATATAGCTTTAGTTTTTGTGAAATTTTAAGAGGTTAGAGAGTTTTAATATAGTTATTTGAAAAATTAAATAAATTCTAGTAGTGATACTGAGGCTTTAGGAGTTTTTTAAAATGTTGTGCAAGTATGGGCAAATTGCTATGCAATGTGTAGGGTGAGACTAGATAAATAATCTGCAAACCCTATAAAATTTTTAAAATCTATTAAATGCTTACTCTAAAGGGATTTACCTTTAAAGATTGTTTTGTTATTTCACTCCTTATTATGACACTCCATTCTATCACTGCGAACAAAGCAAAGCAAAGTATAGCATTCCAAAGAAATATAAGAATGTCACTACAAGGATTTGAAAAATCTGTGGTAGTTTAAAAGATTTATCTAAACAATATTGAAAGATAAAATTAGTTTTATTTAAAAGATTGTCTTTAATTTGTTTATTTATTATATTGATAGATTTAGAATAAATAAGAGATATAAAATGATTGAGAGTTTTAGAATGAATACTAGATTGATTGGAAAGTTTAGATGGAATGAATAATTTATAGATTGCTTCAGCTCTAAAAGAGCTTTGTGATGACAATGTATAAATCCTAATAGTTTAACATAGAATAAAAGATATAAAGATGGACGAATAAATTTTAATAGTTATGGTTAAATAAGAGCTTAAAAGGTTTTTAAAGAGGTTAGCAACCTTTATTAGTTGTGCCTCTTGAAATCTTATAAATCTATATGTTAGATGTTTTGAAGACAAATTGAGAGTTTAAGAGATTTTAAGAGATTAGTAGTTTAGTAGTTTAGTAGTTTAGTATAAGTATTAATAGATTGATGTCTTTTTATTCTTATTGTTTATTGTGTAGTTATTTTATAGAGTATATGAACTTATTTAAAGAAGAAGTTCTTAAAACTTCTTCTTTCTTACATCTTCTAAAATATCATTAGCGATATTAT
>NZ_NBIU01000032.1 GCF_003245365.1 Helicobacter valdiviensis
CTGGTATGTCTGCTGTCAGAAGAAAATATTTTGATTCATTTAAGCAGTGGCATGCAAATCTTCAAGAGAACTTTTATTTGGAATTTCCATTGAAGAAGCGTACTTTTTGGGCACCATTAGAGATGCAAGTTTCTTATAAAGAAAATAAAATTTAGAGGAGTTTATTTATGAGAGTTGAGATATCTGCAAATGATACTTATGTGTTTTTTGATTTTTATTTAAATAGTAAGGAAGAAAAAAGCTACAATAGATGCCCCCCCCCCCCCATATGAACAATAGAAGTTGTTTTTTTAAATTACCAATAAAAATCAGTTTAAAAGAGATACATCCAGATTTGTTGGCTATGGCATCTCTTTTGTGTGTGTATCCTTTTGTAGCAGAAGAGTTAGTATTGCCTTTTAGTGTATCAAGCGAATTTTCAGATATAGTGAAAAAACAGCTTGATATTAATATTCCTAAAAAAGATTCCAAAATAGTTCCGAGAAAAATTAGTAATGGTAGGCCTGGTTTGGCTTATAGTGGAGGAGTTGATTCGACGGCAGCTTTATCATTAATGCCAGAAAATACAGTAGTTATGTTTTTAGATAGAATTATGCCAAGTTTTAAAAAGCATTTGTATGACAAAACAGCTCCTTTGAGTGCTTTGGGAGATTTGCAAAGCATTAAAGAAGAAGTATATTCTGTTCCTACCAATTTAGAGTATTTAAGAAGTCCAGTTGGCTTTCCTGTGGATAATGATGAACAATTTATAGCACTGGCTGTATATATACCATTTATTCTGTTAGCTGATTATTATAAAATTGACAGTCTTGCTTCAGGTGCTGTTATGGAATCGGTTTTTAAAGTGGGACTTGAAAAGTTTGAGAATTTTGGTGAAAATATTTTTTATAATCGTTGGTTTTTGATTTTTGAAAATATTTCTTGTGAATTATTTTTTCCAACGGCAGGTTTAACAGAAGTTGCCACAGCTATTATAGATTTAAAAAATCCTGTTTCAAATTTTACACGCTCTTGCATGCGAGGTAATGATAAGAAGCCTTGTGGTAAGTGTGTTAAATGTTTTAGAAAGCATACACTAGCAAGTGCTTTAAGTGGTAATAAAATATCTCAAGACGAGTTATTAGACAATATTAATAGCAGAGAAGTGCTTTCGCATATATATAGATATGATATTTCTAGGCATGAAAATGTGTATAGATTTATAGTAGATAATATTGTGGATGATGATTTTTTTGTTCATTTTGGGAATAGAATTAGAAATGAAAATGAAGATACATCTTGGATGACAAGATGGTATAGTAAGAGTATTGAATTTATTCCGCAAAAATATAGAGAAGATTATAAAACTAGATTATTTTTGTATATTGAACCAATGAATGAGAAAGATATAGACTTTGTTGAGAAGTGGGAAAGAGATAAATATAAAAAATCAGAAAAGATTATTAAAAATTGGCAAAAATATCTAGATACTTTGATAAAAGATGAAAAATTGTTATCTTATGCCCATGCTTTAGATGTTGTTCAAACTAATAAAGAAAGTTTATTTAAAAAAATAAAAAAATTTTTTTAGGCATGCAGGATGAAGAATATATTAGCTTTAAATAACGATGGTTTTGGATGTAGGTTGGCTGCAATGTTGAATGCTATAAAAATATCTCAAGCTTTTGGGGAAGATTTTTATTTTAGATGGGATTGGAAGCGTAACAATGAATATCATGCAGTAGAGCCAAAAGAGCATGTTTTTTCTCAAGATTTTATAAGAAAATATTACCTTAATGAATTACCTAAAGAAACTGTAGGGACTTATAGAAATTTTTTTGAGGATTATGAAAAATTTGTTAATTTTCGAGGCTATGTTCAAAACCAAGAATTTGTGAATTATTGCAAAAAATATAATGTTGAAAATCGGTGGAAGACTTTTAGTTATAAACAAGCTTTTGAATTTATTGATTTTTCTAAAAAATATAAAAACATTATTGATAAAATCCAATCTTTAAAATTAAAAGATGTTGTAGCGGTACATTTAAGAGGAGGAGATATAGTTTATGCGAATTTTAATAAAAGAATTAATTTAGTTGTAAAAACAACTCCTTTGCCTATTGCTATAGAATTGTTGCAAAGATTTCAACCAGATAAAATTGTTTTTATAGTTCAAGATATTGAAATAGAGCATTTTTTAAAACAAAAATATAATGTAAAAACTGTTTCCTTGTTTTATGAAAAATATTATGATAAATATGAAAAAGCTTTTTTTGATATGATGTTTATGTCTCAATGTAAGAAGATTATAGCTTCACATTCTGGATTTTCAATTTCAGCTTCTTATATTGGAGAAAATGAGATTGTGTCTTATAAGAATTTAATTGGACAAGAAGAGTTGTGTAAAATTGTTAAAACTTGTTATTTGGGTCTTGATTCACAGATAAAAATAAAGATACCTAATCAGCATATTTCTTTTGATATCTTATCGCTTTTGATTAATGGTAAAAATAATTTAACAAAGGAAGAATATATTTATTGGAGTAAATGTGGATTTGAGCATAATGAAGAAAATTCTACTTTTTTAATTTTACAAATTTTTTGCCATTATGCTTTTGGAGAGTATGATTTGGCTGATGAAATTATTAGAAGAGAGTTTTTAAGTTCTAGTAACTTTAAAAGATTGATTTTAAGTATTCAAAGTAATTATTTTGCTAAATTTCAATTATCTAGAGATACTTATTTTGATGAATTTGTGGTAAATTGTAAAAAAAGCACTTATGGATTCTTTTTGTATTGTATATTTATGATAGAATTTTATATGAAAGATAATAAAGATATTGATGATTTTTTTGTAGGGCAAAATTTATCAAAAATTAATTATGAAATTTTAATTACTGAGACATGTTGTGAGGCTAGAATGTATTTAAAATATTTTTTTAATTTTTTGATTGAAACTCAGAGCTTTTCTTGTAACGCTATGATTGATAAGGAGCATCAAGAAAGTGATAATAGCAATGTTAGAAAAAAAGACACAACAATAAAAGCTAATATAGTTCAACTTAATGCTCTGCAAAATAATATGACAGAAAAGCTAAATAAGAACAAAGAAGCATTGGTTCAAAAAAATAGTAGGATACAAGCCTTAATGCAAGATATTCGGGCACAAAATAATCAATTATCCTTTCAAACTAAATACGGAACTGCCAAAGCAAGAATCCAAAACCAATTATCCTATAAAATAGGACAAGCTTTAATAGCAAATTCTAAATCTTTATTAGGTTATATAAGAATGCCTTTTGTATTATCTTATATAAAAGATAAACATAAACAAGAACAAAAAATTTATCAAGAAAAAATAAAAAAAGATCCTTCTGCAAAACTACCTCCTTTAGAAGCTTACCCTGACTATAAAGAAGCCTTAAAAGAGAAAGAATGTTATGCTTATAAATTGGGAGAAGCTTTTATTAAAGCTCATAAAACTTGGTATAAGGGTGGATATTTGAAATTTTATTTTAAGGATATATCTGCAATAAAGTGGAAAATAAACAATAAGAAATACAATGATTACAAAAAATGAGATGCAAGAAATGAAAATTTAAAAAGTGGTTTTAGTGGGTAGTGGCTAAACATCTCTAGAAAGTAAAGAGTGTGGCTGTGTATTTTTATCAAGATTAATGAAGGTTTAACATGAATTTGAAGCTCATATTATGAGGGATTTATGGTTGTTCAAAATTAAGATGCAAAAAAATCATATAGTTAAGGACTTTGATGATAAAAATTTTCAATTAAAGAAAAAATTACATAAAATTTTGAAATATATCGTATTTGTAAAAAGGACAGATTATTGTTTTTTAAGCAAGAAAAGATGAAAATATAGTATTTGGTTTTAATACATAGAATTGCAAAAAGATTAATGCGCTTATTATAATTAAGATGAACTAGATGGTTTTAAAAAGC
Source organism: Helicobacter valdiviensis (assembly GCF_003245365.1). Taxonomy (GTDB): domain Bacteria; phylum Campylobacterota; class Campylobacteria; order Campylobacterales; family Helicobacteraceae; genus Helicobacter_D; species Helicobacter_D valdiviensis. The sequence continues at coordinate 3,940 of NZ_NBIU01000032.1, forward strand.
TTTATGTTTGATTGATAGTTGTGAAGTAAATTTGTGAATAAGGAAATAAAATGATGTATGAATGGTATGTAAAAAATAAAGGAGTAAATAAATGAAAAAATACACATTAGCTTCATCTACTTGGGATGAAAAAGAATTGCAAGCAATACAAGAAGTTATTAAAAGTGATATGTTTACTATGGGTAAAAAAGTAGCCGAATTTGAAAAAGATTTTGCTACTTTTGTGGGTTCTAAATATGCGGTTATGACAAGTTCAGGATCTACCGCAAATTTAATTGCAACTGCAGCTTTGTTTTACACAAAAAATCCTAAATTAAAAAGAGGAGATGAAGTTATAGTTCCTGCGGTATCTTGGAGTACCACTTACTATCCACTTTATCAATATGGCTTAAAGCTTAAATTTGTTGATATTGATTTAGAAACTTTAAATTATGATTTAGAAAGTTTAAAAAGTGCAATTAGTAATAAAACAAAAATGATTATGGTAGTAAATCTTTTAGGAAATCCTAATGATTTTGATGTAATTAAAGATATGATAAAAGATAAAGATATTGTCTTGCTTGAAGATAATTGTGAATCAATGGGTGCTGAATATAAAGGAAAACAAGCTGGAACTTTTGGTGTTATGGGAACTTTTTCTACTTTTTTCTCTCATCATATGGCCACAATGGAAGGTGGATTTGTAGTGACCGATGATGAGGAATTGTATCATGTACTACTTTGTTTAAGGGCACATGGATGGACTAGAAATTTACCAAAAGAAAATAAAGTAGCAAATAAAAGTGATGATTGGTTTAGTGAATCATTTCGTTTTGTTTTACCAGGATATAATGTGCGTCCTGTAGAAATGAGCGGGGCTATAGGTATAGAACAACTTAAAAAATTGCCTATGTTTTTGCAATATCGTAGGGAAAATGCAAAGTTATTTTGTGATTATTTTAAAAATCACCCTGATTTTATTATACAAAAAGAAATCGGAAATAGTTCGTGGTTTGGATTTTCATTGGTAATTAGACCAAATTCCAAAGTGCAAAGAAAAGATATTATTAAAAAATTAGAAGAAAATGATATAGAGTATCGTCCTATAGCTACTGGTGATTTTACGCAAAATGAAGTGATTAAATATTTTGATTATGAAATCCATAATGAGCTTAAAAATGCCAAATATATTCACGAAAAAGGATTTTTTGTAGGCAATCATCAATTTAGCATTAGTGAGCAAATAGAGTTATTAAATAAAGTTATAGGGGGGGGGGATTTAAATAGTCTTAAATTTAATAACCTTACTGCAACCTTTAGGCAAGTCTTAAAGGTTGCATAATGGCTATTGGGTTTGATATTAAAGAATCCTCACTATTAAAAGGTGTGTATGTGATAACTCCAAATAAATTTAGAGATTTAAGAGGTGAAATTTGGACAGCATTTACGAGTGAAGTTGTAGATAAACTACTGCCAAATGGATTAAAATTTATACATGATAAATTTATACATTCAAAACACAATGTAATTCGTGGAATTCATGGAGATGTTAAAACATATAAACTAGCAACTTGCGTTTATGGAGAAATACATCAAGTTGTGGTTGATTGCAGAAAAGATTCACCAACCTATTTAAAGCATGAAAAATTTATAATAAATCAAGACAATCAGCAAATTATTTTAGTTCCAGCAGGCTTTGGAAATGCACATTATGTTAGTAGTGAAAGTGCTGTGTATTATTACAAATGTGCATACAATGGAGATTATGTTGATGCAAATGAACAATTTACCTATGCCTGGAATGATGAAAGAATAGGAGTTGATTGGCCTACTAAAAATCCTATTCTTTCAGAGAGAGATATTTTAGCAAGTAAAAACGGAGAATAAAAATGCAAAATTTAGAAAAACTTTTAACAGAGCTTAATAAAAAAGTGGATTTTAGTAATCAGTTAGCTTATTGTAATTTAATGTCAAATATTATAGTAAATTCTAAAATCAATGAAGATGATAAACAAATTTTACTTATGCTTTTACAAGATAGAGATAGAAATTATATTAGACTAAACCATAATGAACAATGCTATGAGAATATTTTAAAATATTTAAAGTTGATTCAACCACTTGTAATGCCAAATGAAGAGCTAGTGCGTATGGGTGGAAAAAGTGATGGTGGCTATGTTATGTATGGCTTAACCTTGCGGGGGGGGGGGGGCTTAATGGATAGCAAAGCCTTATCTTTAGGTGTTAGCGAAAGTTCTCCTTGGGATTTAGAAATGGCAAAAAAGGGCTATCAAGTTATAGAATACGATGCGAGTATTGAAAAATCTCCTTACAATCATAAAAATATCATTTTTCACAAAAAATTTATAGGCAGTGTAAATGATGACAATACGATTACATTATCACAAGTTTTGAAAGATAATAATTTAGATAAAAATAAAGCAAATATTTTGCAATGTGATATAGAAAATTCTGAATGGGAAATGCTAGAGGGAATTGATATAGGGCTTTTAAATAAATACTTTACACAAATTATTTTTGAATTTCATGGGTGTAATCCAGAGGAGCAAGATGGGGTGGAACTACGCACAAAACAGCTAGAGAGAATAAGAGAATATTTTGTGCCTATCCACACACATTTAAACAACCATGGAAAAATCTTTTATTCTCGCGATCTTTTTTGGAGCACAACGATTGAAGTGAGTTATTTAAGAAAAGATATTGCAGGCAAGTTTTTGCAAAATGGATATAGAAAAATAGCAGGTAATATTGAAGGGCTTGATTGTCCTTCATTTGCTTCTAATCCTGAAATTCCATTGCGATTTGAAGAAAGGGAAAATATATGAATAAAGATTCTAAAATCTACATTGCAGGGCATAGAGGTTTAGTGGGTTCTGCAATACTGGAAAATTTAAAAAATAAAGGTTATCATAATTTAATTTTTAAAACACATTCTGAACTTGATTTGACAGATCAAAAAGCTGTAGAAGAATTTTTCAAACAAGAAAAACCAGAATATGTGATTTTATCTGCGGCAAAAGCAGGTGGAATTGCTGCTAATAATACTTATCGTGCGGATTTTATTTATCAAAATTTAATGATAGAATGCAATGTGATTCATAATGCTTTTTTACATAAAGTAAAAAAATTGCTTTTTATTGCTTCAACTACCGTGTATCCAAAAAATGCAACTTTACCAACAAATGAAAATCAAATGTTGTTAGGGGATTTAGAATATACTAATAAGCCTTACGCTATTGCAAAAATTGCGGGACTTATGCTTTGTGAAAGTTATAATTTGCAACATGGCACAAATTTTATAGCAATTACGCCTACAAATTTATATGGAAACAATGATAAATTTGATCTTGAAAAAGCTCATGTAGTGCCTGCTATGCTTAGAAAATTTCATTTAGCAAAATTGCTCAGTGAGGGCGAAGAAAAAGAATTGTTGAGGGATTTAAAAATGAATTCTTTAAGTGAGGCAAAAGAGTATTTAAAAACCTTTGGAGTTGATGAAAATAGTGTAGAAATTTGGGGAACAGGAGAACCAACTAGAGAGTTTCTGCATGGCCAAGATTTAGCAGAAGCTGTGATTTTTATAATGAAAAATATTGATTTTAAAGATTTGGTAAATGGTAAGAAGGCAATTACTAATACACATATAAATATAGGTCCTAATGAAAATATCAGTATTAAAGAATTGGCAAGATTAGTAAAAGATATTGTGGGTTTTAAAGGTGAGATTGTATTTAATGTAAATCGTCCCAATGGTGTTATGCAAAAACTTACAGACTGCTCTAAAATCCACTCTCTGGGCTGGAAACACAAAATAAATTTAGAACAAGGAATAAAAATGATGTATAAATGGTATTTGAAAAATTATCCTGCGGGGGGGGGGGGCTTTTAGTAGCTCATCTCTTTAAAAGTTTCTTTAGAATTTCTAAAATACAGATTTTCAATAATAGATATAGACTAAAAGTGCAATCTCAAGTCAATTTGGAGGTTGCATAATGGCTATGGCATTCGATATTCAAGAATCAAAAAAATTAAAAGGCGTTTATATCATCACTCCAAACAAATTTAGCGATTTAAGAGGTGATATTTGGTCTGTTTTTTCACAAGAAAATTTAGGCAATCTTCTTCCAGATGGGCTTAATTTTGTTTTGGATAAATTTACCCTTTCAAGACCCAATGTTTTAAGGGGTATTCATGGAGATCATAAATCTTGGAAATTAGTGACTTGTGTCTATGGAGAAGTTCATCAAGTTGTGGTTGATTGTAGAAAAGATTCATCAACTTATCTCAAATGGGAACGTTTTATTATTAACAAAGAAAATCCACAGCTAATTCTAATTCCACCTTATTTTGGCAATGCTCAATATGTTAGTTCCAAATATGATGCTTTATATTATTATAAATGGGCATATGAAGGCGAGTATGTGGATGCTAATGATCAATTTACATATGCGTGGAATGATGAAAGAATAGGAATTGATTGGCCCACAAAAGCACCAATTCTTTCAGAAAGAGATATTTTGGCAATGCAAGGAAAAAGTCATGGATAAAAATTCTAAAATTTATATAGCGGGTCATAAAGGATTAGTGGGTTCTGCTATCTTAGAAAAATTACAAGAAGAGGGTTATAAGAACATTGTTTATAGAACTCATTCTGAGCTAGATTTGATAAATCAAAGTGCTGTAGAAGAGTTTTTTAACCAAGAAAAACCCGAATATGTATTTTTTAGTGCTGCTTTTGTTGGGGGTTTTATAAAGCAAAAAAAATATCCAGCAGAATTTTTATATAATAATCTAATGATGCAAAATAATGTTATCTTTGCAAGTGCTAATCATAATGTTAAAAAACTTGTATATTTGGCTTCTGCCTGTGTTTATCCAAAAGATACACCTTTGCCCATCAAAGAAAGCTCTATGCTAACAGGTGTTTTTCAGCCCAATAATGAAGCGTATGCTATTGCTAAAACAGCTGGCATTAAACTTTGTGAATATTTTAACTTGGAAAAAAACAAGGATTTTTTATGTGTTGCTCCAACTAGCATTTATGGCAAAAACGATAATTTTGATTTAGAGGACTCTCATGTGCAGGCTGCTATTTTTCGCAAAATTTACTTAGCCAAGCAATTAAATGAGAAAAATTATTCTGCTTTGTGCAATGATTTGCAGATTAATGATAAAGATGAAGCAGTAAAATATTGCAGAAAATATGGTATTTTTGAAGATCATATTAAGATGATTGGAACCGGAATAGCTTCAAGAGAATTTGCTTTTGCGGATGATTTGGCACAATTTTGCATACATTTGGCAAAAAATATTAATTTTAAAGATTTATGTGAATATAGTAAAGATGGCGAGTTAATTAGCTCTGTTGTGAATTTTACTAGCAATAGTTTAATAAGTATAAAAGAACTTTCTTTTTTGATAGGAAAATTACTTCATTATAAAGGAGAGATTATCTTTGAGAATAATGTAGGCAAAAATGATGGAACGCTAAAAAAAGTTATGTCGCAAGAAAAATTTAATAAACTAGGGTTTAAAAAGCAAACCACTTTAGAACAGGGATTGTCAATAATGATTGAAAAATATTTGAAAAAATAAAGCAAATAGTAATAAAATATATGTTTTAATATTGAAATATTTTACATGTTAGGAATAAAAAGTGGATAAAAAAACAGCATTAATCACTGGTTTTACTGGGCAAGTTGGTTCACAAATGGCGGATTTTCTATTGGAAAATACAGATTATGAAGTTATTGGCATGATGCGTTGGCAAGAAAGTATGGAAAATATTTATCATTTAAATGATAGGATCAATAAAAAAGACAGAATCAGCATTTTTTATGCGGATTTAAATGATTATTCTAGTATTCAAAAGCTTTTTGAAACCAAGCGTCCTGATGTGATTTTTCATTTAGCAGCACAATCTTACCCAAAAACTTCTTTTGATATACCTATCGAAACTTTACAAACTAATATCATAGGCACAGCAAATATCTTAGAAAACATTAGATTACTAAAAGCCAAAGATGGCTATGATCCAGTAGTGCATGTATGCTCATCTAGTGAAGTTTATGGGCGTGCAAAAGTGGGTATAAAGCTAAATGAAGAAACACCTTTTCATGGGGCAAGTCCTTATAGTATAAGTAAAATTGGAACTGATTATTTAGGAAGATTTTACGGTGAGGCTTATGGTATCAAAACCTTTGTTACTAGAATGGGAACTCATAGTGGTCCAAGAAGAAGTGATGTATTTTTTGAAAGTACTGTTGCGAAACAAATTGCATTGATTGAAGCGGGTTATCAAGAGCCTATTATAAAAGTGGGAAATTTATCGAGTGTGAGAACTTTTCAAGATTGTCGTGACGCCATAAGAGCTTATTATTTGCTTTCATTAGAAAGCGCAAAAGGTAAAGTGCCTTGTGGAGAAGCTTTTAACATAGCAGGGGAAGAAGCTTTTAAGCTTCCTGAAGTCATAGATATACTTTTAGGATTTTCAACAAAAAAAGATATCAAAGTAGAGCAAGATGAAGAAAGACTTCGCCCTATTGATGCGGATTATCAAATGTTTGATAATACAAAAATCAAAAGTTATATCAATTGGAAGCCTGAAATTCCAGCTAGAAAGATGTTTGAAGATTTATTAAATCATTGGAGGGATGAGATTAAAAAAGGCAACATCCCACTAAATAGGTGAAATTATGAAAATAATTCGTTCTCAAACTCCACTTCGTCTTGGTTTAGCAGGTGGAGGGACTGATATTAATCTGTATTGTGATAAATACACAGGCTATGTGTTAAATGCCACAATTTCACTTCATATTCATTGTACTTTAATAGAAAGAAATGATAACAAAATCATTTTTGATTCTCCAGATACTGAAGGTTTTGCTGAATATGAAAGTAAAGAGCATTTGGAAAATGATGGAAGATTAGATATTTTTAAAAGCATTTATAACCGCATTGTAAAAGACTTTACACAAGAACCATTGAGTTTTTCTTTGCATACTTATTCTGATGTGCCAAGTGGTAGCGGTTTAGGCAGTAGTTCTACTTTAGTTGTAGGGGTTATAAAAGCTTTTGTTGAATGGCTTAATTTACCTTTAGGCGAGTATGAAATCGCTAAACTTGCTTATGAAATAGAACGCGAAGATATGGGCATAGTAGGCGGTGCGCAAGATCAGTATGCTGCCACTTTTGGTGGTTTTAATTTTATGGAATTTTATGATCAAAAAAGAGTGATTGTTAATCCTTTGCGTATAAAAAATTGGATAGCAAGTGAATTAGAATCGCGTATTGTGCTTTATTTTACCAATATCACAAGAGAAGCAAAAGATATAGAAGAACATAAAAAAGGAAAGCTTGGAGGCGGTAAATCCTTAGAGGCTATGCATGCAATAAAGCAAGATGCAATTGATATGAAAGAGGCTTTATTTAGAGCCAGATTTGATACTTTGGCGGCTATTTTGAATAAATCTTGGCAATCTAAAAAGATTATTTCTGAAATTGTAAGTAATGATGAGCTCGAAAGAATTTATCACTTGGCCATGCAAAATGGAGCTTATAGCGGAAAAACTAGTGGTGCTGGAGCAGGTGGATTTATGTTTTTCTTTGTAGATCCAACCAAAAAATACAACTTAATCAAAGCTTTAAACAAGGAACAAGGCTATGTGCAAGATTTTTCATTTACTAAAGAAGGGGCAAAATCATGGAGAATTTAAATTTATATATCAAAGAACATTTTAAAGATAGTATCAGCGTAAAGGAACAAATTTTAAACGATGATAATTTAGTAGAGCTTATCAAAAAAGCTTCACTAGAAGTCATAAAAGCTTATAAAAATGGTAACAAAACTTTACTAGCAGGAAATGGCGGAAGTGCGGCTGATGCACAACACATTGCGGGAGAATTTGTAAGTAGGTTTTATTTTGATAGACCAGGTATTGCTAGTATTGCTTTAAGCACAGACACTAGCATATTGACAGCTATTGGAAATGATTATGGTTATGAAAATTTATTTTCTAGACAAGTGCAAGCACAAGGAAACAAAGGTGATATTTTTATAGGAATTTCTACGAGTGGAAATAGTAAAAATATCATTAAGGCCTTAGAAGTTTGCAAAGAAAAAGGAATTTTTAGCATAGGCTTAAGCGGAGAAAGTGGTGGAGCTATGAACGAGCTTTGTGATATTTGCATCAAAGTGCCTAGTTCTTGCACTCCTAGAATCCAAGAGTCTCATATTGTTATTGGACATATTATTTGTGCTATTGTTGAAGAAGAACTTTTTGGAAAAGGTTTTGGGTGCAAGCTATAGTTTTATGTGGGGGTTTGGGCACAAGGCTTAAAAGTGTGATTAGCGATATCCCAAAACCCATGGCACCGATAAATGGCAAACCTTTTTTGGAATTTATCTTTGAATATCTTAAAAAACAAGATATAAAAGAAGTAATTTTGGCAGTTTCTTATAAATATGAAATTATAAGGGCGTATTTTAAAGATGAGTTTTTAGGCATTAAAATAAAATACAGCATAGAAAAAGAGCCTTTAGGAACTGGTGGAGCGATTAAACAAGCCTTAAATTTGGTAGAAAAAGAGGCTTTTGTATTAAATGGTGATACTTTTTTTGATATTGATTTGTTTAAATTAAAATTGTGTGAGAGTAAAATTTGCCTTGCTTTAAAAACCATGAAAGATTTTGACAGATATGGAGCAGTGGAGCTTGATGGAAATTTTATCAAATCTTTTAAAGAAAAGGAATTTGTAAAGCAAGGTTTTATTAATGGTGGAATTTATCTTTTAGCTAAAGATATTTTTAAAAGTTTTTCGCTGGAATCTAAGTTTTCTTTTGAAAGTTTTTTGCAAGAAAATTTTAGAGTTTTAAAGGCTAGAGCTGAAATTTTTGAAGATTATTTTATAGATATTGGTGTGCCTAAAGATTATAGAGTGTTTATCAACTCTCAGATAACAAAGTTATAAAAGGTTGTTTTTAGAATTATTGATAAATAATTTGATAGATTTGCAAAGATTAATGTCGTTATCGTTTGGTATTTTTTCAAAAAATAAAATAGTGTCAATTTGAGATATATTCGAATATTAAACAATTTTATTTTATGGAAAAATTTACTAAAATTAAAGCGTAAGAATAGTTGGTTAAATAATGCATAATGAAAACATAAATTAAATTTGTATCAAATTTATGCCTAAAGATATATTTTAGAATAAAAAGAAGGTCTGAAAAAACTAAAAAAGCTTTATAATAAAAATACTTTTATTATAAATTTAAAAATTAAAGAGTCGGAATTAAAATAAAATTTTATATTTTTTGTTAAAAAATAAACTTTTTATACATAAAAAATAGACTTTGACCTAGGAAAACTAATAGTCTTGAAAAATCCAAGACTATTAAACTTAAGCAAATATTTCCTTGAATTTTTTATATTTGCTTTCCCTATCTTCTAAGCCATTAAAACCACCATTGATTTTTTTAGTCATTGTTTTGATATCATCTTTATCGCAAAGCTCGTTTAAATTCTCTTTTTTCCAAAAATAAAGTGCTGATTCCAAAGCTCCTTCATCACTTAAGCAATACTCAAGTGCCTCATCTAAACTTTTACCTATGCTTTTGGCAAAATTTTCATAGTTGTTTTTGCCTGTAAGCTGGATAAAGCCTCTTCCTCGGTATTTGTAGCCTTCTTTGCTGGCTTCATCTGCATTTCCCATACGATTTGCATAAATTTTACTAGCGATTTTTTCAGGTTTTCTCTCGTATTCTTTTGCCTTATCTATACTTTCAAAATATTTTGGGAAAACCGCTAAAAGGGCTTTTGCACTATAGTTTAGATTCTCTTCTTTAAATTTAAAATTTCCGCTTTCATGGGCACATTGAGCTAAAAAGCCGCAAATGCGATTTAGCGTGCTTATTTCATATTTTTCAAATAAAGATAGTAAAGTGTTTAAATTGAGATTTATCCCGGCTTTATTTAAATTTTCTTGTGTTAGATTCATTTTTACTCCTATTGGATTAAATGTGCAAGACTAATCTCATCAATACTTACCACTTCACCACCTTCAGGATCGTTATTTATTTCATCTAAATAATTATAGATTACTTCAATGAATTCTTTTAAGGTTTCTACATCTGTATTTTCATCAATATGTAAATCATCTAATAACGATTCAATTTGAAGCGTATAATTTGGGTGTGCTGAATGGTAAAGTATCTTTCCTGGTTTTGGGCGAGCTGTTTTTTGGTTGGCTAATTCTATAATAGATTCTTCAAGCAATCTATATTTCTCTCCCAATAAAATATGGTAAATTGATCTTGGTATAATGTGATGTTTTTCCATTTTTCTCTCCTTATAGTATAAGCCAAATTTTTTGGGCCAAATCATCATTTATAAGCTCATCATCTAAAAGCAATTTTTGATTACTTATCGTGATTTTGTGTGTGCTAAAATGTTTTAATATTCGCTTAAAAAAATTTGGCTTTTTAGTCAAATATCTATCTTGCTTTTCTTTATAAACGCTAAAACTAAGCTCTATGTTTAGTGTATAATTTGGATAAAAAAGCATTCTAAATGCTAGTTCTAGCGGAATATCAAGGCGTTTTTTTATTAAAAAAGCTAGTTTTTTATATTTTCTTTTAGAAAACTCTTCAAGCTTTTCTTCACAAAACACCTTTTCATTTTGCAAAAGAAAAACAAAATATTGCAAAGAGATGGCTTTTTTCATTGATTTTCCATCCATAAAGGCTTTTTCTCAAATCCTATGTGATATACAACCCATTGTTGCACCACTTGATGTTCTCCGAGATTTAAAACATTAAAGTTTTTCTCGCAAGCTATAATGTGTCCTTTGGGAAAATTATTTAAACATTTGTTGAGAAATTCCATATCTTGTTTGGCTTGTTCTTCGGTATATACGGACTTTGTGTCTTTTTGTCCTAAAGTGATTCTTTTGATAAAACCCACTGAACTTAAATCAAAAATTTTAGCCATTGCTACTCCTTAAAATATTTGACAAATTATTTTTATTCTGTTACACTTTGCTCTTCATTAGCAGTTTGTGCATTTTCTATTTGCTTTGTTGCACCCTCTGCTTTTGGTTGTATAGAGTTTTGGATAATATCTAAAACTCTTGATAAACCCTCACTCATTCCATCATCTCTAGCATGCAATTCCACATGATATTTTGCAGAAGTATCTGTTCTTCTAGTGTTTTCTTTATGAGAGCTAATAGAACCTTTTACAGAAACTCTTGCTTTAAAGCAGGCAAAGCCAATGGAAGCTTCAGCATCTAAAGTTCCGCTTTTATCGCTGGATTCTTTTGATTCTTCGGCGGTTTTAACCTCCATATCAAAAGTAATATCTAAGCTATTGATTGCTAGACTAGGAACTTTTACAATAGTAAGCAGTGGAGCTTGGATACTCATTTTTTGAGTGCTTCCATCTTCATTGATGCGTTCATAGTGAAAATCTGCTGTTCTAATGGTTTCCCCATCTTCTTTCATTCCCACAGTTTTAATGAAATTTGCTGTGGCATTTGCGAGTTGTAATTGTGCATCACAAGCTGCTTGTAAAGGGCCTCCAATTAAAGAAGCCATCGGTAATCCTGAAAATTGATTAGCTATTTCTGTTGGCATTTTTACTCCTTATAATTTGTATTTATTGTTTTTAATTTTGTTTTTTGTTAATTTTCTTTATTTTCTACATCGTTTGTTACCTCCTTTCTTAAGATTAGATCTTCTTGATAACCTTGAGCGTTATTAATAAGTTCATTGATCATTCTTGAAGTTCCCTCAGGAAGATCATGTTTGCACATAGTAAGAGAGATGTGAGCAGACAATCCTTTTTCTTTGCCAAAGCCTGCACCCACTACATCAATTTTTAAAGAGGGTAAATCATTAAAATCTTTCATTTCCTCTTGATTTGTATGGGCAGAATTATCCAAACCTACTAGACTTACATCAAATTCTGTCTTAATTTTTTCTATATGGATAGGTGTAATGGGTAAAAGATTGATATAAGGAACACTATAATATTTGGTTTTGAAGTTTTTAGAATCAGAATCGGGAATTCCAATTTTTAATCTTTTTGGGAAAATTCCTGGTAATAGTTCATCTGTAACTTCTCCTTTTTTATCTTTTTTAAATTTTCTTTCAAAAAAAGTAAAGAGGTGAGAAAGTTGAGATTCTTCCACATCGCTTTGTGCTTGTGCAACAGATTTTGCAATAGAGATAATAATATCACTTAAAGATTGATTTGCACCATTGTTCATTTTTTAACCTTTTAAATTAATTTTGCATATCATATAATAATCACTAATAGTGATTATTCAAATGCTTAAAGCATTTGAATAATCACTATGCTTTTGTCAAGAGTTTTTATAATTTTTTTGTATTTTTTATATTAAAAAATATATTTGACTTTTTTATTATTTTTGATATACAATTTTGTTTGGATAAAGAAGCTCTATGTTTTTTAAATTTTACAAATTCAAGGAGATAAAATGTTTTTTGCAAGACTTTTAGCAATTGTTGTTTTATTTAGTAGTATTGTTTTTGCAGATATTACAGGTATTATTGAAGAGCAAAATACCTTAACGCAAAAATGCGAAACTTATATGGAAGAAATTAACAAGAAAGATATCGGCGATGTTTATCCTTTTTTTCTTAAAGAAGGCAAAGAAGTAAATAAAAATGATTTTGTTTACTTAAATTTAAATGCTGGTAAAGCCGATGCTTTTATTCGTTTGTATGAGTTTAAAAATACTTCTTTGCAAAATGCTTATGAAAATTTAAAAAGCATTCTTAAAAATAATGAAAATATTAAAATAAGAAGTATTTTACCTAAGGTAAATGCTGAAGATGCTTTGAAATTTCAAGTAAGTGTTGGAAATGAAAATGATGGACACACTTGCTATATTTACAAAAATCCTAATGAGCTTTGGATTAAATCTATTCCGCAAAAGGGTGAAGAATTTATTTTTATCTTAAAACAAGTTGGTGAAAATTCTAAGCTTTATTATTATGGAAAAATAACTCTCAAAGACTAAATTTTAAGGCAAAGGCTAAAAAGCTTTTGCCTTGTTCTTCTTTTCAAAAATATCTTTAAACATTTTGTAGTATAATTTTAGAGGATAAAAAATTCTATGTTTAGTGTAAATTCTAAAAAGGATATTTATGGAATTTACAAAAACAACAATAACTTTAGCAGGACTTTTGATGAGTTCTATTATAGCTAATTTTACAGGTTTTGCTAGTTTAGATGAGCTTTATGAAACTGGAGCGATTTTTAATCAAAATGCTACTTTTAGTGGAATATGTGAGCAATATGCTGGTAAAATTCAAAGGCATTCTGCTTCCACTATGCGTTATTATCAACTACTCAATCAACCCTTCAATCAAAATTCTCCCAAAAAAGATCAGTTTGGTTTTGCTTATGCTAATTTGTGTGATTCTTGTTCGGAGGTAAGCATAAGAAAATACTATTTTAAGGACAAAAGCATATCTCAAGCTTATGAAACAATGGTCAGCTCTTATAGACTTCCTTTGCGTTTAAATTTGCCTGGTAAAAGTTCCCAAGATAGTTTTGATATCTATAATGATATAGAAGCAGAAAATGGAAGAAATTGTTATATTTACAATGATGGCTTAGTCTGGGTGCAATCCAGTGATATTTATAATGTGCCTCTATTGATTTTAAAAAGATTGATAATGGTGTTGAAATGCTTTATTATAAGCGTTTGGATGTTTAAGGAGAAGTGATGAAAAAAATAATTTTAATCATATTAAGTCTATTTTTTAGTGCTTGTTTTGATGATGGTGAGACTTTAAAAGTGGGCGTTGCGCCTAATTATTTTCCTTTTGAATTTAAAGACAAACAAGAAAAACTTAGTGGTTTTGATATAGAGCTTATAGAAGAGCTATCTAAGCGTTTAAATTTAAAAATCAAGTGGGAAACAAAGTATGAATTTAATGAGCTCATTGGTGCACTTTTGGATAAAAAAATTGATTTGATTTCCTCTTCTTTGTTTATCACTCCAGAGAGACTGAAATTGATTGATTTTACACAACCTTATTATTTTTCAAAAACTGCTTATTTAAGACATAAAGATAGTATTTATATAAAAGAAATATCTAATTTAAATGGAATGAAAATAGGTGTAAGAAAGGGGAGTGTGCAAGAACAAGAGATTAAAAAATATTCCAGCTTCATTGTGCCATTAGAGGAAACAGAAAAGTTATTTAGGCAATTAAATGAAGGGGTAATTGATGTTTTAGTGGTTGATAATTCTATTGTTATGGAGCATTTAGGTATGTATCAAGACATAGAGGTTTTTCATTATGAAAATGAAAGTAGCAATGGTTATGGAATTGGTTTAAGAAAGGAAGATAGGCTTTTGCTTAAGAAAATTAATGACGAACTTATAAAAATGCAAGAAGATAAAACCTTGCAAAAACTTATTGCAAAATATCATTTGCCTTAAAAATTAAATCTCTCTTGCTTTAAAGAGGGATTTTAAAACTTTTGATATTATTTTATACAAAGCAAATTTTTGTATAATTGTTTTATATATAATAGGAGTAATTATGCGAAATTTAGAAAATTATATTAAAAATCAAATCCAAGATTCCATAGAAGTTAAAACTAAAATTTTAAACGATGATAATTTAGTAGAGCTTATCAAAAAAGCTTCCCTAGAAGTCATAAAAGCTTATAAAAATGGTAACAAAACTTTACTAGCAGGAAATGGCGGAAGTGCGGCTGATGCACAACACATTGCGGGAGAATTTGTAAGTAGGTTTTATTTTGATAGACCAGGTATTGCTAGTATTGCTTTAAGCACAGACACTAGCATATTGACAGCTATTGGAAATGATTATGGTTATGAAAATTTATTTTCTAGACAAGTGCAAGCACAAGGAAACAAAGGTGATATTTTTATAGGAATTTCTACGAGTGGAAATAGTAAAAATATCATTAAGGCCTTAGAAGTTTGCAAAGAAAAAGGAATTTTTAGCATAGGCTTAAGCGGAGAAAGTGGTGGAGCTATGAACGAGCTTTGTGATATTTGCATCAAAGTGCCTAGTTCTTGCACTCCTAGAATCCAAGAGTCTCATATTGTTATTGGACATATTATTTGTGCTATTGTTGAAGAAGAACTTTTTGGAAAAGGTTTTGAATAAGAAATATTTAGCAAGGATAATAAAAATTAAACAATTAGAAAGCTTATTGCAAAAAGGGCTTTAGCCCTTGCTTGCTTGTGCTTTTGCTTCTGTTTTGTAGAGCCAGATAAATACTTCTACTACAGCTTTATAGAGTTCAGGTGGTATCTCCTCATCAATCTCTAAATGAATAAGCGAATCTACCAATGCTTTGCTTTGAAAGAGGGGTATATCAAATTCTTTTGCCTTTTCTATAATGCGTTCTGCAAGTAATCCTTCTCCTTTTGCTAGGACTTTTGGGGCGCGTTGTTTATTTTGCTCATAGGCTAGGGCGACGGCTTTTTGTGTAGGTTTCATTAGTAGCTTCCTAAGATTTTGTCTATGCTTTCCCAGCTTAATTTATTTTTATTTTTGTTGTCTAGAAAGTGTTTTAGCATTCTTGCAAACATATCAGTTTCTATATTTACTCTCCAGTCTTCTTGATAGCGAGTAAAAAGTGTTTGTTTTAGAGTGTGGGGAATAATTGTTAGGCGGATTTTATCTTCTAAAACTTCATTGATGGTTAGGCTAACTCCATTGATTGCTATGCTACCTTTTGGAATGCAAAGCTCTAAAAGTTCACTATTTAGGCTAATGTAAAAGTCAGTGCCAATACTATGAGGCACAATTTTGCTAATTATCCCAATTCCATCAATATGTCCTTGCACAATATGTCCATCTAGTCTATCTGAAAGCATTAAAGCAGGCTCAATATGCACTAAATCTTTATAGTTTTCTATGGCGATTTTGTTTTGTGTTTCTTCACTTAGCTCTAGGCTAAATCCTTTTGCATGAATTTCTACTGCGGTGAGACAAGCACCATTTACAGCGATACTATCGCCAATTTTAGGTTTATAAGTAGCCTCTAAAACAAGAAGGTTATTTTGTAAAGATTGCACTTTAGCAAACTCTCTTATTAAGCCTGTAAACATCAAAAATCCTTAGCTTTTTAAGATAATTTGGGTATGATTTTAGCATAAAAACATTTAAGGAAATAAAATGGAGCTTTGTGATACACATTGTCATTTAGATGATTTGGTTTATGAAGAGGATTTTGATTTGATGATAAACCGTGCAAAAGAGCAGGGAATTACGCGTTTTATTATCCCAGCAGCACATCCGCAAGATTTGCAAAGAGCCAAAGAATTAGCCCATAAATATGAGGAAATTTATTTTGCAAGTGGATTGCACCCAAATTACGCACATCTTTATGATGAAGAATTTTTAGAAAGTTTTATAAGTGATGAAAAGTGCGTGGCTATTGGAGAATGCGGGCTAGATTATTATAGAATAGATGAGGCACTAGAGCAAATGGGGCTAAAATCCAAAGAAGAACTTAAAGAGGTGCAAAAAAAAGTCTTTATCGCACAAATTAAACTAGCAATTAAATACAAACTTCCACTAATTGTGCATATTAGGGAAGCTAGTAATGATAGTTTGGAGATTTTAAGTGAGTATGCAAAGGATTTAAATGGTGGGGTCTTACATTGTTTTAATGCAGATTTACAGCTTCTTTCTTTAGCAAAGCACCGCTTTTTTTATGGGATTGGTGGGGTTTTAACCTTTAAAAATGCAAGAAAGCTTGTAGAGGTTTTGCCTAAAATCCCTCTAAACGCTTTGCTTTTAGAGACAGATGCACCCTATCTCACTCCACACCCCTTTAGAGGCAGTAGGAATGAGCCTAGCTATATTCCTTTGGTTTTGGAAAAAATGAGCGAGATTTTAGAAATCTCTAAAGAAGAGCTAAAAAAGCAAATTATTAGCAACACAAAAGAGCTTTTTAAAAAGGTCGGCTAGAAAAGGAAAGCTCTTCAATGTAGTTTTTTATATCTCTAGCATAAGCACATGATTTTGTGTCATAGGAAAATTGCCTTTTGCACTTAGTTTTGTAGCTTTGCAGAGAAATTTGCAA
Organism: Helicobacter valdiviensis; assembly: GCF_003245365.1. Taxonomy (GTDB): domain Bacteria; phylum Campylobacterota; class Campylobacteria; order Campylobacterales; family Helicobacteraceae; genus Helicobacter_D; species Helicobacter_D valdiviensis. Next base: position 21,051 of record NZ_NBIU01000032.1, read on the forward strand.
AAGATAGAGTTTTAGATTTTTATCTTTAGTGTTTTTAGGCAAGGAATAGTAGCAATAATCATAATATCCTGCTTTGCAAGATTTTAAAAAAAGCTCATAGGCTAAAGTGGGATTATCATTTATTTCTATAAAGGCTTGTGCAAAGCAAAATTTTTCATTTTTCTTGCATGCTTTAGAGCTTAATTCTCTTGCTTTTTGTAAGTCTTGCTTGATTCCTATTTCTTCTGCTTTAAAATATAGATAGCCAAGTCCTCCGCACATCTCTATAATACCTAAATCACAATTTTCTTTCACAAAAGCAAAGGCTTCCTTTTTATCTTTTGTAAGGAGAACTGAAGCTTGGTGAAATAATGCGTTGGGGACTTTTTGAAGGAGAAAATTGTCTAAATTTGTTTGAAAGGTTTTTGCATCAATGTTTTTAAGCTCAAAATCTAAATCGTTCAAAATAGCACAAGATGGAAGATGTTTAAGATTACAGGCTTTTTTATAAAGAATATAGGCAAAATCTATATTATAATCTAAACGCACTCCAGATATAAATTCATAGGCCAAGGCGTTACAATCTTTGGCATTATTGTTTAGGCAGGACTTTTGAAGCTTTTTTGGTGAAATTAAAAAAAACTCTTCACCTTTTGGAGTTTTTGAGAAATTTTCTTTGAAATTCTTATTTAAAATCTCTTTTAATAAAATGTTCTCTGTATTTTGTGCATTCAAAGAAGTAAAAAGGACTAGTAAAAACAGATAAATAATCAAATTTTTCATCAAGAAAATTATAATTTTTTTTGTAGAAAAAAGCAAGAAATAATTTATTTCAACTTTTTAAAAGATTTTTTAAAATTATTTTTAAATTATTCTATTCTTAGTTAAAAAATAAATTAACAAAAATTTGTTATAATGAAAAATATTTTATTTATAAGCTATGCAAGGGGGAGAGCATAGAAAAAGGAGGAAAGGGTGAAATCTATCACGCTTAAAATTTCAAGTTTTATTATAGTAACTTTTGTTATTATTATGGGGATTACTTCATATTTGGGTTATCTTGGTATTAAGACAAGCACAACAGAAATTTATGGTAGTTTGCAACAAAGTATTTTAAAATCAAGCTATGAGATTGTTAATGAAAAATTAAATCTTGAAGTTATGCAACAACTAAGCATAGCCTTGCAAGAGATGGTAGATGAGAATACTTTATATGATGAGGAGGCACAAAAGGGATTTTTGCGTTTTTTGGTGGAAGGTAATGGTTATGAAGGTGCATTTTTTTATATAGAAAATAACAAAATGTTAAAGATGGGAGAAATAAATAACAGTTTTGAAGAGATTGGAGAAATTTTAAAGAAAACTAAAGAAACTAAAGGAATTTATCTAGCAGATGTCAAAAAGGTAAATAATAAGAAATATATTCTTAGTATCGTATTGCCTTTTAGTCAAAATGGAGAAAAAGGCGTGATTGGTGTAGATCTAAATATGGGATATTTTCAAGAAAAATTTAAAAGTTTTGCAAATCCTTTATTACCCCATCTTTCTATTTTTATTCTTGATGAAAGCGGACAAATTGTCTCCCACAAGCTACCTAAATTTATCCTTGATGGCAAAATGGATGAGGCAGAAACCTATATAGCTAATGCACTCAAACAGAGCAAAGAAGCAAGTATTGATTATATTAATGCAAGGGGTTTGCCAGCAAAAGCAAACTATAAACAATTGCCTTTTGGATGGACGCTTGTAGTATCAGTAATTACTACAGATTATACAGAAGGTATTAATAAATCAGCTATTAAAGATGTAATTTTAGGACTTATTTTTCTTATTATAGGTGTGGCAGTGCTTTATGGAATTATTAAGCTTTATTTAAAACCCCTCTCCTCTATCCAAAATGGCTTATCAGGTTTCTTCTCCTACCTAAACCATGAAAGCAAAAATGCTCCTAAGCCTATTA
>NZ_NBIU01000033.1 GCF_003245365.1 Helicobacter valdiviensis
AAATAAATCTTCTAAACTTTCTTCAATGGTGGCTTTAATGATAGTGAGGGGAATAAGATTAGAAGAGGAAGAAAAGTCTTTAGGGTTATTAGGATTATTGGAAGAAGTATCAATGATTAAGGAGAGGTAGGAAGGAGTATAAGTAACTCCAATACTAAACTCTAAAGCATCGGAAGAAGATTGCAAAGAATTGCTAGCAATAAAGTCTTTAGCTGTTTTATAGAATGGATAGATAGTATCAGAAGTAACATCAGCAAGTTTATTGCCAAAATAATTTCCTCCCATTGCTCCAGCTACAGCACAAGTAGGGGCTAGAGGAGCAGATACAGCAAAAGAAGTGCAAGTTGCTCCTGCTAGAGTTCCTAAAGCTCCTGATGTAACACTGCTTACGCCCATTTTATAAACCTCTTTAAAAACTTCTTTTTCTCCTTGGGCTGTAGCAATAGAATGGATATTAGCTATACCTCCAATAGGTTTAGGTGTCCATTTAAAAATACTTTTGCCTATATTGGAAATTTCTAAATTCTTAGAAGCTTCTTTAAAACCAGTTTCTATTCCTGCTGCCCCTATGCCTATAGCATCCATAACTTTCTCTTCTCTTTGTTTATAATCATTTTTAGCTGTATTATTATCCATTATTTCTCCTTGCTTTGCATAAATGTCTTCTATAAAAAATTACTTCTGGCAATCCAACAAAGCCTATTGTTATCATTAGTACTGCCAGAGATAAAACCACAACCTGATGTAAATCTACATATAATATCATCTCAAAAAGAGAATCTACAAAATGTTCTTCAGTGCTCTCTCTTCTGTTATATCCTATCAAACTACCACTAAAGTATAGATATAAAGTTCCAAAAATCACAATATAGTTCATTATGAATAATAAGATAATTTTAATGGTTGACCTTTTTATGCCCCCAAGTTTTTCAATACCCTTGTTGGAATAAGGATATAAAAAACCTTTAGCCATATATAAAAATAACTCTCTTGCAATCAATAAAAAACAAATTATTGCTACGACAAACATATAAGAAGCATAAAATTTACAAAGCTCTGGAGCATAGGTTTTAGTCTCCATAAGTTTAATAGCAGGGATAAAATCCATAAAATCTGTAAAGTATTTCAAAAAAGGATATTTACTTAAAACATCAAGAGGTAGAAAAAAAACACTCAAAGAAATAAGATAATAAAAGACAATAATTAAATAAAATCTTTTTTTGCTACAACTTTTATTTTTTAATTGAATTCTTAAATAGGCTCTAAAGCGTTTATAGGTGAAAGACTTATTGTGCTTCATTGTGATAGAATTTTAAAAAAACTATATTACTATTATTAATATTTAACAAACAATTCTCCTCAAAAAAACGCTAATTTCCTTATTACTTAATAGCATACAATTCTATTTATCCCCTATAAACTGCTAAAGGTGCGAAGCTTTGAGAAGTAGGCATTATTTCTAGCATATTTATATTAATATGTTTTGGTAAGTTTGCCACCCAAAATACCGCTTTAGCTATATCTTGTGGCTTTAATGCTTTAGAATCTTTATAAAGCTCCTCTACTCTTTTCTTGTCCCCCCTAAAACGCACCAAAGAAAACTCACTATCGCTCACAAGACCTGGTTCAATATCACAAACCCTTACATTGCTACCTGCTAAATCTGCCCTTAAATTTAAAGAAAATTGCTTAGTAAAAGCCTTAGTTGCTCCATACACATTTCCACCCGGATAAGGATAACGCCCAGCAATGGAGCCCATATTAATAATATGTCCTTCTTTTCTCTCTACCATTTGCGGTAAAATTAAATGGGTTAAATAACATAATGCACTGATATTTACATCAATCATTCTTTGCCAATCTTCAAAATTACATTGATTGGCTTTCTCTAATCCTAGAGCTAAACCTGCATTATTTACCAACACATCAACCTTTGCAAACTCACTAGGCAAAGCTTTTATTTCTTGTTTGATTTTCTCTTTATTTGCAATATCACAAGCAATAATATGACATTGCACTCCTTTTAAAGAAAGTTCCTCTCTTAATTCTTCTAGCCTTTCTTTGCGTCTTGCAATCGCTATAATTTTATTGCCATCTTTTGCAAATTCTCTTGCAATCTCTAACCCAATTCCTGATGAAGCGCCACTAATACAAACTACCATTTATATTCCTTTAATTTTACATTTTAAAATCACTTCATAATGCTCTTTAATCTCTTGTTCTTTTTGGCGTTCCTCTGCTGGAATTTTCTCCATAATTTCTTTTGCATTTTGGCAATCTTTTAATTTATAAAAACCCCACGCCAAAGAATCCAAATAATACACATTATTAGGCTCTATTTTTAAAGCTCTTTGCACATAGTCCATTCCCGTTTTAATATCTATAGAATGATCAATGAGTAAGTATCCAAGATAATTAGCATACAAGGCATTATCAAGATATTCTAAAGATGTTTCTAGCTTTTGGCTAATAATTTTTAGAGATTTTTTATCCTTTTTGCCACTCTCATAAAGATAAATTGCCTCTTGTGCTAGATAATCATAATTACCTGTTTTTTTAAAAAGCTTTTGAAGCATTGCTATTACTTTTTGATGATCTTTTTGGTAGCGATAAATATCTAGAAGCATTTCTTCTTGCTTTGGCATATTAGGATATTTCTCTATAAATTTTTGTGCTAAATTAATATCTTTTAACTCAAAATAAATCTGTAAAACTGCCTTAATATATTCTTCCTTATTTGTCTTAACATAAGCCCTTTCATACACCTTAGCAGCAAGCATATATTGCTTTTGTTCCAAATACAAAATAGCTAAGCGTTTTGCAATACCCTCATCAAACCCCCTACTTCTTAAATGCATCTCATAATAACTGATTGCTTTTTGCCTATCATTTAAAAAAAGCACATAAATAGAAGCAAGCTTGTCTAAAAGAATGGGTGAATAACTTTTATGGTAAGCCTTTTGTAAAAACTCTACTGCATTTTTATAATCTTGTTGCAAAAAATATACAGAAGAAACTATTTCAAGATTTTGTGCAGAAGGATTTTGCGCTAAAAGTTTCTTAGCATTTATTAGAGCATTTTTAAAATCCTTTTGACTAGAATAAATACCAATTAATGCTTGTTGCATATCTTCATCTTTAGGATATTTTTTAAGATATTTTAATGCAATCTCTCTAGCTTCTGCATAGCTTTTATGTATTACCTTAAGACCCACAATTTCTTTTAGATATTTATAATCTTGACTAATTTCATAAGCTTTATAAAAATTCTCTTCTGCACCCTTTAAATCTTGTAAATCCAGTGCAGTATAAGCCCTCATAATATACACATCTTCTAGATTAATAGCTCTTGGCTTTTTTTCCCCATAAGAGCTACTTTGCACCTCTTTTGCAGAAAAACAACCCACAAACACAAAAAATGCCAATATTCCAAAACCCACTAAGACAATTTTTTTATATTTCATCAACAATTCCCATACACTCATTTTTTAACTCACTATAATCTTGCTTAAATCCTTGCCAAAATGGAAATGTTCTACATTGCATTGGACGCACTTTATAAATTTCACACTCTCCTTTTTCTTCATTTAAGAAAATGCAAGCATATCCTTTGCCATTGATTTCTTTCTTTTCTAGCAAAGAATATCCTGCTACAAGCTTTCTAATGTATTTTTGTGTGAATTCCATAAAGTCCATTCCCAAAAACTCTGCGATTTTTTGCATATCTTCTAAAGTAAGATACACATATCCACTCTCACCTTTACAACATTTTCCGCCACATTCTTTACATTTACTCTCATCAAATGAGAATCTATAACCCTCTTGTTTTAACATTTAATGCTATAGGTTCCTCCCTTCTTATAAATTTCTTGCACTTCTTTGCTAAATTCCCCATTTATATGCGTAAATAATGGGGGCAAAATCTGCGTTTGACTTTTAGAATTCTTTTTAACTCTACACAAAAATAGCGTAGAATCCTTTAAATTACTTGGATGCACAAAACGCACACAAAGAGGACGCATTTTACAAGCATAAAGCATACCAAAAACTTTATGAAATTGTTTAGAATCATAACAAAAAATAAATTCTCCTTGCGGTTTTAACACCTTATAAACCTTTTTTAAAAACGCTTCAAAAGGTAAATTTTCTTCATATCTAGCACAAAAAATATCATAATTTTTACTTTTTATCACACCCTCATAATAAAAAGGAGGATTACTAAACACCACATCAAACTCCCCTTCCTTAATATCCAGCTCCAAAAAATCACCCAAAATAACATCGGTTTGTATTTTATTCACTTTAGAATTTACTAAACTCAATTCTGCCATTTTTGGGTTTTTTTCTATCATCGTTAAAGCAATTTCAAAATCTCTTGCACACAATAAACCTAAAACCCCGCTTCCTGAACCCACTTCTAATACTTTTCTTCTAGGTTTTAAAAATCTCGTGCAAAAATCATATAAAAATAATGTATCACTATTATAACAATATCCATCTTTTGGCTGATAAATCTGCAATTTCTCTCAACTTTGTATAAAAATTTACATAAATTATAGCAAGTTTATTCTAACTATTCATTATAATAAAGTGCAAACTTATAAACTTTTGCTATAATTTGTCCTTATCACAAGCAAACGGGGAATAAATGTTTGGATTTTTAATAGGATTAAACGCTAAAGCCAAAAAAGGGCTTATTGAACAAGCCCACAATAAGCGTCATTTTGAATTTGATCTTACAAAATGGGAAGGTGATTTAAAAGAATTACAACCCAATTTAGAAGTAGAGTTTGAACTCTCTTCTAATAAAGAAATTGCTTTTGTTAAGGCAAAACCACTTGCTAAAAAAGAAGATTTTACAATCCATCAAACTAAAGAAATTAAAGACTGTATCTATGATTATTTTGGTGGGGTAGAAAATCTTATTACGCGTTACCAAAATTCCATCCATTGTGAAAAAAAACTGGATTTTTTGCGCATTAAACGCTTTTTATTTACTGCTTATAATGATCTTTTTGAGCTTGATAGCACTATTCCAAATATGGCTCTAAGCAACTTAAAATCTGAACTTATAGGACTTGATAAAGAGTTTGAAAGTTTTAGCAAAAAATCTTCTTATCCTCCTGAATATTCTTATGAGAAAATTTTTCTTGCAAAGCAAATAGAATATGTAAAAAATGAAGAACTTATAGAAACCACACGCTCTATCATTAAAAGTGCCTCTATCCAACAAGCCTCTATGGGTGCAACACTTAAGACTATGGAAGAACACTTTTTACACAGACACGATCAAGGCAGCATTAATTATGCACAAGCACAAACCCAACTTAAACACTTTAGAAAACGCTATGTGGATTTACTCCATTATCTCTCACAACAAAAAGAAAAATTAGCAAAAATCACAAAAGCTGGAGAAGAGTTTGAAGAAAAATTTTTTGAACCTTTTTTAAAAAGCTATATTCCTTTAATCAAGGAATTAAAGAAAGATTTTATAGAGCTTTTAAATGCAAAAGCTTATGAGCTTGATAGAGTTTTATGGCAAAGAGCTAAAAGAAGTCTTAGCGTAAGAAGATTTTTTATGGAAGCAGGGATTACAGGCACTTATAGCTCCAAAACTTTCTTAAAATATTTTTTAAGAAGCCTTGATGAAACAAAAATCCGTAAAGACACTAAAGAGCTCTTTGAGCTTCTGCATTATCTAGAAAGCTTTTCTAAAAAAAATATTCTCTTAATCCAACAGTCTTTAAACGATTTAAAACATTATAGGGAATATTTACATAATTTTGATCATGATTTAGTGGTTAGCATTTCTAACAACCCCACAGAATGCTTGGTTAATAAAAGTGCCCATATTAATGATAATAAGCAAGAAATGCGTTTTAGCGTTATTATTATGGAATGGCAAGTAAGCCAAATGAGTATTTTAGAATTTAAGCAAAGATATACAGAGATTGAAAAAAGTGAAGATACAGAATTTTGTGCAATTGTAGATAAAAATCTTTCTCCACAAAGCATTCAAGAAGCCAAAGATTTAGGCATTAAACACTTTATACCCAAAAACGAACCCGATCATTTTATAGATATGATGCGTTTAATTTTATGAGACTTATTAAAATTTTTGCTATAATATGAGCTATACTTTAATACCACCTAAGGATAGGGCATTTTGATGAAATTTAATCCTATTTTAGATACATTGCAAACCTATGAGGCAGGAAAGCCTATTGAACTTGTAGTGCGTGATTTTGGCTTGAGTGCTGATAGTATTATTAAACTTGCCTCCAATGAAAACCCACTTGGAGCAAGCCCTAAAGTTATTCAAGCATTAAAAGAAAATGCACACTTAGCACATCTATATCCTGATGATTCTTATTATGCACTAAAAGAATCTTTATCAAGCCACTATGGAGTTTTAACACAAGAAATCATCATAGGTGCTGGTAGCGATCAAATTATAGAATTTTGTATCCATGCAAAAGCACCTAGTAAAGTATTGATGGCTAAAACTACTTTTGCTATGTATGAAATTTATTCCAAAAGTGTTGGTGCAAAAATCATTAAAACTCCTAGCGATTCACACAACCTTCAAGAGTTCTTAGAAATCTACAAACTTCACAATCCTGAAGTAATTTTTCTTTGTGTGCCTAACAATCCTTTAGGAGAATGCTTAGATAAAACAGAAGTTTTTAATTTCTTAGAACAAATTAGTAAGGATACTCTAGTAATTCTTGATGGAGCCTATCAAGAATATGCGGCTGCCAAAGATAAAAATAAAGAAATTAAACCCAAAGAACTCATAGAACGCTTTCCTAATTGTATTTATTTAGGGACTTTTTCTAAAGCCTATGGATTGGGTGGAATGCGTGTGGGATATGGCATTGCAAAACAAGAAATTATTTCACATCTTTTGAAAATCCGTCCTCCTTTTAACATTACCACTCTTTCTTTATGTGCTGCCATTACCGCCCTAGAAGATAAAGAACATATTGAAAAAACTTTACAAAATAACTTCTTGCAAATGCAACTTTATGAGGATTTTGCAAATCAAAATGGAATTCGTTTTATTCCTTCTTTCACAAATTTCATTACTTATTTTTTAGATAAGACAGATTCTAATGCCCTTTCAGAATATCTTTTGCAAAGAGGTATTATTATTAGAAATCTAAAAAGTTATGGCTTGAATGCTGTGCGTATCACAATAGGAACGCCCTCACAAAACCAAAGACTATTTAACATCTTTAAAGAATTTTTAAAAGCATCTGTATAAGGATAGGAAAATTTGGATTTAAAAGCACTTTTTGAGCAAATTAGAAATCTTTACAAAAGGCTAAACAAAAAACAAAAAATCGTTATTTTAGCCACAATTGTAGCTATTGTTGGTTTTATTTCTGCCCTTATTGTTTGGAACTCTATGAATAATAAAGGCAGTGGGGTTTATCCAGGTTATGCTGTGCTTTTTGAAAATGTTAGTGGAGAAGATGGAGCACTTATCATCCAACAACTCCAGCAAGATAAAATCCCTTATAAAATCCCAAAAGACAATACTATTTTAATCCCGCAAGAATTTGTCTATGAAGAGAGAATGAAGCTTGCTAGTAATGGAATTCCAAAAAGTAGCAAAGTAGGATTTGAAATTTTTGACATTAAGGACTTTGGAGCAACTAGCTTCCAAGAAAAAATCAAACTCCTAAGAGCCTTAGAAGGAGAGCTTGCTAGAACTATTGAAAGTCTCTCTCCTATAGAAAAAGCCATCGTGCATATTGCCATGCCTGAAGAGAGCGTCTTTGTAAGCGAGCAAAAACCCTCTACAGCTTCTGTTACACTCTCTATAAGAGCAGGACAAACCCTAACTCCCAAACAAGTTTTAGGGATAAAAAACATCATCACTTCCGCAGTTCCAGGACTTGCTATCCAAAATGTCAATATCACAAATAGCAAAGGTGAGCCACTAAGCGAACTTGATGAGTTGGGTGGTGCTAGAGAATTAGCATTAGCACAACTCCGCTACAAAGATAACTTTGAAAAAGCACTAGAAGAAAAAATCATCAATATTCTAGCCCCCATTACAGGAGGTAGCGAAGGTGTAGTAGCAAAGGTTACTGCAGAATTTGACTTTGCCCAAAAAGAAAGCACGCAAGAATATTATGATCCCAATAATGTCGTAAGAAGCGAACAAAATTTGGAGGAAAAAAGAGAAGGATTCCAACCTAAAGAAATTGGTGGAGTTCCAGGAGTGGTAAGCAATATTGGTCCCACACAAGGTCTTAACGATGACAACAAAAAAGAAAAATATGAAAAATCCCAAACCACCACAAACTACGAAATTAGCAAAACCATCTCTAATATCAAAGGTGAATTTGCTACAATCCGCAAAATCTCTGCTGCTGTTGTAGTAGATGGAAAATATAAAAAAACCATTGATGAAGCAGGAGTGGAACAGCTTGAATACATTCCTCTAAGCGAAGAAGCTATGCAAAATATCACTTCCCTTGTAAGAGGTTCTATTGGCTATACTCAAGCAAGAGGTGATGAAGTTTCTGTAAGTAACTTCCAGTTAAATGGACAGCTCTCTGGCTTTAAAGCAAGAACACCTTTAGAGCGTTTCTTGGCTTCTACAAAAGAGCTTTTGGCACCTTTTATGCCACTTTTAAAATATGTGATTGTAGGGATTATCCTTTATTTCTTCTACAAAAAGGTTATCTTGCCCTTTAGCGAAAGAATGCTTGAAGCAAAACCTGATGAAGAAGAAGAAATTGAATCTTTGTTAAAAATTGATGAAGATGAAGAAGAAAATGATGATAGATTAAATGAAATGCGAAGACGCATTGAAGATCAACTAGGCTTTAGCGGCTCTAATGAAGATGAAATCAAATACAATGTTCTTTTAGAAAAAATCAAAGAAGTCGCTATGGAGAAACCAGAAGAATTAGCAAGTCTTTTCCAAACTCTTGTCCATGATGAGCTTGGAATTGATGGTTTTAGCTCACAAAAAGGGAGAAATTAATGCCTTCAATTTCTTTAAATCCAAAACAGCAAGCACAATATGATGAATTTTCAATGGCAGAAAAAATTGCCATTTTACTCATCCAACTTGGAGATGAAATTACAGGAGAAATTTTTTCACATTTGGATTTGGATTCTATTACAGAAATTTCAAAATACATCGCCCAAAACTCTGGAATTGATAAAGCAGTTGCAGGGGCAGTTTTAGAAGAATTTTATGCAATCTTCCAATCCAACCAATACATCTCCACAGGCGGTTTTGAATATGCTAAAGAACTCTTATACCGCACATTAGGCCCAGAAGCTGCCAAAAAGGTGCTTGATAAACTTGCAAAATCTATGCAGTCTTCTCAAAACTTTGCATATCTATCACGCGTCCGCCCTCAACAGCTTTCAGACTTCATTATCCATGAGCATCCACAAACCATTGCTTTAATTCTAGCCCATATGGATCCTACAAATGCAGCTGAAACTCTAAATTTCTTCTCTGATGATTTAAGGGCAGAAATTGCTATCCGTATGGCAAATCTAGGCGATATTTCTCCAAATGTTGTAAAACGCGTTTCTACCGTGCTAGAAAACAAACTAGAATCTCTTACAAGCTATAAGGTAGAAGTAGGAGGCATTAGAGCAGTTGCAGAAGTATTTAACCGCCTTGGGCAAAAGGCAGCAAAAGCAACCATTGCCTATATTGAACAAATTGATGACCAACTTGCAGCTGCTATTAAAGAAATGATGTTTACTTTTGAAGATATTGAAAAACTTGATAATAATGCTATTAGAGAAATCCTAAAAATTGTAGATAAAAAAGATTTAATCCTAGCTTTAAAAGCTTCTCCAGAAGAGTTAAAGCAAAAATTTATGTCTAATATGAGCCAAAGAGCAGGAGAGCAATTCTTAGAAGAAATGCAATTTTTAGGTGCTGTAAAAGTTAAAGATGTAGAAGCAGCCCAAAGACGCATTGTTGAAAGCGTGCAATCACTCTCTGAACAAGGCGTAATTCAAATTGGCGAACAAGAGGATACCATTGAATAATATAAACGAACACGAAAATGTAATTACTGGCGAACATAAAAATAGGCACGATATTAAAAAATATAATTTTCGCAATATGGAAGTTTCTAAAAACACGCAAGCGTCTCAAAATCCTGCCCAAAATAACACCCAAAATGTTATTGAAGAAGCTCCTATAGCTCAAGAACAACCTTTAGAAAATGCCCCTAGTCCTTCCATAGAGCCACCTATGGTAGCACAACCTATGATAGATGCACCCTCACTCAAGCTTTTTGAAGCTGAAGTAGTGGATAAAATCTTACAAAAAAGTGATGTTCTAGCACAATCTTTACAAAAACTACAAGAGCAATTTGACAAACAAGAACAAGAAATTGCAAGTAAAGTAGCTACTGCTGAAAATAAAGCCAAAGAGACAGGTTTTAATGAGGGCTACTCTAAAGCTAAAGAAGAACTTGAAGCCTCTATTAATGCACAAAAAGAGCTTTATTCTCTAAGTATTGAACGCTTAAACCAAAACATTGAAGATTCTAAAAATCATATTTTAAAACTAGAAAAAGAGCTAAGTTCCATTGCACTAGATATTGCAAAAGAAGTGATTTTAAGCGAAATTAGCACCCATAGTGCTAAAATTGCTTCCTCTTTGGCTAGAGCCTTGCTAAGCAATGTGGCACAAAATTCCAATATTACCTTAAAGGTTTTTCCAGGTGATTTTGAAAGCTTAAAAGAAACCTTGCAAGATTTAACCCATATCAAAATAGAAGCCGATAAAGCAATCGCCAAAGGCGGAGTAGTGATTATGAGTAATGAGGGCAATATTGATGGGGATTTGCATTTGCGTTTTGAAACCTTGAAAAAATCTATTCTTGAAAACAAGGATTAATATGCCATTACCGCAAATTTATCTAGATATTTTAGCTAAAAAAGAATACAACGAAGAATCTCTTGCTAAACTTAATGAACTTGCTTCATTAATCCGTTCTAGAATTTTAGAGGTTGTTTCTAAAAATGGAGGGCATTTAAGCTCTACTTTGGGTGCTGTGGAACTCATTATTGGAATGCATGCTGTTTTTGATAGCCCAAAAGATCCTTTCATCTTTGATGTTTCTCATCAAGCCTATGCACACAAACTTTTAACAGGTCGTTGGGATTCTTTTGAAAGTTTGCGACAAAGTGGAGGAATTAGTGGCTTCACAAAACCCGAAGAAAGCGAGCATGATTATTTTATCGCAGGACATAGTTCTACTTCTATTTCTTTGGGAGTTGGAGTTGCTAAGGCAATTTCTTTAAACAAAGAAGAAAAAACGCCTGTTGTTTTAATCGGCGATGGGGCAATGAGTGCGGGTTTAGCTTATGAAGCCTTAAATGAATTAGGTGATAGAAAATATCCTATGGTGATTATCCTAAATGATAATGAAATGAGTATTGCAGAACCTATTGGTGCAATTAGCAAATACCTCTCACAAGCCATCGCAGGAAAATTTGTCCAAAGCATTAAAAACAAGCTTAGCAATATCATAAGCAATGCACCCAATGCAACTTATTTAGCTAAACGCTTTGAAGAATCTATAAAATTAATTACGCCTGGAATGCTCTTTGAGGAGCTTGGATTAGAATATATTGGACCTATTGATGGACATAATATTAAAGAAATTATCAATGCTTTAAAAATTGCTAAAAATATTAAAAAACCTATCGTAATCCATGCCCAAACCTTAAAAGGCAAAGGCTATTCCCCTGCTGAAGGACATTTAGAGCAATGGCATGGAGTAAGTCCTTTTGATATGAAAATGGGAAAATCACTCTCCAAAGCAAGCACCCCCTCCCCTACACAGGTTTTTGCAAATACACTTTTAGAACTTGCCAAAGAAGATTCTAAAATTGTAGGAATTACCGCTGCTATGCCTAGTGGAACGGGACTAGATTTGCTTATTAAAGAACTACCTGATCGTTTTTGGGATGTAGCTATTGCAGAACAACACGCAGTTACACAAAGTTCCTCTTTAGCTAAAGAAGGTTTTAAACCCTATGTAGCAATTTATTCTACTTTTTTACAAAGAGGATATGATCAAATCATTCATGATGTAGGTATTTTAAAAACACCCGTAAAATTTGCCATTGACAGAGCTGGAATTGTAGGCGAAGATGGAGAAACCCATCAAGGACTTTTTGATATTAGTTTCTTAAAGCCTATTCCAAACTTTACAATTTTTGCTCCACGCGATAATGCGACACTAAAAGAAGCAATCTATTTTGCAAATTCCTTCAATGAAGGTCCCTGTGCTTTTAGATACCCAAGAAAATCTTTTAAACTTCAAGATGGAATTTTCACTCCCACCCCTTTTAGTTTAGGAAAATTAGAAGAATTAAAAAAGGGAGAGAAAGTTTTACTTATTGGTTTTGGTAATGGAGTTGGTAAAGCTTATGAGTGCGCAAATGCTTTAAAAGAAATTGCAAATTTAGAATGCGGTATTATTGACTTACGCTTTATCAAGCCACTAGACACAGAAAGCCTAGCTAAAATTGGTGCAAAATATCCTTATTGGTTTGTCTTTAGTGATAGCGTAAAAATCGGAGGAGTTGGTGAAAGTCTTTGTGCTTTTGTTAGTGAAACTTGCCTAAAAGCAAAGGTGCATTCTTTTGAATTTAGAGATGAATTTATTCCTCATGGAAAAAGTGAAGAAATTGAAGAAAAACTAGGTTATAATAACTATTTACCTACAATTTTAGATTTATTAAAGGCTTAAAATGAAATTTTTATTGGCACTTCTATTGTGTCTTTTTGTGTTAAATGCACAAGAAATTGATTATACAGAATTTGAAGAAGAATACAAAACACAAGTTATCAACGATCCCTTTGAAAGCTACAATAGAGTAATGACAAAATTCAATTGGGGTTTATATGATTATGTGTTAAGCCCTACTTTAAATGTATATAATAAAATAACTCCAAAAGGGCTTAGGCTGGGAGTAAATAATTTTTTTGATAATCTAGGTGCTCCTTTGCGTTTTGTTACACATTTATTACAGTTTAGAGTAAAAAATGCTTTTGATGAGCTTGGAAGATTTGCGCTTAATTCTACCTTTGGACTTGGTGGAGTGCTAGATATTGCCACTCCCAATGGACTTTATTTAAAAGAATCAGATTTTGGAGTTATGCTTAATACTTGGGGGGTAGATGGGGGCTTCCATATCGTATTACCTTTTTTGGGACCTAAAAACTTTAGAGATGTTTTAACAATGCCACTCAATGCTTTTGCCTATCCTGTAAGTTATGTAGAACCCTTTTGGGCTTCTGCTGGGATTTACACTTATAAAGAGCTAAATTACATCGCAATCCATAAAAACACTATTGAAACTTTTAGGAATGATAGTTTAGACTCATATATTCTCTTGCGTAATAGCTATGAGCAAAATAGAAATTCACTCTCAAAGGATTAATATGCGTTTTTTGCTTATTTTTTTAACTCTTTTTACCTTTAGTTTTGCCCTGCCTTTTGACAAAATTGATTCGGAAATGACTAAAAGGATTGATAATACAATAGCACTTTTGCAAAACTCTAAAGACAAAGAAGCTATTTCTAAAGAAATTTTTGCGCTTTTTGATGAAATTTTTGACTATCCTTTAATGGCAAAACTTTCTTTATCCAAAGAATATAAAAAACTTTCACAAGAAGAGCAATTACAATTCAATCAAGTCTTTGAAGAAAATCTCAAAAAAAGCTTTACAAGCAAATTAAGTCTTTATAAAGATGAAAAAATGCTAGTTTTAGGAGGAGATTTAATTAAAGAAAACCGCTACAACTTAAAAACCTCATTAATTTATGATGGCAAAGAAAACTATATTATCTTCAAATTCCACAAGCTCAATAATGATTGGAAAATCTATGATGTAGATATTTTAGGGATTAGTGTTATACAAACTTATAGAAGCCAATTTCTAGATATTTTAAAACAAAACAATTTTCAAACTTTAATCCAAAAACTCCAAAATGAAATCACTTTTGACTCCAAGCAAAA
Organism: Helicobacter valdiviensis; assembly: GCF_003245365.1. Classification (GTDB taxonomy): domain Bacteria; phylum Campylobacterota; class Campylobacteria; order Campylobacterales; family Helicobacteraceae; genus Helicobacter_D; species Helicobacter_D valdiviensis. The sequence continues at coordinate 14,035 of NZ_NBIU01000033.1, forward strand.
ATAATCTTTTATACCTTTTATTTTTAGCAATCATAAAACATCCCCTCTATTTTTTGGGGTTTCTTTTTATTAGTTTTGTTGTTTTTGCTTTTTATACTCTAAAACTCCCTATTGATGCGAGTGCAGATAGTTTTATTTTAGAAAATGATAAAGATTTACAAACCTATCAAAGAATTGCAAAAGATTTTAAAAGTGAAGATTTTTTACTTCTTGCATTTGTTCCAAATGATGGGGATATTTTTTCTAAAAATTCTTTAAAAACCCTAAAAAATATCACTAAAGATTTGGAAGAAATGCCAAAAATCAAGCAAGTTGTAAATATCTTAAATGTCCCTCTTTTAAAAAGTTCTCCCGGTTTAGAACTTAAGGAAATTTTAGATAAAAATCCAACTCTACTTAGCAAAGAAGTAGATTTAAATGCAGCTAAAAAAGAACTCACTAACCACCCTTTTTATAAGGAAAATCTGCTTTCCTTAGATTCAAAAATTGCAGGGATTTTAATCTATTTACAAGAAAATAAGACACTTCTTGACTTAAAAGAACAAAAAAAACTCGCCCTTGATACAACCCAAAAAGAAATTTTAAACCAACTAATAGAAAAACACAAAGCACAAGAACAAGAAATCTTAAAACAAACCATTAACTCCATTAAGGCACTAAATTTAAAATATCAAGACAAGCTCTATCTTGGTGGTATGAGTATGATTGCTAATGATATGATAGCCTATGTGAAATCCGATATTATTACCTATGGAAGCTCACTAGCATTAATTTTATGTATTATGCTTTGGTTTTTCTTTAGGGTTTATAGATTTATCATTCTTACTTTTTTAGCATGCTTATCTACTCTTGTTATTAGCAGTGGAATTTTTGCATTTTTTGGCTATGAAATTACTGTGGTATCCTCAAATTATGTTTCGCTTTTACTAATCATTAATATGTCTTTACTTATCCACTTGCTTACAACCTATTTGGAAAATCTTAAAAAATTCCCCAATGCAAAACCCAAAAATCTAATTCTTGCCTCCTTATTAAGCAAAGCCTCGCCAAGTTTTTATGCGGTTTTAACTACAATTATTGGTTTTTTAAGTCTAGTGTTTTCAAATATAGAGCCCATTATTAAGCTTGGGATTATTATGAGTATAGGGGTTAGCATTTCTCTTCTTTCTACTTTTATTGTTTTTGGTGCTTTTAATGCACTTTTTCCACTTCCAAGCTACCCCAAAAATATGCCCTCTTGGAATGTATTGTGGTTAAAAACTTGTGCAAAAATAGCAATTTTTCATAGAAGCAAAATTTATTTTACCTCTTTTTTAATTATTATTTTTGCTATTGTTGGCATTATAAATCTCAAAGTTGAAAATAGTTTTGTGAATTATTTTAAAGATAACAGTGACATCAAACAAGGACTTTTAGTCATTGATAAAAATCTAGGTGGCACAATCCCTCTTGAAATCATTATTCAATTTAACTCCCAAAAAGAAACTGCTAGCGATGAAGAACTTTCAGAGTTTGAAGAGGAATTTACAGAACTTGCACAAAATGAAGCCTATTGGTTTGATAGCCAAAAATTAAGAGTGGCAAAGAATATCCACCAGCACTTAGAAAAATTAGACAATGTAGGTGCAATTTTAAGTTTAAATAGCCTACTAGAGCTTACAAACGAACTACAACTAGATAGTAGTGAATTTATCATTCCTTTTTTATATCAAAATTCTAACGACAACCTAAAATCACAACTATTCTCTCCTTATGTCAATATACAAAACAATGAACTTAGATTTGTTTTAAGAACAATCGATTCAAGCCCTACTTTGCACCGTGATACTTTTATTAAAGATTTGCAAAAAGATTTAAGCTTACTTTTAAAAGATGAAAATGTAACCCTTACAATAAATGGTGCTATGGTGCTTTATAATAACCTTTTACAAACATTAATAAGCTCTCAAGTAGATACTTTAAGCCTTGTGGTTTTTGTCATCTTTTTAGTGTTTTTGATAGTTTTTAGGAATTTGCGTTATTCTTTTATCGCACTTTTTAGCAATCTTATTCCACTTGGAATTATTTTTGGAATTATTGGGGTAGCTAAAATCCCATTAGATTTAATGGGAGTTACCATCGCTGCAATCTCTCTTGGAATTGGTGTAGATAGTGCCATCCACTATATCCATAGATTTAGAGAGGAAATCAAACATAAAAGCTTGCAAGATGCCATAATCGCAACGCATGCCTCCATTGGCAGTGCAATTTATTACACAACCTTAATGATTGTTGTAGGGTTTTGTGCAATGATGAGTAGTAATTTTATCCCAACCATTTATTTTGGCTTCTTAACCACTCTTGTAATGCTTTGCATGCTAGCTTCTTCGCTATTTTTATTACCTAGTTTATTGCTTTCTTTTGGCAAAAAATCTTAACTCAACACTAGCATCACTGCAAGCAGTGGAACGACTTGCGTGGCAGTCTAAAAGAATAACCTTTAAAGGTAAATACTTAGATTACCACGAGTTCTGCAAACTCTCACAAAGACAATGTAATAAAATTTAGCAGTTAGAAATAAAATGAGAATTTTAAAGAGTTTCAAAAAGTTAGCTATCTAAGAAATTAAATAAATTCTAGTAGTTACGGTATATAGCTTTAGCTTTTATGAAATTTTAAGAGGTTAGCGGACTTAGTGTCCGTGCCTCTTGAAATTTTATAAATCTATATGCTAGATATCTTGAATACGAATTTCCTCTATATTCTTTGTGCCATACAAGGATTGTTTGTCTTAAAGTTCTCACTCACTACACAAGTTCTTTGGTTTAACACTCCTTTTTCTTCATCTAGTGTTTCTTTTTCTTCTTCTGCTGGTTTTATTAAGACTACTTGTTGTTTATCTAGCATAGAAGCATTGATGTCTTTTAGAGGAGAAGTTATAGTTTGATCACTTCCTCCTTCTTGTTGTATTGGAGTGCTTAAGTCTTTATAACCTTTTCCATTGATAAAGGATAGAGAGCCATCTCCTAATTTAAAGTTATGTTCTCCAATATCTGTTAGCATAGGATTATCTAAGAAAGCTTGATAGTCTTTTAGAGTTGCTTCATTGTTTTTAAACCAACTCTCTAAGTTTTTCATTTGTTCTTCTGTAGCAAGTCCTGAAGTATAAAGTTCATAATTACTTTTCCATTCTTCAAAGAGTTTGATTTTAGTTTGTAGATTATTATTTAAAAAGTCTAAAAACTTATTTTTAGAGATTACTATTTTATTATTAGTATCTAGTAAATCTTTCCATTCTTTAACTTCTAAATCTGCTAAATATTCTCCTAAGCTATCTTCTCCATAGAATGCTTTTAAAAAAGAGATGGCTTGTTGGTAGTCTTCTCCTCCTAATGTTTGTAGATAATCTGTATTTAGAGTAATACTTCCTGAAGACTTATTATAGATAAAGAGTTTATTAATGTCTACTTGTAATTTTCCACCTAAAACTTCATCTAGGATACCACTAATGATAGAAGAATCAAAATCATCACCACTTAAAGTTACATTGCTAAGGCCATTGTCTCCACCATTACCATTATTTGTTTCATCTATGAAAGTAAAGTAAGTATTACCCTTGCTATCTATTTTTTTATAGATTTGTGGGTTGCTATTTTCTTCTTTAAAGAAATTTTCTACATCAGTTTGGAAATCACCAAAAGTTATTCCAGAGTATTTGATATTTTCTTCGCCTGTGATAGTTGCATAACCTCCTGTAGTTGCTATATTGTTTTTATTATTAAACATATCATTTTTATAATACAGATTAATATTAGATAACGATAAATTAACCTCTTTATCTGCAGTATTACTCCAACGCAACCCTAAAGAACCTATCAAAATACCTCCCCATCCTCCACTGGTTATTTCAGCTGTTTTGTTAAAATAAACATAAATATCATTCATAACCACATTTCCACCACTAACAAATCCCGCAAAACCTCCTGCAAAAGAATACCATATATCCCCCTTTGTTTTAATATTAGTGTCGCCATTTATTATAATATTATCCAAACTCACATTTCCCTCTGGAATTCCAAATGTATAATCATCACCAATCCTACCTGCAAATCCCCCTGCTGCATTGGTCGCATCATCTGATGTTGCTGTTACACTAATACTACCCAAATCATTTAAAATAATATTATTTGCCTCTGAAGTTGCAATCCAACCTACAAAGCCACCCGCATAAGTCCCATTAATACCTTGATAAGAACCACCACTATAATTTGTGCTAATATTTCCTACTTTATTCAAAGTTATATTTTTTAAATTGGTTCCAAAAATCTCCCCAGCAAAGCCACCTGCTTGCTGGCCACTTTTAATGCTTTCTTGAATTGCTATGTTTTGCAAAAAAATAGAATCAATTGATGAATTCTCTATACGACCTGCAAACCCCCCTATAGAACCAGGCAAAAATCCATCTTTATATTTAAATTCCAATCCTTCTATTTTTAAATCGCTAATTTTTCCACCTGATACATAACCAAATAATCCTGTTGCCTCTCCTACTCCTGCATTAATCAACATATTACTTAGTGTATAGCTATTGCCATTAAAATTTTTGTTAAAAGGAGAACTTTTAGGATCATTCCAGCCATAATAAAGTCCCACAGGATCTACTGACTCAAAATTCATATCAATATTATCAACTAATTGATATTCATCAAAGAAATTTTGCATTCCATTTGTATTATTATTCCATCCATTAGCAAAGTTTATCCAATCTTCTGCACTACCCATAGTCGCATACTTTTTAAACTCACTTTTACCAATAGTATTATTGCTATTACCCTCTACTTTTTCATAATCTTTTGTGCTAAAGTTAAAATTAGTAATTGCATCTTTATTAGTAACATAGTTTGTAGTGCTTTGTTGTAATGCTCCACTTTTATATGCACTAGCAATCACAGAATTAGATTTAATATTTTCTACATTAATAAACACATTATTCCCAACTAAATGCAATTCTTCATTTGTTGTTCCACTAGGATTCTTTAAATTACTTCCTTTGTTATGCATTCCATTAATGCTTCCTCCATCTATTCTTACATTATTCCCAATCATTAAGACTTTATTAGCATTAATATTTCCTCTATTAATAATATCTCCTTGTTTGTTAGGTTTAAACACAGGAGAGAAAGAGGCAGAATCAGAAGCTCTAAAAGCTTCTATATCTTTATTGTCTAATGGAGTAGTAGAAGCCACAAATCTATTAGCATTGATTACTCCTCCTTTTTCTACTATTACCCCACTAGGATTAACAATAAATACATTATTATTGTTTCCTTGTAATAATCCTGCAATTGTAGAAGGATTTTTAGAATAATCTAAATTTAAATAATTATTTCCTCCATTCTTTCCTTTTTCAAAATGAACTTCATAG
>NZ_NBIU01000034.1 GCF_003245365.1 Helicobacter valdiviensis
TGAAAAATATAATTTAGAAAGGTATTAATGAGTCCTAAAGAACTTCTTGTTGAAATCAAAGATTATGCAGATGTAGCTGATGCTAGTTATGCAATGTTTGATAAAAACCAATAAACCTAATGATACCTTAATTTATATTGAGAGAGTTCAATAAATGCTAGAATTCTTTGTTAATCTTTTAATATTAATTTTTATATTTTTCTTTTTTATTTTTATATTTTCTACCATTTTATATTTTAGTGCTAAAATCTTTTATAGAATAAAAAACAAAACAAAAACTATAAAATTTAAAACAATATTTAAAGAGCTTTCTTTATATCTTTGGCCTGTATATCTTTTATTATTTTTTAAAGGTGGTTGTTCTTATCAATATATGGATCCACAATATTATGAGTTTAAGAGGTTGTGTAAAGATATAGACAATAAAGTAATAATTTATGATAAAGCTTATTGGGAAATGTATAGCGATTTTACAAAAAAAAAGCCTTCTGTAGAAAAACGAGTTAAGGATGATGGTTATGAATATTTTTATTATAAGAAACTAAATGAAACATTTACTTACTATGATATAAAAGATGTAATTAAATCTGAGAAACGAAATGGTGGAGTTATAACAGTAGTTTATGATAAAAAATATAAAAAAATGCCCAATCCTTTTGCTTCATATATAAGATATAATTATAAAAATTATGGTATATTTTTAAGAGGTGATGAGGGTGCTGGATTCAATTTTGAATATCAAGAAGTATTCACATGTAGTTATTTTGATAATTTTAAGTAAGGAGAAAAATGCCTAAAAACATTAAAACACAAGAAGCCAAATTAGACTTAATCGCTAAATTTTTAGATTATGCTAATGTAGCAGATGCTAGTTATGCTCTATTAGAACCGGTTTTTGTAGGTGTTATCATTGATAAAAAAGGAAAGGAGTTGGAAAAAGATTTAAATACCCAAAAACTAGGCGACAAACATGATAATCAAAATTCTACCTATGCAAGAGCTATACAAGCTCGTTTTGAACAAAGTAAAATAATTAAAAAAGATAGTTATTGCATTCCTTTTGTGGATACTTGCTTTTTTTATAATGAAATAACTTTAGATAATGATATTAGTAGAGTAGGATTAAATGATACATTAAGTAAAAGAACCATTGAATTTGTAAATAGATTTAGACTTTTAAAACATCAACCTAACACTACAAGTGGCTTTAGTGCTACTTTGTTTTATGATAAGAGAAGAGTTTGTTTAAAGGTATAGTGTATAGGTAATGATTTTTGTATTTTTAAGATAAAGTTATAAGATTTATATTTTAGCATTTTAAAAATAATATTGTTAGAATGAAGATTTGTAGAAGACTAAGAGAGTTTCAAAAGAAACTCTTAGGATAAGTCTATAAGAGGTTTTTTGGGATTTTTTTGAGGGTATAAGTATTAAAAATTATGGTAAAATCATAATTAATTTATTATCTTTAAAAACATAAGTAAGTAGCTATTTCTTGGTATTAGCTATAATGGTTAAGAAATTTAAAATAAGATATAAAAATTGAAAAAGTTAAGGAGAAAAAGTGGCATTTACTGAAAAATGTGTAGAGTGTGGTGAGGAGGTAGATAAAAGTGAAAGTTTATCAGTATTTCAGTCTTTTTTAGATGGTGGTATTATTGAGTGTAAAAAATGCAAAACGCGTTATAAATCGAAGTATAAAACAGCAGTTCTTGATGGAATGATACCTATAAGTGTTGTTGCTGTTATTGTGATTGTGGTAGTGGATTTTTTGCTATCTTTAGCAGGAATAAGAACCATTGGTGTGGTGATGCCTATTTTGGTAGCATTAGTGGTTTATCGGATTCTTGGAGCTTATTTTATGCCATTAAGGAAGATAGGCAAAAAAGATGAGCAGTTTTTTGATATTAAAGATGAATTTTAGCATTTTGGTGAATTTTGTATGGAAGAGATAAGACAGGCTTGGAATTTAAAAGCAAAAGATTTTCCTCGCTATCAAGAAGGTCAAAAGGATAATTTAGAAATTTTGCAATTTTTTAGAGATTGTGGAGTGGATTTTAAAAATAAAACAATACTTGATATTGGTTGTGGAAATGGAAGATTTTCACTAGAACTTGCAAAGGAAGCTAGGGAAATATTGGGGCTTGATATTTCTCCTATGATGATAGAAATTTTACAAGAAGATGCTAAAAGCATGGGTTTTTTAAATATAAAAACTAGGGTTGGCACTTGGGAAGATTATGAGATAAAGCATGCTTTTGATTATGTCTTTGCCTCTATGAGTCCTGCATTAAACAATAAAGAAAATTTCATAAAAGCTTTAAGCAGTTGCACTGTAGGTTTGTGTTATGTAGGCTGGGGAAGAGTTAGAAAATCAAGCTTTTTAGAGGGAATCTTAAAAGAGCATGGATTGAATTTAGAATTGCCCGTGGGGCTTCCTAATGTGCTTTCTTGGCTAGAAGAGTTAGGAATGCAAGCTCCCCCTTTTCTTTACAAAGCTTCCACAATCACAAAAACAAGCAGTGTAGAAAAGGCGATTTTAGATGCAGAGTTTGCCATTAGAGTGCATGGGGGCAAAGCTAGTATGGATTTGATAAGAGATTATATAAAAAGTCTGACAAAAGAAGAAAGCATTATTTATAAAGAAGAAAGGGAAATAGGTTTAGCCTTTATTGCCGTATAGACTTCCATATCTTTTTTCTTGTGGTGCCTTATATCCTATAAAGATTGTATGCACTATTGTGCTTTGCTTGCAATGATAAATAAAATATTTTGTAAAATCGCATTTTGTGATAACAGATAAGGTGGGTAAATTGTGAAAACCTTTAGAGCAAAGAAAGCTATAAAAGAGTATGTTAGAGACTTAGCTGTCGTTACAGGAAATAAAGCAGCAAAGTAAGCATAGTTTATCTACAAACACAGTGTTGTGCAAATTTAAAAAGAATAATCTAGAAATGTAGGCATTTTTTAGATTGTTATGCGAATTGAATTTCTTTGCAGTAATAAAAAAGGATTATCATAAATTAAAGCTTTTGCAATGATGATTTGGAGTTTCTAGTATGGCATTTGTAAATGCTAGTAGAGATTATTTATACGCACTTCTCCTAGACAAACAAGAAGAGATTGCAAGACTTACCTTGTGTAAGTCTTGCAATAGTAATGGATGGTTAAGCTTTTATTGAGAAGATTGGCTTATAGAACACTCATACATCCTAAAATAATGGTTGCAATAAATCCTGCTAGAATAGTGGCATATTGAATTCCCCTTTTTTTCTTATTGGCAAAGAGTGTAATCATAAGTCCGCTCATATAAAGCAAGATTAGAGTAATCCCAAAACCAATTGCAAGAATATTAAAATACCAAGCACCTTTTGATTTGTGTAGCATAATCAAATCCCCAATAAACGATCGCTCTTTTGTAGTAATATTATAAGTAATCTCGTTATTGGAAATTTCTCCTTTTTTAATGCTTGCTAAATAATGTGTGCTTCCCATACTTAAAGCACCACTTTTTTTGTCAATTTTAGGTTCTGTAGCTTTTGGGAGAGCTATATTGTTCTCTTTTAAATAGCTTGTTAAAATATCTGCTTCATTGATATTTTGGGTGTTAGAGGAGATTTTATGTGTGTAGGTATTAATCGTTGCTCCACTATCTTGATCAAATCCACTAATATAGAGAATCCCAGTAATTGCGTAAATGAGTGCAACAGGTAGGAAGAATAAACTAAGATAGATGTGAATATTGCGAAATGTTTTTGTCATTTTGCGTCCTTTGTAATAAAAATTTAGGCTAGAATTTTAATACAAAAATGTGAATTTTTTATGAAGTTTATAAAAATTGCATAATTTTTAGCAATTTTTTAAAGAGGCAATTCTCTCTTTATAATCTCCGCTAAAAATATAGCTTCCTGCTACTGCAATATCTACCCCACATTCTTTAAGAGCGGTGATATTATCTTTGCAAACCCCCCCATCTACTTCTATGAGGCAGTTTGGATTGATTTTTTGGCACATTTGCTTTAGAGTTTTGATTTTTTCTAAAGTATTTGGGATAAATGTTTGACCTCCAAAACCTGGATTTACACTCATAATAAGAACCATATCAATATATTCTAAAAGATAAGTGAGTGTGTTTAAATCGCTATGAGGATTAATAGCGATTGCTGGAGAGATTCCATAAGAGCGGATTTTTTGTGCAAGGCGATTTGCGTGTTTTTCTTCTTCAATGTGAAAAGAGATAAATTTGGGTTTAAAGGGTGCAAATAAATCTACAAAAAAGGAATTATTTTCTACCATTAGATGAATATCAAAAGGTTTTGTAGCATATTTTTCTATAGAATTTAACACAGGCGTTCCAAAAGTAAGATTAGGCACAAAATGTCCATCCATAATATCAATATGGATTAAATCACAACCTGCTTGGCAAATTTGGGTAACCTCTTCTTGTAGTTTTCCAAAATCTGCAGAAAGAATACTGGGTGCTACTAACATATAAATCCTTTTTAAAAAGTAAAAATATAACTTATTTTATCAAAAAAGCGATAAAAAATAGCGTTAATAAGCCATAAAAAAATTTTTTTAAGCTATAATGCAAAAGTATTTAAGTATTAAGTAGAATTAATTAAAAAGAATGCAAACTATGTAATGGAGTTTTTTAAATAATGATAAAGCAAGAATTAGAAGAAATATTATCCGCTTTTAAGCGTGCTACCTTGCCTATTTATGAGGTTTTAAAAACTAGTATGGGTGAATATGCTACAAGCAAGAATCAAACAGGAGATTTGCAATTAGAAGCAGATATTAGAGCGGATTTAATTTTGCAAGAGATTTTTAAAGAAGTAAAATGTATTAAACAAATATGTTCAGAAGAACAAGAAAATGCAATAGAGCTTCATAAAGATGGGATTTATAGTATTGCTTATGATCCATTAGATGGTTCTTCTTTGATGGGGGCAAATTTAAGCGTAGGGAGTATTTTTGGGATTTATAAGGGAGATTTTTTACCTCAAAATTTAGTAGGTGCTGCTTATGTAGTGTATGGAATGGTAATTGGGCTAGGTTTTGCAAGTGTGCTTAAAGAGGGTGTGGATTATTATGTCTTTAATGGCAAAGATTTTGCCTTGCAAAAAACTTTATTATTAAAAGAAAAAGGTAAGTTGAACGCTACAGGTGGCACACAAGCAAATTGGAGCAAATCCCATAAGGAATTAATAGAAAGTCTTTTTAATAAAGGCTATCGTTTGCGTTATAGTGGTGGAATGGTTCCAGATTTGCATCATATTTTGGTAAAAGGTGGAGGGCTTTTCTCTTACCCTAGCACACAAGATGCTCCTAAGGGTAAATTAAGAAAGCTTTTTGAGGTATTTCCTTTTGCATTTATTTATGAAAGAGCAGGTGGAGAGGCTATAGATGGTAAAAAAAGGCTATTGGATTTGCAAGTAGAACATTTGCATGATACAACCCCTTGTTTTTTTGGCAGTAAAGAAGAGATAGAATATGCAAGAAACCATTGATTTAACACAGATTTTAAAAGATCTTAAAGAATGCCAAAGAAAGTATGATGTAAGCAGTTGTGGTTTTTGCAAAAAATATGGTAAATGTGATTTGCAAAATGAATGTGTAGAGGCAATCAACTCTCATTTGGCTCTTAAAACACAAGAATTGCAAGAATGTCAAATTAAGCACCAATATTCTAGCTGTATGCAATGTGAGCAGATGTTAGAATGTCCTTTGCGTCTTAGTTATGTGGAGGATGTGTATTTGAGTATGAATAAAGGAAATGGAGGAAGCTTTGAATTCTAAATTTTATATTACAACACCTATTTATTATGTAAATGATGTGCCTCATATTGGCCATGCTTATACAACAATTATTGTAGATTCCCTTGCAAGATACCACCGATTAAAAGGGGAAGAAGTTTATTTTTTAACCGGAAGTGATGAGCATGGACAAAAGATAGAGCAATCAGCATGCAAACACCAAAAAGAGCCTAAAGTATATGTAGATGAGATTTCAAAGCGTTTTAGGGATTTATGGGACAGTTTTGGAATTTCTTATGATATTTTTATCCGTACCACAGATGATTTTCATATAAAATCCGTGCAAGCAGCATTTTTAAAAATGTATGAAAAAGGAGATATTTACAAAAGTGAGTATGAGGGAAATTATTGTATCTCATGTGAGGCATTTTTCACTCCTTCGCAATTAGTTAATGATAAATGCTGTCCAGATTGCAAAAAAGAAACGACACTTTTAAAAGAAGAGAGTTATTTTTTTAGGCTTAGTGCTTATGAAGATAAGCTTTTGCGGTGGTATGAGGAGAATGCTGATTGTATTTTGCCAAAAAATAAAAGAAATGAAGTGATTAATTTTGTAAAAGCAGGATTAAGCGATCTTTCTATTACACGCACAAGCTTTGATTGGGGGGTGAAGCTACCTAGACAACTAATAGAACAAGATGGAGCAAATGCAAAGCATGTGATGTATGTTTGGCTAGATGCTTTGATGAATTATCTAAGTGCTACAGGTTATGAAAACGAACAAAAAGTAGCGTATAAGGATTTTTGGCCTGCAAACTATCATATCGTAGGTAAAGATATTTTGCGTTTCCATGCAATCTATTGGCCTGCGTTTTTGATGAGTCTTGGTATGCCTTTACCAAAGCATATTGGAGTGCATGGATGGTGGACTAAAGATGGGCAAAAGATGAGTAAGAGCATTGGCAATGTAATAGATCCAAAAGAAGTAGTAGAGGCTTATGGGGAAGATGCTTTTAGGTATTTTATTTTGCGTGAAGTTCCTTTTGGGCAAGATGGAGATTTTTCACAAAAAGCTATGATTGAGCGTATCAATGCGGATTTGTCTAATGATTTAGGAAATCTTTTAAATAGACTCTTGGGAATGGGTGAGAAATATTTTAAATACCATTTAAATATTAAGGAAGAAATTTTAAGAAAAGAATTTGCACAGGAGTGGGAAAAAATCCAAAGAATTTTTGAGGAACTAGAAGGATTTTTAGAAACTTTGCAGATTCATAAATATTTAGAAGAGTTATGGAAGATTTTTACTTTAGCAAATGCAACCATTGCTAAAAAAGAGCCTTGGAATTTAATGAAAGAAAATAAAATTGAAGAAGTAAGTGCTCTTTTATTGTTTGTATCTAATGTGCTATGCAAAGGTGCTATTATGTTAAGTCCTTTTATGCCAAAGGCTGCAAAAGAGATTTTGGAGGTGTTTGGAAAAGAGGCAGATTGCAAAAGTTATTTAGAATTTATTTGTAAAGATATGCTCTTAACACAAATAGAATTAAAGCCAAAAGGTATGCTTTTTCCAAAATTTGAAATTCCAAAGACAAATGAAGCTAAAAAAGAAGAAGCTCCTAAGAAAAAAGAAGCAGAATTGCCTAAATTAGAGATTGAAAATCCTATCAATATTGATGATTTTTTCAAATCACAAATAAGAGTTGGGGAGATTAAAGAAGTAGAAGAAATTGCAAAAAGCGATAAACTTTTGAAGCTAAAAGTAGATTTAGGAGAAGAGCGTCCTAGACAGATTTTAGCAGGTATTAAGGCTTATTATACAAAAGAAGAATTGATTGGCAAACAAGTATGTGTTTTGGCTAATCTAAAGCCTGCTAAGCTCATGGGAGAGCTAAGTGAGGGAATGATTTTGGCTTCTAAGGATGAGGATGGATTGTCTTTGATAATTCCACAAAAAACAAAAAAAGTTGGTTCTAAAATTAGCTAAATAAGGGAGATTTGGTGAAAAAGAAAACAATGGAAGTGGGTGTAAATGAGATTGTTGAGATTGCGTATGGGACGCTACTAAATCAGCCTAGTATTTCTTATTTTACAAATATTTGTGATGATCTTTTGGAAGTTAGAGAGGGAACACTTTTTGTAGCTAAGGAAGAGAAAGATATTCAAGAGGCGATACAAAAGGGAGCTTTTGGGATTCTCTTTAGTGGTGATTTTGCTATGAAAGATGAAGAAGTAGCATGGATTAGTGTAGAAGACATAGAGTTTTCTCTTTTGAGAATTTTACGCCACTATATTATGATACATAATATTTTATTTTTCTCTTTAAAGCTTGATGAATATGAGATTTTAGATTCTATTTTAGTGCATAAGAAAAATTATGCTTGTGTGAATGGTTCTTTAATTACACTTATTCAAAAAGTTATTAAAGGTGAATGTAGTCATATTTTTTATTTAAATACTAATGAACGCCTTTATGAGATTGTAAAAGAAGTGCATATTTTAGATAAAATCAAATTAAGCGAGGAGGAATATTCTTTTAAGCTTATTTCTTATTCTTTGTTTAGTATGAAGATACTCTATGGACATACACAAAGTTTAGAATACACAATCCCTATTCCAAGATTATTTATCCAAAGTTTTGCCAAAGTTTTGAGTTTGGTGGAAAATTATTCACTAGAAATTAAATTAGAAAATATTGCAATGCTCTCAAATTTCAATCCCCTATACATTGATAATAAAGGTTTTTTGGCTACTTTTGGAAGCACAAATCAAGTATTGATTTCCACAGAAGATGTGAAGCTATATGAGCAGTTTTTGGCATATTTTAATCTTTATGCAAAATGGGCTCGTTTGCTCTTTTTTGTTCCTAATCAATATAAAGAGATTTTTAAGCCTTATTTAGATGTGCGTTTTTATTATAACAAAGAAGAATTATTTGAGAAATTATCTTGTGAAAAATATAATTTTGCTATTATTTTGGGTGTGGATTCTAAAATTTTAGAAGAACACTATACGCACAATGAAAAGCAAACCGATTTATTTGAATTTTTTAATGAGGAAAAAGAATGAAAATAGCAGTTCCAGTTTACGATGAAAATTTAAAAATATTTGAAAATACAGGACATACTCCTTATTTTGCAATCTTTAAGCAAGTAGGAGAGGGAATGTTTAAAAAAATTGATTTATTAGAGCTTAGAGAGAATCCAAGGGCAAATATCCACGCTAATAAGGGATGTTCGCATAAAGATGAAGATATGAGCCAAGAGGAGCAAATCGCTCACAAAAAAGAACATGATGTCTTAGGAGAGATTATTAAAGATTGCCAAGTCGTGCTTGTAAAAATGGCTTGCAAAAATACTGCAAAAGTTTTTAATGAATGCGGGATTAAGATTTGTAGAGTTGCTCCTCAAGTAACTTTTGCTAAAGATTCTTTTGCACATATACGCCTTTCTTAGTCGTATTTAGTGGATAAAGCAATAGTTGGAACACCTTTTGCTTTTTACCTTTTTAGAAATTATACAAAAGGTAAAAAATGCAAGGTGGATATTTTAGTTCCGTAGGTGGTATGGTAACCCAGATTAACCGCCTAGATGTGATTTCAAACAATATCGCAAACGCCAACACAACAGGATTTAAACGCGATGAAGTTGTGATTGGTGATTTTTTGCGTCTCTATGAGCAAAATAAAGATTTTCTTCCTATTGATGATCAAACCAAAGAAGCAGCAAAGTTTTATAACCGCTCTTTAAATCGTGTTCCCCAAATCGTAGAGGAATATACGGATAGAAGTGTAGGCGGAATGATGCAAACAGATAATACTTTTGATTTTGCACTCTCAAGAGAGAATGCGTTTTTTATGGTGGAAACTCCAGATGGTGTCGCTTATACGCGTGATGGTTCTTTTATATTAAATGAAGAAGGAAGACTTGTTACAAAAGAGGGTTTTCCAGTTTTACCTAGAGAATATGCAGATGCACCTCAATATATTGAATTTGTAGATGGTTTTCAAGTAGAAGTGGATACAAATGGGAATATTTACAATCGCTCTTTAAATAATGAAGAAATGAACGAAACAATTTTAACTTCTAACCTTGCAGTGGTTTCTTTTGAAAATCCAAAATATTTAAAAAAGATAGGAAATAATTTATACACTTATCCCAAAGAGCGTTTAAACGAACGAGAAATGCTAGAGCAGAGTGGTTCTGTAAGGCAGGGATTTTTGGAGAAAAGTAATATCAATGTTGTTTATGAAATGAGCGGATTGATTGAAACAAATAGGCTAGTGGAGGCTTATTCTAAGGTTCTTAAAACCCATATGGATGAGCTAAATACTGATGCAATTACAAAATTAGCAGCAAAAGCATAACAAAGGATTGAACTATGATGAGAGCACTTTATACAGCAACAACAGGGATGTTAGGACAGCAATTACAAATTGATGTTACTTCAAATAATATTTCTAATGTAAATACTTTTGGTTACAGAAAAGAAAGAGCAGAATTTGCAGATTTGTTCCATCAAGTATTACAGTATGCAGGTTCTAGCACAAGCGAGACTACTTTATCTCCAACAGGAATTGAAGTAGGGCTTGGTGTGCGTCCAACTTCAGTGCAAAAGCTTTTTGGTCAAGGTAATTTTAAAGAAACAGAAAATAACTTTGATATTGCAATCACAGGTAATGGATTTTTTCAAATTGAAATGCCAGATGGGACAATCGCTTATACGCGTGATGGATCTTTTAAAAGAGATGATGAAGGAAATGTGGTAAATTCTCAAGGTTATCTTTTGGTGCCAAATATTACCGTTCCAGATGATTTTACAGAATTTAATGTGGGAACAGATGGCACAGTTACCGTAGTGCAAGGGAATGATACAACAGAGCTAGGGCAAATTGAAATTGTAAATTTCATTAATCCAGGCGGTTTGCATGCATTGGGAGATAATCTTTATCTTAATACAAATGCTTCAGGAGATCCAATTGTGGGAACACCAGGTTTAAATGGTTTTGGACAATTAAGACAAGGTTTTATTGAAACAAGCAATGTAAAATTAGTAGAAGAAATGACAGATTTGATTGTAGGGCAAAGAGCTTATGAGGCAAATTCCAAATCTATTCAAACAGCAGATTCTATGCTACAAACTGTAAATCAGCTCAAGCGTAATTAATAGCTAAAGCCTAAACTTAGGCTTTGCAATTTGGGCAAATCCCAAGAAGCGCAATGGAACTATCTTGGATTTTATAATTTGTTTCTCTCTCGCAATTTTCTTTTAAATCTTTAATGGCTTTATCTAGATGAATATCTTTAATATCACCACAACTCTCGCATACTAAATGGATATGGGGTTGTTTAATAAGTTCATAGCGTTGTTTTTGGTTGGGAAGTTTCACTTCATCTATGATTTTGGCTTCTTGCATAGAAGTTAGGTTTTTATAAATAGTAGCTAAAGACATAGAGGGGTGATTTTCTTTAATATTTTCATAAATTTCTTCAATACTAATATGCCCATTTTTTTCAATTTCTTTTAAAATTGCCATTCTTTGTGGTGTAACTTTTAGATTATTTTCTTTTAAGATTTCTTTAAAATGCATAAATATCTCCTTTCTGCCTTAAAAATTTTAAGTCAAGAATCATTATAAATTTGAATGCTACTAAAATTATTTTTCTTTGTCAATAAAAATTATCCAATAATAATCCAAAATTTATGGTAAAATAAAAAGAAAATTATTGTTTTTATAACGATTAAAGCTCCAATATTTTAAAATTGCAAATTTTATTGCAAAAAGTAAAATTTTAAAGAAGATGTAAGGAATAGATTTTGTTTGGTAGTATTACAGAAAGTTTTCAAAGTGTTATTAGTAAAATACGCTTTCAAGATGATGAAAAGGCGTTAAAAAGAGCCTTAGATGAGCTTAAGAAGTCTCTTTTAAAATCTGATGTGCATTATAAGGTTTTAAAAGAGCTTTTATCTTCTGTGGAGCAAAAAACAAAATTAGCAGGCATTGGAAAAGAAAGCTTTTTGCAAGCTCTAAAAGAATCCTTGCATTCTATTTTAGAGATTTCGGGGAATTATGGCTTTATCTTTGCTCCAAAGCCTCCTACAGTTATTTTGATGGCAGGTTTGCAAGGGAGTGGTAAAACCACAACAACTGCTAAATTAGCTTATTATTTAAAAGGTAAGCAAAAGAAAGTTTTACTTGCTGCTTGTGATTTGCAAAGATTGGCAGCGGTGGAGCAATTACGCCAGTTAAGTTTGCAGGTAGGAGTAGATTTTTACCATAAAGAAAATGCAACTCCTATGCAAATCGCAAAAGAGGCTAAAGAACTTGCTATTAGTGGATTGTATGATGTGCTTTTGATAGATAGTGCAGGAAGGCTCGCTATTGATGAAGCACTTATGAATGAATTAAAAGATATAAAAAGTAGTGTAAATCCTAATGAAGTTTTTTATGTAGTAGATAGCTTAAGCGGTCAAGATGGCGTAAAAAGTGCACAAACTTTCCATGAGCAAATCCATTTAGATGGTGTGATTTTGAGTAAGTTTGATGGAGATAGCAAAGGGGGGATTGCCCTGTCTATCGCACATCAAATTGGTATTCCATTGCGTTTTATAGGCGTAGGAGAAAAAATACCAGATTTAGAAGTTTTCTTGCCTGATCGTGTAGTTGGAAGACTTATGGGGGCAGGAGATATACACTCACTAGCAGAGAAAACCGCTGCGGTAATTTCTGATAAAGAAGCCAAAGATCTCTCTAAAAAAATTAAAAAAGGAAAATTTACGCTTAATGATTTTATTGCACAATTAGATAATCTAAAAAAAATTGGCTCTATGCAGTCTATTATGTCTATGATACCAGGTTTGTCTAATATGGCAGGTGCATTAAAAGATGTGGATTTGGATAATTCTAAAGAAATCAAGCAAATAAGAGCTATGGTATCTTCTATGACACCTAAAGAAAGGGAAGAGCCAAGTCTTTTAAATGGAAGCCGTAAAAAGAGAATTGCAATGGGAGCGGGGCTTGATGTGAGTGATGTTAATCGCTTTTTAAAGCAATTTGAAAATGCAGCTAAAATGGCAAAAAGATTTTCTAATAAAGGCGGTATGGGAGATTTAATGGGGCTTATGAAAGAGGCTAGAATGGGACAGCTTAAAATGTAAGCCCCTTTGTTGGATAAATTTGTCTAAAGAAGATATAATAATCTCTTTTTTAGACAGATTTATTTCTGTGAATTAAATTTAATCTTAGGAGTTTTTATGGCAACTGTTATTCGCCTAACAAAAATGGGACGCAAGAAAAAGCCTTTTTATAGAATTGTAGTAACGGATAGTAGAAAGAAAAGAGATGGTGGTTGGATTGAGTCTATTGGTTTTTATAATCCTTTAGCAGAGCCTTCAATAGTAAAGTTTGATGCAGAAAGATTGAAGTATTGGACAAGCGTAGGTGCTAAAATGAGTGAAAGGGTTAAAGCAATCACAAAATAATGGTAGAGATTTTTATAGAAAAGTATGTCAAAAAGATTGCACTAGATCCAGAAATGATCCAAGTAAATAAGGTGCAACTTGATGTGAATTTTTATGAAATACAGATTTATTCATCTACGCAGGATATAGGGCGTCTTATCGGTAAAGATGGTAAGATGATAGGCTCTTTGAAAACTTTAATTTCTGGTGTTAAGGCAAAAGATGGTAGCACTTATCGGGTGGTTGTAAAACCTTATGAGATATAATATCCCTAAAAATTGGGTAAGTGTAGCTAAGATTGGTCGTAGCGTTGGATTAAAAGGGGAGTTATTACTCCATTTAATGAGTGATTTCCCAGAAAGTATCCAAAAAAATGAAGTTTATTACACCCAAAAGGGCGAAGAACTTCAAGTAGAAACCTACAATATTAAGCGAGCTTTGGTAAAATTTGTAGGAGTAGATACGCAAAATGATGCAAAAAAACTTACAAACTGTATTCTTTATAGCACGCAAAATAAAACCAAAGAAACTTGCAAGCTAGAGGAGGGCGAGTTCTTTTGGTTTGAGTTAATAGGTGCTAGAGTGATTGAAGAAAGTAAGGTTTTGGGTGTTGTAGAAGATATTGAGCGGATGGGATCGAGCGATTTTTTGAAAGTTGGCACTTCTAAAGAGTTGCAAGCATTGAAAATGCCAAAATTTTTTATGATACCTTTTTTGGAGCGTTTTATTATAGAAGTTTTAGAAAAAGAAGGGCTAAAAGAAATCCATACGCGTTTTTGCAAAGATATTTTAGAGAATAGTTGATGAAATTTACCTTTGTAACGCTATTTCCAGATTTAGTAAGCTTTTATTTTAAAGATTCTATATTGCATAAAGCTATTATAAAAGGACTTATTGAGGTTTCTTTTATCAATCCACGCACATTTAGTAAAAATAAATATTCTAAAGTAGATGATTATCAAGTGGGTGGTGGTGCTGGTTTATTGCTAGAGCCACAAAGTATTAGTGATTGTTTGGAGTTTTTGTTGCACAAAGAGCCACAAAGCCATATCATTTTTTTAACTCCTTGTGCAAAGCAATTTAATTGTAAAGATTCTAAGCGTTTATCTTTGAAGAAAAATATTATTTTTGTTTGTGGGCGTTATGAGGGTTTTGATGAACGCCTTATTGAATTGTATGCTAATGAAGTATTTAGCATAGGGGACTTTGTGATGACAGGTGGAGAGTTAGCCGCACTTTGTTTGTGTGATAGTATCTCTAGGAATTTAACGGGAGTTTTAGGGAATATGGAGTCGCTAAAAGGCGAAAGTTATGAAGATTCTTTGCTGGAGGCACCTAATTTTGTAAAACCTTATGAATTTAAAGGACTTTTTGTGCCTTCAGTATATTCAAAGGGTAATCACGCTATAATCTGCGACTTTAAAAAACAGGTAGCAGAGGCAAAGACTAAGTTTCATAGACCCGACCTCTATCTAACTAAAAGGTTAAACAAATGAGAAATAAGTATATTCAGCATTTTGAAGATGCACAAATTTCTGGCAAAGAGATACCAAGTTTTAAAGCAGGGGATACTCTAAAAATAGGTATTAGAATTTCTGAGGGCGATAAAACAAGAATTCAAAATTTTGAAGGTGTTTGTATCTCTGTAAGAGGCGTTGGCACAGGTAAAACTTTCACAATTAGAAAAATTGGTGCAAATGGTGTTGGGGTTGAGAGAATTTTCCCAATCTATTCTGAAAGCATTGAAAGCATTAAAGTTCTAAAAGTAGGCCGTGTTCGTAGAGCTAAACTTTATTATTTACGCGGAAGAAGCGGAAAATCTGCTAGAATTAAAGAAATTAGAAAATAATTTCTTTTTATGTTTAAGTGCTCTTAAGAGTGCTTAAATAACTATTATTTTACTTATCTAATTTTTATTGGCTAGACTTCTTACTATTCCCTCATTTTATAAGCATTGACATAACAAAAACGGAATGATTTTTGGTATAATTCTTAGAATTTTGATTAAGGTAGAAAATGTTTTGCAAAGATTATTTGGATTTAATCTCTAAGCTTACTGGATTTTTATACGATGAGGTTACAAAAAGAGGATTTTCATCTGTTGTATTAGGGCTTAGTGGAGGGATTGATTCTGCTGTGGTGGCACTTTTATGCAAGAGGGCTTTTCCTAACTCTACCCATACACTTTTGATGCCATCTTTTAGTTCTTCTAAAAGCAGTATAGAAGATGCACTAGAACTATGCCATCAATTTAAAATTTCTCATACTATCATTCCTTTAGAAAATATGCAAAAATCCTTTATAAATACTTTGGAAATTCCTAAAACTTCGCTAATGCGTATAGGAAATTTAAGTGCAAGACTTAGAATGATTTGTCTTTATGATTATTCTTTTGCAAATTCTGCTTTAGTAATTGGCACAAGTAATAAAAGTGAGTTAAAGTTGGGTTATGGCACTATTTATGGGGATTTAGCGAGTGCTATCAATCCTATTGGAAATCTTTATAAAAGTGAAATTTATTCTATAGCTACCCATTTAGAAGTGCCACAAAGTATTATGCAAAAGGCACCAAGTGCAGATTTGTATGAGGGGCAAAGCGATGAAGCAGAGCTTGGATATTCTTATTTGGAGCTTGATACAATTATGACTTTTTTAGAAAAAGGTTTAGAAGATGAGGAAATTTTGAAAAAGGGTTGTTCTAAAGAAGCACTAGAATTTGTTAAAATGCGTATGCAAAAGATGAGTTTTAAACAAGAAATGCCACTTATAGCAAGATTTTAAAGGAATTTAATGCGAAATATTCCCTATTTTATACCCGATATTACAGAGGTTGAGCAAGAAGCAATCCATAAAGTTTTAGAACATCCAAGCTATAATTTAGTGCCTCAATTTGAAGAAAGTTTTAAAAAGTATATAGGAATAGATCATGCTATTTCTACTAATAGTGGGACTTCAGCTTTTCATCTTTGTTTATTTGCAATGGATTTGAAAAGAGGCGATAAAATCATTTGTTCGGTAAATTGTCATCCTATGTTTCCGCAGATGATACGCCATTTTGATGCAGAACCTATTTTTGTGGATATTGATGAGGATACTTTTATGCTATCTTTGCAAAAATGCAAAGAGGCTATTGAAGCAAATCCTAGTAAAAAGTTGCGTGCAATTATTCTAAGCCATACCGCTGGACAGGCATGCGAGTTGGAGCCTTTTTTAGAACTTGCCAAAAGTCATCAACTTAAAATTATTGAAGATGCTACGATGGCGTTGGGGCTTAGCTATAAAGGAAAAAGAATAGGAAGTAATAAGGAGATTTATGCGTCTATTTTTAGCGTGGTTTTGGATTCTCCGATGCCTGTGGCTCAAGCTGGATTTTTAGCAACAAGTGATGAGGAACTAGCCAAAAGAGCAATTTTGTTGCGTTATCATGGAATTGTGAGTGAGAAAGTTACGAGTGTGCGTCCGCAGTATCTTTATGATGTTGTAGGGCTTGGAAACAAATATAATCTTAGTATGTTAGATGTTGCACTTTGTGCTAGTCAGCTAGATAGAATGGATTATATTGTAACTAAGCGTAAAAGTTTAGCAGAGTTTTATCACAAGGAGCTAAAATCCATTCCTCATATTAGCCCTCCTATTGTTAGAAATGAGCATATTTATTGTCATTTTATCATTAAAGTGGAAAAAAATCGTGATGATTTTGCCAAAGAGATGAAAAATGAGGGCATAGAAACTGGATTGCATTTTGTGCCTTTGCATTTATTAAGCTATTATAAGAGTAAATATAAGTTAAAAGTGAATGATTTTCCTATTGCTCTTAAAAATTATCAGCAGATTTTGAGTTTGCCTATTTATAGTGCAATGAAAGAGGAAGATTTAGAATATGTGATTGATACAATCAAAAATATTATTAGAAAGAGAGGATAGTTTTTTGCGAACTATTGAGAGATATTTTTATGCACCTAGCACATTGCAAAAGATTTTAGCAATCTGCCTATTGCCTATTAGTTTTATTTATGCAATTATTGCAACTTTAAAGCGAAAGCTAACCATATGTGAAGATTTTGGATTGCCTATTGTGAGTGTTGGAAATTTAGTTTTAGGAGGAAGTGGAAAGAGTCCTTTTATTATAGAAATTGCTAAAGATTATGAAGATGTATGTGTGATTTTAAGAGGTTATGGACGCAAGAGCAGAGGTTTAAAAATCGTTAGCATAAAGGGTGAGATTAAAGAAGATGTATTAAATGCAGGAGATGAAGCATTAATGATTGCAAAAGCATTGCCAAAAGCTTCTGTGATTGTATGCAAAAAAAGAAGAGAAGCAATTTTTAAGGCAAAAGAAATGGGGGCAAAAGCGGTATTTTTAGATGATGGATTTAGGTTTAATTTCAAAAAGTTAAATATTATTTTAAAGCCAAAATTGGAGCCTTATTTTAGTTTTTGTGTGCCAAGTGGGGGTTATAGAGAGCTTAAAAGTGCTTACAAAGAAGCAGATATTTTAGCAAGAGAGGGAGAGGATTACAAAAGAGAAGTAAAAGTGCTAAATAAAACAGAAAGAATGTTTCTCTTAACTGCTATTGCTAATCCTTCAAGATTAGAAGAGTATTTGCCAAGTGTTGTGGGTAAGATGAGCTTAAAAGATCACAGTTATTTTCCTAGAGAAAAAATTTTAGAAGAATATCAAAAAGTAAATGCCACCTCTTTGCTTGTAACACCAAAAGACGCTGTGAAGTTAGAAGAATTTGGGCTTCCTTTGTCTATTTTATCGCTAGAGCTTGTTATAAAAAATGAGATAAAAGAGGAGATTAAAAGATATATTGAAGCCTCTTGATAGATATTTGGCAAAATCTTCATACAATCTTCATAAAATCATTTTATAATTCTCTCACAAGATAAGCAAAAGCTTATCAAACTAACACAAAGGATGAAAAATGAAAAGTTTAAAGGTTTTGGCAAGTGTATTTGTAGCAGGTGCAATGATGAGTAGTGTGGCTATGGCAGGTTATGATTTTGATGTGCATGGGCAAATCTCCAAAGTAGATGATAAAAATAAAAGCATTACTTTAGCTTCTCCAAATGGGCAAGAGCTTGTGATTAAAATTCTTCCTTATACAGAGATTAAAGGAGATGATTGCGGGGCGTTTGGGCAAGATATTTATGGTAGTTTTAAAGATTTGACAGTAGGTAAATTTGTGAAAGTAGAAGCAGTTCCTTATGGAGGTTATAATGCTTATAATCAAAACAATTCCCAAGCTATTAATCCAAAAATAGGATTACCTAATAATGGTGAACTGATAGCAAAAGAAGTAGAATGGAAATGTGTGCCTAAAGCATATTAAGAATTTAAGGAGGGATTGGATAATTCCTCTTTACAACATTTTAACTCCCTAAAAAGTATTTTTATTAATAAATTTGTCATCTAAGGTGGCAAATTTATTATCATTTTGGATGTGGATAAATAAGCTATAATCCAAATCACCAGCAAAGACAGCTATCTTTATTTGTAACCCCTTTTATTACTAAGAGCTTTTAGATTTGTGGTAATCTATCGCCCTCTATCATCACTGCGAGGTGATGTAATTGCTATAGTAATTTTAGATTTATCTTTAAGGCATTTCTTGTCATTATAAGAGTTCGTAGAGCTCATAGCAATCTAAGAATTTACTTTTATATAGATTATTCTTTTTTAGACTGTCACACTTTGCTTTAATTTGTTTGCAGTGAAAGAACAGAATGTCATTGCGAAGCTCTTTAGAACTGAAGCAATCTATAAAAGAACTCTTTAAATTAAAAGGATACTTACCTTAGCAAATATAAATATTATTAAATAAAATTTAGAATATAAAAATAATAATTTTATAATTCATAAAATCTTAAAAAATA
>NZ_NBIU01000035.1 GCF_003245365.1 Helicobacter valdiviensis
GAGTAAAAAGGAGAAAAGGAAAGGGGGACATAGAAAGATAGAAAGATAGAAAGATAGAAAGATAGAAAGATAGAAAGATAGAAAGATAGAAAGATAGAAAGATAGAAAGATAGAAAGATAGAAAGATAGAAAGATAGAAGAAGCAAATAAAGAAAAAAAAGGGTGATAAAAGAATAAAAGAATATGAGGATAAAAAGAGAAAAACAAAGTTGATAAGAGTAGATTGAAAGATAAACAAGAGAGAAAAGGAAAAAAGATGAATAAGAGAAAGGAAACAAAGAAGAAATTAGGGGATAAAGATGGGGAATTTTAAAGAAGATGAAAGGATGTGGGGGGTTGGGGTTTAGGGGGATAAAATTTTATATATTCCAAACTGTACCAAATAAAAATACACCAAAAACACTTAAACCAAATTCTACTTAACATAAAATTTTCATACTAAATACTTAAATTATATAAGATGCTTTTTTAAATTTTTGCGTCAAAAAACTATGAAAATATAGCAACCCTCATCAAAAAGTTCTAAACCTGCCATTGATAAAATTAACACTAAAAGCGATTTGTGGGTAAGTGAGCCTGAAATCATAGGTAAAAAGGGAAAGAAAATAACAGATATAAGGCTTTATTTTGGGAATAAAAACGAAAAAATGAGCGATGATTTTATAAGAGAGCTAATCAAACAATACAACAAATTTAAAAGCTTTACAATCTTTAGCGGTTGTTATTATTTAAGAGAGGGCGAAAACTTACCATTAAGCGAAATGGTTAAAATCACAAGAATAGGTGCAGATAAAAGCACAGGATTTTTTACTGCATATTATGGGGATAGCTTTAATCAACATACAATCCTTACAAGTCCAAATAAAGATGATTTTTTAAAAGAATTAGCCAATGGAGTATATAGGGCAATAAATGCGATTTATGAAAAAGAGAAAAAAGAGCAACTACCCACAATGCAATGGCAAGATAAGAAAGATAAAATAAACAGATTTAAAAGCATACTTGCAGAGTGGAGAGTTTTCTCTCCACACGCAAGATAATCAAGCTTTTATATCTTGCAATAATTCGCTTAGATAATCAATAGCTTGATTTTTTGTAGCTTGAAAATGTGCTTCACTTTCAGCTTGTCCCATATAATATCCTTTTTGAATAGCATAGGGATCTTGCAAAGTGGAAATTAAATCCGCTACCATTTCACTTTGTTTTTGCTCTCCTGCATTTTTAAAATCTTCACGCCAATTTGCATTAGCTCTATTCCAATTTACAGAAGTAACGCTAATGCCATTTTGTTTAGCGTTTTCTTTTATTGATTCTACAAGTTGAGCATTCATAGCCATATGAGCAACATCACCTTTCCCTTGCTCAAATAAATCCCATATCATCTTATCAAATTCTGATTTTTCATTATTGGTTGTTTGATTGCTTTCTTTACTCTCAAGCCTATTAACTTGAGAGTAAGAAACATTATAAGAATTATTGATTGTCATAATAATCCTTTATTTAATATAAATACTTGTGCTTACTGTATTACCAGGTGCATTAATTGATCTTGCAGAAAATTCAAAAGTTCCGCTAGAATTAGCAGGTTTAGAAATATCATACAAATCCACCCAACCATCAATGATATTATCACCGCTTAAATCTACCCCATCTGATCTTAACTGCACTGCTTCATTTCCTGCAAATTTAGCTCTATCATAACTACCACCGCCATAGCCTACAACTCCTGTTCTTACTTGAAACATTGCACCATCGTGATCATATTTCGTTTCTCTTTGATTGTCATCTATGTATTCACAACCACCATATTTTGTAGAACAAACATCAAGAACTAATACTTGAGTTACAGGAGGAGCAGAAGCTCTCATTGCTTTATTGTTTTTATTAGCTTCATAAGCTTTTTTCATCGTCTCTAAAGATTTATCAAATTCTCCACTAAGATATTTTTGTTTATTTGCAGAATTTGGCTCTAAATAAATACTAACACCATTGCGAGTAATTTTTTCTTTCCCCTCTATTGATGCGTTATCACTAGCAAAAGCAATGCTACAACTTAAAACACTAGCAACCGCAACACTGATTAAACTTTTAACCATACTTGCTCCTTTATAAAAAATTTATTTACACTATGATTATAAGCAATAATTATTCCGAATGGGAATATTTTTAAATATATAACCACACAAAATTAAAATTATAGTTACAAGTAGAAACAAGCCAACAAGATTAAGAGTTTTTGGCTATAATTTTTCTTTTAGGGGGATACAAGCCATCCGCCACTTATGCAAAGTGTCGAGCTTGTAAGGGATTTCACACTCTCCCATAGTCCCCCAACAAAAGAATCAACCAAAATACAAAATATTTTTATTCAAAAATAAAATTGATTTTATAAACATAAAACATTATCTCAAAAATAGCCAAAATATTCATTAAATAAATACAAATATTTTTATCATCAAACTTTATTAAGTTCTTTTGTAATCCCTTAAAATCTTTCTTACTTCTTTATAAAATTCTATAAAACCACCTTTATAGAAATTTTTATAAGCTTGCACTAGAGCAAACCCAAGCCTATAATAAGGGTGATTATATAATCTTTTTGCCATTTCATAATCGCTATAATTTACAATTTTAGGAAAAGATTTTATTTTAAACTCATCAAAATAATATCTTACAAATACTAATGGTATCTGAACTATAATCTTAAGATAACCAAATTTTTTTGTAAAGTTTAAAGCCATCAACTCTCCCAATTTAAAATACAAACTATTTTTGATGATAAAATCTGCACCTTTTAGTTTTTGTTCTTTATTCTTTAGTTTTGCAATATTTATTTTATTGTTTAATTCTTTTAGTATTTTTTGCTCTAAGATACTATTGCCTAAAATTTGTGCGATTTTCAATGCAACATAACTAATAGCTAAATATCCCCTATTATAATTTCTAAGATAATCCATAAAGAACTCACCTTGCACAAAACCTTTGCCCTCTATGTATGTAAAAAGCACTTCTAAAAACTCATTTTCTTGTTTATCTAAAATTTCTTGCAACATAAAATTACATTGTGCTAAATCCTGTCTAAAAAAACAAGAAATCTCTATTAGCACAAATAACAAATTGTTCCCATCAAACTCTTTTGCACTTTGAATATATGATAATAAGATTTTTTTATTAAGTCCTAGCTCTTTGCCAATATAATAAGCATAAAAACTAGAATAGGCTTTTTGCTCACAAGAAATTCCTTTAATTTTATTTGTAGTTTCCATTAACATTTGATATTGTTTGTCTTTGGAGCAAAATTCATAAAGACTAATTCCGCTAACTTCTCCAATCATAGTCGCCAACGATGAAAACCCAGATTCTTGCGAATAACAAAGAATATTTGCAAGACTCATTAGATAAATTTCAAATAAAGCTCTATAAATACCACTTTGAAATTCTTTTGGCAATTTTTCTACAAAATCGCTAACAATATATAAATCTTTCCCATTTATAAAGCTTTTCTTTGCTTCTTTTTTCAATGTATCACACATTTTTAAATCATTGCCAAAACAGATTATTTTATAACCTTTCTGTAATTGTTCTTTTATTGTAGCAACAGCCACTTCATTTACTAATGCTCTTTTGTAAATGCTTGGTTGGTTATATCTAGCCTTACTATATTTATCATAAATAACATCTCCACTTCTTATATGAATAGCTTTAAAATCTTCATATTTTGCTTTAATTTTTCTAGCATAGGCAAACATCTCCAAAATATCAGCATGAAAACCAATATTTTAAAGCTCTCTTGTGCTTTGTAGATATTCTTCTTTAGTGACATTTCTAAAGATTCTATAAAGAGGCTTTTGTGTGGTTAGAATATAATTATCCCCCCCCCCCTATTTCTTCAATATTTTTTCCATAAAAAGACGCAAATTTTTCAAGATTACTAGAAGCATAATTGCAATAATATTTCTTGATAAAATCAGAAGCAAAAATCTTTTCTTTTGCCTCCATAACAACACCCACTAACCCAACTTTACTTAAAGCAGCTTGCTTGTGCTTATAGTTGCCATTAAAGTCCTCTCATACAAATCCAAAAGAACTTTCAAGCCTATTAGACAAATACATTTTATCTTGAAACTACTAAATTAAAAATTTTCTTGCTTTTAAAACTCTAATGCGGTATTCTACTACAAAATTTTGTATTTACCTAGGTTGTCTATGAAACTTCAAAATGAGCAAATAGGTGCTTTATGGATAAGTAGTGCAAGTATTGCATATGGTATTATGCCTATATGGACTGTTCTTGCACAAAAAAATGGCTTTGGGAGTGATTTTATCCTCTTTTTTAGATTTTTCTTTAGTGCTTTATTATTCTTAACTTGGATAAAATTTAAAAAAATACCTCTAAAACTTCCCAAAATAAAGCTGTGGCATTTTTTTATACTTGGAGGGATATTATATGTGGTGCAAGCTGGAGCATATTTAGAATCTCTTCGTTTTATTCCTGCTTCTTTGGGGGTTTTAATTTACCATATTTACCCCATTATCGTCGCACTTATTGCTATCTTTTTTCTAAAAGACAGCTTAAAAGCTATGACAATTTTATGTCTTATTCTTTGTTTTGTAGGCTTGGTTTTTATTTTACAAATCCCCAAAGACTTAACCTTGGATTATTTTGGAGTAGTGCTTTCTTTAATAGGTGCTCTTTTTTATGCACTCTATGTAATTTTTAGCAAAAGCATTACTTTTGGTATCTCTTCTGTGGTTAGCAGTTTTTATATATGTCTTTTTGCTTCTTTAGTGATGTTTTTGATTTTTATTTTTAAAGGCGGTATAGAGCCTACTTCTATCAATGCAGTAGGTATTTTTTCTTTGCTTGGATTAACCTTTATCTCCACTCTCTTTTCTATGATGGCATATTTTCTAGGTATGCCAAAACTAGGTGTTACAAAAACCGCTATTTTAGGTATGATAGAACCCCTTGTTGCAGTTTTGCTATCACTCCTTATTTTAGATGAAAGCTTAAATTTATGGCAATGGGGAGGGGCGTTTTTAATCATTTTTGGTTCTTTGCTATTATTTATTAAAAAGTAAAGTTGTGTTAAGATATTTTCTTTAATAAGGAGCTAAAACGCAATGAAATGCAAAATTTTTACCCACTCTAAGAAAGGATTTTTCGGCGAAGATAATCCTAATACACCCACCAAAACACACGCATTTGGCGGTAGATATGTGCCTGAAATCCTATATCCTGCACTAAAAGAGCTAGAAGAAGCATATAAAAAAATTATGCCAAAAAAGGAATTTATAAAAGAATACAAAGAGCTTTTAAGTGAATTTGTAGGACGCCCAACGCCTTTAATTTATGCCAAAAATGCCTCTAAAATCCTAAATAATGAAATTTATTTAAAATTTGAAGGATTGGCAAATACAGGGGCACATAAAATCAACAATGCCATAGGACAAGTTTTATTAGCTAAAAAAATGGGAAAAACTAGAATCATCGCAGAAACAGGTGCTGGGCAACATGGCTTAGCAGTAAGTGCTGCTTGTGCAAAACTTGGAATGGAATGTGTGATTTTTATGGGCGAAGTAGATGTCAAAAGACAATTTCCCAATGTTTTTAATATGCAGCTTTTTGGAGCAAAAGTTGTAAGTGTAAAAAGTGGATCAAAAACTCTAAAAGATGCTGTAAATGAAGCTTTACGAGAATGGAGCAAAGAAAGTCATAACACCTTTTATGTATTAGGGAGCGCATTAGGACCCTATCCTTTTCCTGATATTGTAAGAGATTTTCAAAGCATTATTAGTAAAGAACTCAAACTCCAATGCAAAAAACTAAAAATTACACCTGATATTTTAATAGCCTGTGTAGGAGGCGGTAGCAACTCCATAGGATTTTTTAGACATTTTTTGCTAGATGAAAAAGTAAAATTACTAGCCATTGAAGCAGGCGGAAAAGGGAAAAATGAAGGAGAAAATGCCATAAGAATGCAAAACAATCATGCAAGAGTAGGTATAGCTCAAGGCTATAAAAGTTATTTTTTAAGCGATTGTTTTGGCAATCTCTCCTCTACACATTCTATCTCAGCAGGACTAGATTATGCAGGGATTGGACCTCAACTTGCACATTTGCATGAAATAGGTAGAGTGGAATTTCAATCTGCAAGCGATGAAGAAGCATTAAAAGCCTTAGAATTTTTTGCAAAAAATGAGGGTATTATCCCAGCTTTAGAATCAAGCCATGCATTAGCAGGAGCTATTAAGCTTTCTAAAAACATAAAAAATAAAACCATTATTGTTAATGTTTCTGGTAGAGGCGATAAGGATATTTTCATCACAGCAAAATATCTACAAAAAGAAAATTGGATAGCATTTTTAGAAGAAGAGGCAAAAACATGCAAAAAAAACAAATAGATTTAATGGGGCATATTGTAGCAGGCTTTCCAAGTTATGAAGCAAGTCTGCAAAGTGCATTAGGCATTTCATTAGGTGGGGCAAAATATTTAGAAGTGCAATTTCCCTTTTCAGATCCTAATGCAGATGGAGAAAGCATAGCAAATGCTTGTGAAATCTCTCTCCAAAATGGCTTTAATACAAAAAAGGGATTTGCTTTTATAAAAGAATTAAATTCTCTTTTAAAAGAACACCAATGCACTACAAAAATTCTCATAATGACTTATGCAAATATCCTTTATGCTTATGGAATTAAAGAATTTTTAAAAGAAGCTAGAAAATGTGAAGTATTTGGGCTTATTGTGCCTGATTTATCGCTAGATAGTGATGAAAATCTTTTTGCTTTAGCAAAGCTTGAAGACATAGAACCCATAAGTCTTATTGCCAAAAATACACCCACACAAAGAATGACAAAACTTTGTAAAAAAGGTGGAAACTTTGTTTATGTAGTAGCAAGAAATGGGATTACAGGCGATAAAACAACAATGGATGAAGATTTATTTTCCTATATCAATCTTGTTAAAAAACATTGTAACAAGCCTATTGCACTAGGATTTGGCATACAAAACAAAGAACAAATCCAAGCTTTAAGAGGAATTGTTCCTATAGTTGTGGTAGGAAGTGCTTTTAATAGGAAAATACAAAGCTTGCAGACAAATTTTAAAGAAGAGCTTTGCTGCTTTACCAAAGAGCTTTTAAGCTAATAGAAGCAAAGCTTCCATTTGCTATAATTACGAAATTTTTTTAAAAGGTAAGATTGTGAATCCATCTCCACTTGATCATATTATCATCACAAACGCAAAAGAAAATAATTTAAAAAATATCCATTTAAATATTCCTAAAAATAAACTTGTCGTGCTAACAGGACTTAGCGGAAGTGGTAAAAGCACCCTCGCATTTGATACGCTTTATGCAGAGGGGCAAAGACGCTATATTGAAAGTCTATCAAGCTATGCAAGGCAATTTTTAGATAA
This sequence comes from Helicobacter valdiviensis, assembly GCF_003245365.1. Classification (GTDB taxonomy): domain Bacteria; phylum Campylobacterota; class Campylobacteria; order Campylobacterales; family Helicobacteraceae; genus Helicobacter_D; species Helicobacter_D valdiviensis. The sequence continues at coordinate 7,419 of NZ_NBIU01000035.1, forward strand.
AATTGGAAAACCCGATGTGGATAAAATAGAAGGGCTAACGCCTGCTATTGCCATTGATCAAAAAACTACAAGTAAAAATCCACGCTCTACAGTGGGAACTATCACAGAAATTTATGATTATTTGCGACTTTTATATGCTAGGGTTGGCACACAACATTGCCATTTATGTGGAAAGCCTATTTCTAAGATGAATGCAAGCGATATTATAGAGCAAGTGCAAAAACTAGAAGAAGGCAAAAAAATACTGATTTTAGCTCCTCTTGTAAAAGAAAAAAAGGGAACTTTTAGTGATAAGTTAGAATCTTTACGCCAAAAAGGCTATATAAGAGCACAGATTAATGGGGTTTTGGTGCGTTTAGATGAGGAAATTAATTTAGCTAAAACCAAAAAGCACACAATTAAAGTTGTCATTGATAGGCTTGTGGTAAATCCACAAAACAACACAAGAATTGCAGAAGCGATAGAAAAAGCATTAAAAGAATCTTATGGAGAAGTGGAGATTGAATTGCTTAATGAAGAAGGCAAAAACGATTTAATCCATTTTAGCGAACATCTTGCTTGTTTTGATTGTAAGGTATCTTTTAGTCCGCTAGAGCCACTTAGCTTTTCTTTTAACTCTCCAAAAGGCGCTTGTGCTAAATGCGATGGACTTGGTATAAGATATAGCATTGATACAAAAAAAGTAATCGATTCTTCTCTTCCTTTAGTAGAGGGTGGGATTAAAATCTTTTATGGATTTAATAAAAGCTATTATAATGAACTTTTTAAAGGAGTTTGCAAGACTTTTAAAATCAATCCAAAAAGCACTTTTGATGAACTAGAAGAGCATGAACAAAAACTCCTTTTGTATGGAAATCAAGAGGAAGTAGAATTCACTTGGAAAAATAGCCCTCTAAAACGCCCTTGGAGCGGGATTATTGCTATTGCTTATGATATGTTTAAAGACAATAAAGACTTAGCAGATTATATGAGCGAAAAAGTGTGCGAAGAGTGCAAAGGACATAGACTATTGCCCCAAAGTCTTGCTGTCAAGGTAGCTTCTAAAACTTTGGGCGATATTTTAGATTTTTCTATCGCAGATTGTTATGGTTTCTTTGCAAATGAACAGAATTTTACCTACTTTAATGAACAACAAGCTCTTATTGCAAGTCCTATTTTAAAAGAAATTTGTGAAAGACTTTATTTCCTTTATGATGTGGGATTGGGCTATTTAAGTCTTGGACGCGATGCAAGAAGTATCAGCGGTGGAGAATCCCAACGCATAAGAATTGCAAGTCAAATAGGTAGTGGTTTAACAGGGGTTATGTATGTGCTAGATGAACCAAGCATTGGTTTGCATGAACGCGATACACTAAAACTTATCAAAACTCTGCGAAGCCTACAACAAAAGGGCAATAGTGTAATTGTCGTAGAACACGATAAAGAAACCATAGAACACGCAGATTTTATCGTGGATATAGGACCAGGTGCGGGTAAATATGGTGGAGAAGTTGTATTTAGCGGGAATCTCACACAGCTTTTAGCTTCTAATACGCAAACCGCACAATATCTAAGCGGTGCTAAAAAGATTGAATATTTTATTCGCAGAAACCAGCAAGAATGGATTACCCTAAAAAATGTCAATATTAATAATATCCACAATCTAAGCGTAGAAATTCCTTTGCAAAACTTTGTATGTGTTACAGGGGTTAGCGGAAGTGGTAAAAGTTCTCTTATTTTACAAACACTTCTTCCAGTAGCTCAAGAGCTTTTAAATAATCGTAAAAAGGTTAAAAAAGTAGATGGTGTGGAAATTTTAGGCCTAGAAAAACTAGATAAAGTAATTTATCTTGATCAAAGCCCCATAGGTAGAACCCCACGATCTAACCCCGCAACTTATACAGGTGCGATGGATGAAATCAGACAGGTTTTCTCTCAAACCAAAGAAGCACAGATTAGAAACTATTCTGTAAGCCGTTTTAGCTTCAATGTAAAAGGTGGGAGATGTGAAAAATGCCAAGGTGATGGAGAGATTAAAATAGAAATGCACTTTTTGCCAGATATTTTGGTTAAATGCGATTCATGCCATGGAATGCGTTACAACCCTCAAACACTAGAAGTAGAGTATAAAGGTAAAAATATCGCACAAGTGTTAGAAATGAGTGTGGATGAGGCTTGTGAGTTTTTCTCTAAAATCCCTAAAATTTACCAAAAATTACGCACATTAAAAGATGTAGGTTTAGGATATATTACTTTAGGACAAAACGCCATCACACTAAGTGGCGGTGAAGCCCAAAGAATAAAACTTGCAAAAGAGCTTAGTCGCAAAGATACAGGAAGAACCCTTTATGTCTTAGATGAGCCAACAACAGGTTTGCATTTTGCAGATGTAGATAAACTCACAAAAGTATTACACCACTTGACAGATTTAGGCAATAGCGTGATTGTAATTGAGCATAACCTTGATATGATAAAAAATGCAGACTATATCATAGATGTAGGGCCAGAGGGAGGAAGCAAAGGTGGAAATATCGTAGATAGTGGAACACCAGAACATATTGTAAAACGCCATAAAAAGACAGGGAGCTATACAGGAAAATTCCTAGAAAAAGAGTTACAAAGATAGCAATCTATACTTTATGGGTTGCTTATAAGTAATTGCACTTAATATACACTTTAAAACTTGTTCTTTTTAAAATTGTAGGATATATTTAATTATTAAGTAGCATAAGGAGTAAAAATGCAAAAACAATATCCTGAAGTGCATAGCTTAGAAGAAAGCCTTGCGATACTTGAAAAATATAAAGATGATTTAACTAAAGAGCAATACGAAGCTATAAGATCTAACATAGGTAATTTTGCAATAGAAGATATGTTTTTGAATGAAAAAGATATTATTGATAATATTAAAATTATAAAAGGCGAAGCAACGGCTAATGAGTGCATTATTGAATTAAAAAAAGAATGGGGAGTGTCTTAATGTGGGATTCTCAAGAGAATTTATCAGAGTTTGATAGATTTTTAATTAAAACTAATAAAATAGGTGCAAAATCATTAGATGAATTATTCCTTAAAGAAAGAATGATAACAAACAAAAAAGCCTTAGAATTAATTAAAAATCCCATTAAAGCCAATTTTGATTATCAACATTTAAAAGATATACATAAAGCACTTTTTGAAGATGTTTATACTTGGGCGGGACAAGATAGAAACGAACAAGGTATATATGGACTTTTCATAAAAGGAAATAGCCTATTTTGCAAAGGGGAATATCTACCCAAAGAGGCTAAAAGAATTTTTGATGAACTTGTAAAAAATAATTATTTAAAACATTCCAAAGATTTAAATAATTTTGCAAAAGAATTAGCAAACTTTATATCAGATTTAAATGCTTTGCACCCTTTTCGTGAAGGTAACGGCAGAACCCAAAGAATATTTTTAAATAATTTAGCTAAAAACGCAGGCTATAAACTTGATTTAAATTTAATTTCTAAAGAGCAAACAATTAAAGCTTCTATTGAAGCTATGGAATGCCACAATCAAAGACTTGAGATTTTAATCAAAAAAAATCTAAAAAGCTTTAGACAAAACTTAGATTTGGAGTAAAAATGCAAACACAATATCCTGAAGTGCATAGCCTAGAAGAAAGCCTTGCGATACTTGAAAAATATAAAGATGATGTAAGCAAAAAAGACTATGAAGAAATTAAATCTACCATTTGCGGACACGCTATTGAAGATATTTTTGCAAATGAAGAAGATATTATTATGCTAGTAAAAATGAGTGCATATAATCTAAGTAGCGATGAGATACTAACAGAATACAAAGAAAAAGGATTTATAGAATATGAAAGAAAATCATAAAAAGCTTTAAAAGCACCAACAATTACAATATTATCCTTTTATATGATTTTAATATTGCAATAAAATTATTATGTGCCAACAAGACTAAATTTCATTTCACACAAAGCTAATCCTATTTTGCTTAATCATTCTGGCACGATTGATAAGAGCATAAAGGGCTAGAAATTCATCGTTAATTACTCTTTCAAAGGTTTCACTGTATCTATCCCCATCAAACTCAATACTTTTCCATTCTATAATCTCTGCTTTAGCATTAGTAATAAAAGAAATATATTTATCTCTTTGTTTATCGTGTTTAATACCTGCTCGCATTGGTTTAAGTGCTTCATCATACCAAATCACTTCTAGATTTTCTTCTTTGATGGTTTTTAGTGCTACTTCTTTTGTTAGATATTCTTTGATGTCTTTGATATCATGATATTTATGCCAATAATTTTCTTGTAACATTTTATCAATGGCTTCTTTTTCACTATCAAAAGAATAGTTAAGACTAACACTCCCCCTTTCTCCAACATAGAAAGTTTCATATTTATTATTATCAGAATCAAACCACATAGTAAGATGGTATTCTCCTGAATGCTTATAAGAAGGATACCAATCTGTATCAATCAACTTTTCTTCTTTTATAATTAATTCTGCTTGTTCTCTTGTCATTTTTTTCCTTTGTTAATTAAATTATTTAATTTTTAAAATTTTAACAAATATCTTTACATAAATTTACTACTGTATTTAATTGATTAAAAACATACACTAAGCAAAAAATGCTACAATATACAAAAAACAAGGAGCAATTATGTTTGAACGCATTGATATGATTTTAAGAGAGATAGAAAATGCACAAGCTGAAATTCAACTGCTTTTAAATATGGCAAAAATCTCATTCGTAGATTATATAATGATTAAAAGAGGTTCGCAGGACGCTCCAGAACATCTTGGTGCTTGGAATTTACAACAAATTGATAATGAAGTTTCCCGCCTAAAAGATGCGATTGATAGCCTAAACAAAATCAAAAAGGAAGTGCTAACTTGGTAAGCTTTGTAGCTCCTCCAACTTCTCTTTTATGGCTTGTATATGGCCTTTTACCTTTACATTTTTCCAAATAAATGCAATTTTACCACTTGGATTTATTAAAAAAGTAGAGCGGATTACTCCCTCATATTCCTTTCCATAGAGTTTTTTAAGCCCAAAAGCTCCATAAGCTTTAAGTGCAACTTTATCCTTATCACTTAAAAGTGTAAAATTTAGATTTTCTTTTTCTATAAAGCTTTGGTGAGTTTTAGGACTATCAGGACTTATACCTAAAATTGTTACTCCAAGCTTTGAAAACTCTTCTAAACCATCACGAAAATCACATGCTTCTTGTGTGCAACCAGGTGTTTTATCCTTTGGATAAAAATACACAACCACCCATACACCTCTAAAATCCTTTAGCGAAATTTCTGCATTATCTTGATTGGGCAAACTAAAATCAGGTGCATTGTCATTGATTTTTAATTCCATATTCATTCCTTTTTTAATAAATTTATTTTATTGTTTTTATTTTTTCAATTAAATTTGTTGTGCTTCTGCCTTCTTGAAATTCTATAAGACACACTTCTTTAGCAAATTCACTTCCTACAACGACTTTTCCCTCATAATCAGCACCTTTTACCAAAACATCTGGCTTGATTTTTGCTACAAGTTCCCTTGGAGTGTCCTCGTTAAAAACAATCACAAAATCCACACATTCTAATGCACTTAAAAGTGCGATTCTATCTTCTTGTAAATTTATAGGGCGTTCATTCCCTTTTAGACGCTTAATAGAATCATCACTATTTAGTCCTACAATCAACAAATCTCCAAGAGTCCTAGCCTTATTTAAATAATCAATATGCCCAAAATGCAAAATATCAAAACAACCATTGGTAAAAATAACTTTTTTGTCCTTTTGAAACTCTTCTAAAGCCTTTAAAAAATCTTGTAAAATAGCTTCATTAATAAATTTTTCTTTGTAATTTCTTACTTTGGGTAAGCTTTCTAAAAGAGGGAAAAACGCATTCTGCTTCGTGCTAAAAATCTCCAAAAATCTTTTACTAACAAATTTAGAATTTAAAAGATTATTTCTTTGCAAATAGTGATAAATCTCCTCTTTTGTCGCTGTAACAGAGCCTATTTTACTCACTACTACTGCTGCGGCTGCATTTGCAAAATAAACACTCTCTAAAATATCTTCCTTTAGAGCAAGCATATAACTAAGTGCTGCTATTACTGTATCTCCTGCACCTGTAACATCAAAGACTTCCTTAGCAATAGTAGGAATTTTATACAATTTTTCTTTTAAGATACCAATTCCATCTTCACTTAGAGTAATGAGCGAATATTCCAAATCACACATTTCTTTTAGTTTTTGCGAAGCTTTTAGTAGGCTTTCTTCATCTACTATATCAATTTTCGTAGCTTCTTTAGCCTCTTTTTTATTAGGGGTTAGGAGGGTTGCACCTTTATATTTGCTATAATCTTCACCTTTTGGATCAATTAAGATTTTTAAATCTGCTTCTTTAGCTAGAGCAATAAGCCTTTGAGTAAAAATAGGCTCTAAAACCCCTTTTTGATAATCTGAAAGAACAATACAATCTATACTTTTTGATTGGAGAAGAGCAATAGTAACTTTTAAAATAAATTCCTCTCCCTCTTTGCTAATGGGCTTTTTTTCTTCTTTATCAATGCGTAAAACTTGCTGATTAGAAGCGATTACTCTTGATTTTTGCGTGGTTGGGCGATCTTTACTTTTATAAATCCCTAATGTGTTAATGCCTAAACTTTGCAATTTTTCTACTAGTTTTTCTCCTGCCTCATCTTCTCCAACTATTCCACAAATCCACACATTAGAACCAAGTGCAACTAAATTATTTGCGACATTACAAGCACCACCAAGATTTAAATTTTCCTTCTTTGTTTCAATAACTTGCACCGGTGCTTCAGGCGAGATTCTTTTGCATTCTCCCCAAATATAATGGTCTAATATCAAATCCCCAATCACTAAAATATTTGGCTTCAAATGCTAAAACCTTGAGAATGGAGTTGTTTAATCTGGCTAAGATAATTTTTAATCCCAATTTCTAAAGAAAATCTAGGCTCATAATCTAAAAACTTTTTTGTAAGTGTGATGTTTGCTTCTGTGTGGTTTTGGAAAAATTTATAAGGATTTTCAAAATATTCTACTTCAAATTCCCCAAGCTCCATTTTTAGTGCATTGACTATATCATTATAACTTCTAGCTACTCCACTTCCTACATTATAAATTCCACTTTTATGTGCTTGTGTAGCCTTGATATTTGCCTGCACGACATCTTGAATATAGACAAAATCTCTTTTTTGTTCGCCCATTTTAAAAAGACGCACTTTTTTGTTTTTTAACGCTTGCAAGCCTAATTGTAAAATCATAGAAGCGGTTTTTCCTTTATGGCATTCATTTTCTCCATAAACATTAAAATATCTTAATCCAATGATTTTATGCTCTTTTGCAAACTTCATTGCAAGATTATCCATCATAAGTTTAGAAAAGCCATACACATTTTCAGGTATTTCTCCTGCCCCTATGCTATTTGGTGCAGGTGTATTTCCATACACTCCAGCACTAGAAGCATAAATCATCTGTGCTTTATGCTTAAAAGCAAGGTTTAAAAGGGATTTAAAAGCATTCACATTGCTTCTTAGCACACTTTCTTGATCCATAACCGTAGTATCAGAAATCGCGGCTTCATGGAAGATATAATCAAAATCAAATTTTTCTAAGAGCTCTAAATCTTTTTTATTGTTGATATTACCTGCTATCACTTCACCTTTAAAATCTAAAAGATTTTTAAAATGTCCTAGGGATTTTAAATTCCCATTACTAAAAGTTTCTTCACTTCTAAAGCAGTCAAATACGATGACTTCAGCTTTTGGGTGGTGCTTTTGAAAATACATTGCAAGATTTGAACCAATAAACCCTGCCCCTCCTGTAATCAATATCTTTTTGCCTTTAAAATCATCATCTACATACTGCATGGAGTTTCCTTAAAATAAATTTAGTTAAGTCAATTATACCTTATGTAAAATAAATTTTTAATTGCATTTATTCACACTATCTATTGAAGTAATATTGCAATTAATTTTTATACTATTTATCACAAAATAATAATTAAATTTGTGACTATATTGTTCTTTTTATTTTATTAAGGTATAAGACACACACAAAAAGAATGCTTTAGTTTTTTAAAAAGCTTTACAATAAACGAAGAATATTTTTAAATCTTTAAAAGAGATTGCCACGAGCCTAAAGGCTCTCGCAATGGCAAGAGATTATCAATGAAATTATTAAAATTTTATAAGTTAAGGTTACAAGAATTAAAGTTAAATTCTAGTAGTGGCAGTAAGGCTTTAGGAGTTTTTAATAAATTTTTGGAACGAAGCTAAAAAAGCAGAAAACAAAAATAAAAAGATGTAATAAATTCCAGTAGTTACGGTATATAGCTTTAGTTTTTATGAAATTTTAAGAGGTTATAAATTGCAAAGAATTAAATAAATTCTAGTAGTTACGGCATAGAATAAGAGTTTTAAAGGGTTTTTCAAGAGGTTAGCAACCTTTATGGGTTGTGCCTCTTGTAAAAATCCTTTAATCTATTATTATCTGTCTTGAATACGAATTTCTTCTATATTCTTTGAGCCATACAAGGATTATTCGTCTTAAAGTTTTCACTCACTACACAAGTTCTTTGGTTTAACACTCCTTTTTCTTCATCTAATGTTTCTTTTTCTTCTTCTGCTGGTTTTATTAAGACTACTTGTTGTTTATCTAGCATAGAAGCATTGATGTCTTTTAGAGGAGAATTGAGGGTTGGATCTTCACTAGTGCCTTGATTGTTACCACCATTACCGCCATTACCGCCATTACCGCCATTGTTATCTCCATCACCATTACCACCATTGCCACCATTATTATCACCACCATTACCGCCATTGTTATCTCCATCACCATTACCACCATTGCCACCATTATTATCACCACCATTACCGCCATTACCATCAAAATTTGGCTTATCAATGTTAGGGATATTATTCACTTTGTCTTTAATATTTGTGCTATCTAAGAAAGTAAATGTTCCTCCTTTGTCTTTATTGATTAGATATAAATCAAAGGGTGTATCTACTTGAAGTTTATCTACAATGGGTTGAAGATTTTTTAATCCATTCTCTAATGCTAAAGCTTCATTATATAAAGAGAGAATTTGTCTTTTTATAAGCTCTGCTTCATCTTTTAATCCCACTTGTATAAAAGCATTATATGCTTCCATTAATCCATTTTTTCCATAAATTCTATCTTGAATAGAATTTAATCTATCTACATTCCCTTTGATAGCTTTAATGGATTCTCCATATTTAGATATGAAGTCTTTTAGATTATTTGCATTTGCTTGCATTTGTTTACCTTTATCTAGGAAGCTTTGGTATTTACTATCATTCTTATACCAATCTTGTAGTTTAGCTTTTATCTCTTCATCACTATATAAAGAAGTTAGAAATTCAATAGATTGTTTTATGGATTGATAGTTTGGATCATTTTCATCAATGGCAGATAGAAGTGTCTTTAGATTTAAATTTGCTAAATCTAGCTTAGATAAATCTATCTTATAATCTGCATTTAAAATATTATTTAAGATTTGTTCTAAAAGACTTTCTCCATTAATGCTAGTAACTAAAGAATCAAAATGATCTTGTAAGTCATCTAAATTTACATCGCTAAGGCCATCTCCATTTTCATCGATGAAGTCAGCATTGTTACTATTTTCATTGCTTAAGCCATCACCATTTTCATCGATGAAGTCGGAATTGTTGCTATTTCCATTACTTTCATTATTATTGCTTTCATTATTTTCAAACTTACCATCTTCCTTATTATTAGCATTACTATCATTCTTATCATGAGCATTATTATCCTCTCTATCTGGTCTCATTCCAGCTTCTCCTCTATTAACAAAATTAACACCCGAGTTAACAAATGTAAAAGATACCCGTCCATCACGCTCATTTATAAAATCACCGAAGCCGTCCACATAAGGCGTAATAAAATCTCCATGATTGCTTACTTTCCCTCCTCTAAGTTCTAAACTATAAGTTGTAGTGACTGTAGCACCTTTTGAATTATCAAATTTTCCATCAATTGTTACTTGTTGAGCTTTAATATATCCATTATTTATAAATGTTGAATATGTCACAAAATTATTTGTAACTTCAATCCTTCCTTTGTTTGTAAATTCACCATAACTTCTTACTTCTTGAGCTTGAATTTCTCCGTTGTTTGTAAATGCTGAATATGTCGCAAAATCATTTGTAGCATTAATCAATCCGTTGTTTGTAAATTCACCATTACTTATTACTTGTTGAGCTTTAATTATTCCTCCAATATTATTTATAAAAGTTGAAGGAGATTCTGTCACAAAATCATTTGTAACTTCAATCAGTCCGTTGTTTGTAAATTCACCATTACTTGTTACTTCTTGAGCTTGAATTTCTCCATTGTTTGTAAAAATTCCACCCTTAAAGACTATATTATCAACAAGAATTCTGCCATTATTTTCCCCTCCTTCATATACTGTTAAATATGTTGTGATTAGAGAAGAAGAAGACCAACCATCCACTATTAGCCTATCTGCTGATACTTGCTCTTTTACGCTAACATCACCCTGGATAACAAGCTCCCTTTTAGCTGTAATACTATCTGCTTCAAATCTTATCCCATCAAGTCCACTAATATTACCTTTATCGCCTAATTTCCCAAAAGTATAAAAATTATCTACTACTATATCACTACCATTAAAATTAATGTATATATCAGATGTTGTTATTTCTCCATTAATCAACCCAGCAAAACCACCTGCATAGCGACTACTACTAACACTTCCCCCCATATAATCTATATTGATGTTTTCAAATTCTCCACCATCAATTCTTCCAAATATCCCAACATAATCAGATTTATACCCCAATGCATCAATATTAATATTTTTCAGTGTATATCCATTACCATTAAAAAAAGAGCTAAAGGCATAACTATCCCCCACAATCATACTTGTGCATTCTCCATCACTTAGGCAATAATTTGCATAGTTTTTGCCTTGATTTCCTCCAAAGTCTATATCACTTGTAAGTCTATATTCTTTTGCAGTATTTCTAAAATCACTATTAGTATTTGTCCCCTTTGCAAAATACCACCAATCTACATCACTTCCAATGGTAACATACTCTCTTTTATCTAGATTTATTCCACTTGTCTTATCAAATACATTCCAACCACTTGTATTATGATAATATCCTTGCACATCTAAAAAGATTTCAGCTTTATTTCCATTACTTGCATTAGCTACAAGAGAAGCTAAAACATTACCATTAATGCTTGAAGTATCTACTTTAATCTTTGCTCCATCTAAATTAATTTTCTTTGTATTAATTTGATTAAATTCCCCCTTATCATTAAAAGCTTTTTCTAGTATTACTCTATTCCCCACCATTACTACTTCATTAGCTTGAATACTTCCTTTGTTTATAATATCTCCTCTAGTGCTATTAGATTTAAACACAGGAGAGAAAGGCACTAATACACCTACACCATTATTAGCTTTATTAGCTTCTTTAAAAGCATTAAGTGTATCTGTAT
>NZ_NBIU01000036.1 GCF_003245365.1 Helicobacter valdiviensis
ACATCTTTAAAGAAGTTTTTATTGGTGATTGCACCCACGCCAACTCCTGCATTAATGCTAGAGTTAATCAAGCTATTAAAGATGCCTTGTGCTTCGCTTAGGTTGCCAGAGGATTTGAGGGAAGTAATGGTTTTTTCAGTGTTGCTTGCTCCACCCATAGAACCTGTTGCTAAAAGTGCATAGTAGTTATTATCTTTAGCTTCTTTTACACCATTAAAGATATTTTCTGCAATAGATTTATCAGCTTCTGCTACATTTACACCTTGTGCTTTTAAAATATCATCAAAGCTTGCGCCACTACCATCAATTTTAGTAATCAAATCTTTTTTAGCTGTGATTTGTGCGTTAAAATCTGCAATAACTTGCTTTTCAAGCTCGGTTGCATCATCTTTTGCTTGAAGCAATCCGCTACCATCAAGCTCGTCTTTTGCAAGTCCTGCTTCTTTAGCAGCTGCTTTTAGGTATTCAATTTCAAAATTTGCCACTTCTTTTAAATCTTTAATCTTATCAGTAAAACCACCACTAACAATTAAAGATTCCTTGCCATTGCCTTTATCTACGCTTAGCTTATAATCTGTGAAGTTTTTTACATCCATAGGTGTGAAATAGGCATTTCCATCTTCTTTAATAAAATCTTGTGCTAGTTTATTGTCGCTAATTACCACACTTGCGTGTTGTGCAATAGAGCCACTTGCGATATTGCTAGTAGTTACATCTGCATTAAATTTATCCGCACTCACATAGACAAATCTATCTAAAACAAGGCTATTTAGGCTATTTTGTCCTACTGAAATGACAGAATTTGTGATATTTGCTTCACCATTGATGTTGAAATTTAGATAGTTTTTGCCTACATTAAAGCCATTAAAATAAGTTTTATCCGCTTTAAAATCACCATTGATAGTTAAAGAAGCATTATTGGTATCTAAGCCCCCAATATGCGAGAAGATACTCACCACTGAAGCAAACTCATCAGGATTTTTATTGATTGTTATAGTTTCGTTTGCCTCTCCTTTATTGGTAATGGTAAATACATCTTCTGTCCCATTCATTGTAGTAGCACCATTAATCACGCTTCCACCATAGGTTGCTTGTAAGTGCATATCTTGCAATGCAACACTTTTTGCATTGATATTTACATTTCCGATATAGTGAGAATACTTAGCACTAGCCGTAGTAGCTTTGATTGTTAGGGCGTGTTCTCCTAAATCAATATTGAGTTTTCTTTTATCTTTTGTTGCATCATTTTCTTTAACATCATTATTTAAATCACCCTCATAACCCATATTAATAGTTAAATCAGCACCTCTTTTGTCTTCTTTTAAGGTAAGATCATTGCTTTTTTCATTTATATCAAAATAAGTGCCAATATCAGTGCTTGAACTAATTGTAACTTCTGTTGCAAATAAGGCATTTGCACCACCTAATAAACCTAAACCTAATATCGCTCTTGAAGCAATGAGAGATAATTTCATTTTTACTCCTTAAAATTAAAATAAAGCTGTTATTTTGCCCCCCCCCCCCCTTATTTTTTGCTTAATGGCTATAAATTTAAAATTTGTAAAGCTTTTATTTATCTTTTTTGTCATTGCAAGAAGTAAAATGATGAAGCAAACTATATAGTTATTACAAAATCTTTAGAATGGAATAAATAAATGCAAAAAGAGTAAAAACAAGCAGAATAAAACCCTAGAGTTTTGGAAATGTGTTATAATATAGAGCTTTAATAAATGCCAAGATATAAGGAAAGGCGATGACAATTATCTCTCAAGCTAGTCAAGAGGTTTTAGTGGAGCATTGTAAAATTGCTAGTGCAGAAAATTTAATTTTAAGTATCGAGCATTCGTTATTGAGTGCAGATATAGAGCCACAACGCGTCTTCTTTTTGAAAGTTCCGCAGGAATTTAAAAAGAAGCTTTATAGCAAAAATTGGTATTGGAATGGCACAAAATTAGAAGTTTATGAGGACGAGGAATAGAAAATGCAAGGAAAAGTGTGGAAATTTGGAGATAATATAGATACGGATTTAATCATTGCAGCAAGATATTTAAATACAAGTGATGAAAAAGTTCTAGCTTCGCATTTAATGGAAGATGCAAGATCGGATTTTGTAAGCTTGATTGATGAGGGAGATATTATTGTAGCAGGGGAGAATTTTGGTTGTGGTTCTAGTAGGGAGCATGCACCTGTGGCAATCAAAGGAGCAAAAATTAGTGCAGTGATTGCAAAAAGCTATGCAAGAATTTTTTATCGTAATGCTTTTAATACAGGACTTCCTATTTTAGAAATCCAAGAAGTAGATGCAATTAATGAGGGAGATAGTTTAGAAATTGATTTAGAAGCAGGAGTGGTAAAAAATCTCACACAAAACACACAATACCATTTTAGTCCCATTCCTGCATTTATGCTAGAGCTTTTAAAGAGCGGAGGCTTAATCCCATATGCTAAAACACAAACAAAGGAAAAATAGATGAGAAATTATAAAATTGCTCTTATTAAGGGCGATGGAATAGGGCCTGAGATTATCAATGAGGCTACCAAAGTCCTAAATGTTGTGGCAAAGAAATTTAATTTTTCTTTGGAATTTGAAGATTATCTTATGGGTGGAATCGCCTATGATTTAACCAAAACTCCATTGCCAGATTCTACGATTGAGGGTTGTCTTAAAGCAGACGCTACGCTTTTTGGTGCGATTGGTGGCACAAAATGGGATAATTTACCCAGAGAGCTAAGACCAGAGAGCGGACTTTTAAAGCTTAGAAAATCACTAGAAGTATTTGCAAATTTCCGTCCAGCCATTGTTTATGATGAATTAGTTAGTGCAAGCACTCTTAAAGAAGAAGTAATAAAGGGTGTGGATATTTTGGTGGTAAGGGAGCTTATAGGTGGAATCTATTTTGGCACACCAAAAGGAAGAGAGCAAAATAGAGCCTATAATACAATGGTTTATAGTGCAGATGAGATAAGGCGTATCGCACACATTGCATTTAGTGCAGCACAAAAACGCAATAAACGCGTTTGCTCTGTAGATAAGGCAAATGTGCTAGATGTAAGCCAGCTTTGGAGAGAGATTGTCAATGAAGTGGCTAAAGAATATCAAGATGTGGAGCTAAGCCATATGTATGTGGATAATGCTGCAATGCAACTTGTGCGTAATCCAAAATATTTTGATGTGCTTTTAACAGAAAATTTATTTGGCGATATTTTAAGCGATGAGGCAAGTATGCTAAGTGGCTCTATTGGGCTTTTACCATCGGCTTCTATTGGGACAAAACATGCTATTTATGAGCCTATACATGGAAGTGCTCCTGATATTGCAGGATTAGGTATAGCAAACCCTATTGCTACAATCGCGAGTGCTTCTATGATGCTCCGCTATTCGCTAAAAGAGGAAGAAGCGGCAAATTGTATAGATAATGCAATCAAGCTTGCACTAAAAGAGGGATATCGCACTAAAGATATTGCAGATTTTGGTGCAAAAACTCTTTGCAATACAGAAGAAATGGGAAATATTATTGCTAAGATGTGTGAGGAGTAATTTTTGAAAACTTTCACTCTTGCGAGTATTTATGAATTACAAGGACATCGTCATGAAGCCGCACAAATTTATGAAGAGATTTTACAAAAAGATCCTAATAATACAGAAGCTAAAGTGGCTTTATTACGCTTAAGAAGCAATAGAAAAAATTATGGCAAACCTGATAATGAGGCTATGTTAAACCTTTTTATACAAATGGATAGTTCTATTGAATATAATGAATTTGAAAGGTGGTTGTTACAGTTATGGAACTAAAAGAAGCAATCTTGCAAACATTAGCAGAAATTGATACAAATAGTGTGCCAACACAAGAAGAGCCTATTAAAGAGAGGGATGCTCTTTTGGAAGTCTTGCCACAAGATGAGATTTTAGAGGCTAAATCTCAAGAAAAAAATCCTTATGAACGAAAAATAGCAAAGTTGGACTTAAAAGATGCAGAAGAGCTAAAAGAACAACTTATAAAATTTTACCAGCAAGAAGAAAATTTTTTGAATTCTTTGCAGGAGAGAATTTTGGTTTTATTTGAAGGTATGCAATCCCCAAATAACAGAAATATTGAAGATAAGGTGGATATGATTTTAAATTTTTTAGAATTTGTCCTAGCTATTATTGATGAAAAAAGGAATAATTTATGAGAAAATTAAAGCTATTTACTTTTGATTTACTTTATCATTTTATAATTTCAACATCTCAATCGGATGAGTTGAGATACAAGCAAGACTATAAGTCAAACTTGTTTCCTTTGTATGTAAGGATATTTCATCCACTCCTCCTTTGTTTAAGGACACTTAGTGTGAGTAAGTTCTTTGAAAATATTGTCAAATTTAGTAGGCATCTTCCCGTTTTATTTTTTAACCCCCTAAAATACCCAATCCTCCTTTTTAAAGGGAAGATGCCATGCTGAAAGTGTTGATGATAGAAGATGATTTAGAGTTGGCGACTATTCTTAGTGAATATCTCGAGGCTCATAATATAAACATAACAAATTATGATGAACCCTATACGGGTATGAGTGCAATTAACACTCAGCATTTTGACCTCCTTCTTTTAGATCTAACACTCCCAAACTTAGATGGTCTTGAGGTTTGTAAGAAGGTCGCAAAGGAAAAAAGTATCCCAATAATAATCACTTCTGCTCGACACGATATAGATGATAAAGTGCTTGCATTAGAATATGGTGCTGATGATTATCTTCCTAAACCTTATGATCCAAAAGAATTGATAGCTAGAATTCACAGTGTTTTAAGGCGTTATAATAATAAAAGTTCCCAACAAGAAAATAAACTGTCCATTGAGCCTTTCAAGCTTGATAGAGGTAGTAGAGAGATTTACTTAGGAACTGAACTTTTAGACTTAACAAAAGCAGAATTTGAAATTTTAAGTTTTATGTTAGAGAATAAAAATCAAGCTTTAAGCCGTGAAGCGATTGCAGGGCAAGCAGAATCTATTAATCCAGATAGCACAAATAAAAGCATAGATGTGATTATGGGGAGATTGCGTTCTAAAATAGAAAAAGATGGGCAAAAATACATTGTTTCTATTCGTGGTGTGGGATATAAATTACAGTTAAAATGATTAGAAATTCTATTATTATTAAAATTACGATTTTGTTTATAGCAGCTATTGTTGGACTTAGTGCATTTTCTTATTATTTTATCCGCGAAGAGATTAATAAGGAAATTGCAGATAATCAGTTGCGTTATAGCCAATTTTTAACCACTATAAACCAACTTGTAAGATTTGGTGATAATGTAGAGCTTATTGAAAAATATCTTTATGAGTTAGGATTGACAAAGATTACAAATACCCATACTCTAGAAAAGTTTGAAAATCAAGCGTTACCTAATTTAACTAATGGGATTATTGCTAAAATTATTAAAGAGGAAGAAGGTTTTTATCTTTTTTTACAAACCCCATTTGAGTGGAAAGTTTATGGAGATATTCATTCTCATAATCTTATTAATTATTATATTATCACATTTACAGCCTTTTTGATAGTGATTTTTCTCTTTGTTTTAGTGATTAAGAGCATTTTGCCTCTTAATATTTTGCGTAAAAAAATTAGAAGATTTGCAGAAGGACAGCAAAATATTACTTTTTCTATTCCACAAAATGATGAAATAGGTGAGCTTGCAAGAGAATTTGATAATGCAGTGATGAAAATCAATGCCTTAAATCAATCGCGACATCTTTTTTTACGCTCTATTATGCATGAGTTAAAAACCCCTATTACTAAAGGTAGAATTACAGCTGAAATGATTGATAATGCTCTTTATAAAGAACGCTTATGTTCTGTGTTTGAGCGTTTAAATTCTTTAATTAATGAGTTTGCAAAGATTGAGGAATTGAGTTCTAGGAATTATTGTTTAAATAAACAAAACTATAAACTTCAAGAAGTTTTGCAAAAAGTCTTTAAGATGCTTCTTGTAGAAGAAGATCAAATCTCTTCATTATTTATTTTGCCAAAGGAAGAATATTATCTTAGATGTGATTTTGAAATGCTAACTCTTGCAATTAAAAATCTCTTAGATAATGCTTTGAAATACAAAAGTGAAGGTTTGGTAGAAATTAAAATAGAAGAAAATGATTTAATGATTGTAAATTATGCACCTCCTTTACCTTATACACTTAAAGATCATTCTAAGCCTTTTTTTAAGGATAAAAATTCTAGCAAAAATGGTGGCTTAGGACTTGGAATTTACATTATTAAAAGCACTCTTGAAGCACAAGAGTTAGTGTTAGATTATCTTCATAAAAATAATCAAAATATTTTCAGCATTAAAGGAGTAATATCCAAAAAACAAAAAGGACCAAACAATGTTTAAAAGACTAAGAAGAATGCGATTAAATTCAAATATTAGAGAGCTTGTAAATGAAACCACTCTAAACACAAAAGACTTAATTTATCCTCTTTTTATCACACATGGAGAGGGAATTAAAAATGCTATTGAAACTATGCCAGATGTTTTTCAATTAAGCATTGATGAGGCACTTAAAGAATGCGGTGTGTTAGATAGTTTGGGGATTAGGGCGATTATGCTTTTTGGAATTCCTGCTTTTAAAGATAGTATAGGTAGCGAAGCTTTAAGTGAAGAGGGGATTATCCCAAAGGCATTAAGAGCAATTAAAAAAGAATTTCCTCATTTTTTAGTAAGTGTGGATTTGTGTTTTTGCGAATATACAGATCATGGACATTGTGGGATTTTAAATCCAAAGCTAGAAAGTGTGGATAATGATTTAACATTAGAGATTTTAAACAAACAGGCTTTAGTTTTGGCACAAAATGGAGCGGATTTGATAGCACCTAGTGGTATGATGGATGGAATGATTATTTCATTACGCACACATCTTGATGCTAATGGTTTTAGCCATATTCCTTTGATGAGTTATTCTACAAAATTTGCAAGTGGTTATTATGGACCATTCCGTGATGTAGCACAAAGCACACCAAGTTTTGGAGATAGAAGAAGCTACCAGCAAAGCCCTGCAAATCGCAGAGAAGCAATTTTAGAAAGTTTAGAAGATGAAGCACAAGGGGCAGATATTTTAATGGTAAAACCTGCCTTAGCTTATCTTGATATTGTGCGCGATATTAGAGAAAGGACGCTATTGCCTCTTGCAGTTTATAATGTGAGTGGAGAATATGCAATGTTAAAGTTTGCACAAAAAGCAGGACTTATTGATTATGAAAGAGTGTTATTAGAAACAATGATAGGCTTTAAGCGTGCAGGAGCAGATATTATTATCACCTACCATGCTAAAGAAATTGCTAATTTATTAAAATAGTTTGAAAGAATGCACTCTTACAATTTTTAAGATGGCTAATAATTGCTATTATGAGGTTTTTGGGGTTTGTAGAAATCTCTTATTTTCCTTATGAAGCCTTTAAAGGCTGAAGCAATCTACAATATTTTAAACATCTTTGCAATAAAATTTATTTAGAGTAATAAAAAGATGTTTTATGGCAAATAAAGCCTAGTGATGAGAAGTTTAGAAAACAAACTAAAATTTTAATTGATTAAGGAAAAGTGGGAACTAGCTTTGATAAACAAACTATCCCAATCTTTAATTTATCTAAGCAAGTCTTGTAGTGATAAAAAGAGTGTTATTACAAGAAGCGATGGAACAAACTTTTAATAAATTCTAGAAGTTTTGAGATTTTATAGAATGCTTTTTTAAAGGTTTTGAAATTTTGTTTTAATGCTATGCGGTTTTTGTTGTTTGTAGTGGCAATAGATTGTCTTTAGAAGGTAATAATTTATTAGAGCAATTTGATAGATAAATGTAAATTTTGTAGTAAGTTTTTGAGTTTTGTAAAAATATTAATGAAATAGTAATAATTATAAATACTTATAGAGATTTGTTACAAATTTTTACAAAAAATAAAATTTAATTTTTTAATAGAAAGAGAATTTAGAAGTTTTGCGAGGGAAACTCGCAAAAATTAAGCAAGTTGTGCTTTTAGCATCCAAAGAGCTTTTTCTAATCCTGCTACCTTTTCATCTGCTAATGCTACTGTAGCTTTATCATTTGCTTCACCTGCTAAATCAGACAATTCTCTAAAAGATTTTAGGAAATATTCATAATCAGGCAAAACAGCTTTTAAGATTGTTTTAGAATCAAAGTTTGTGGCACTCTCTTCTTTGATTTTAGAGGCAGCTAGCATATCTTTTGTAGTTACATAAGGCTTGGCACCTAGTTGCAATACACGCTCGGCCATATCGTCCATTAAATCTGCCATATCATCATACATTTCTTCTAGTGCTTTATGCACAGGGTGAAAGTCCATACCAGTTACATTCCAATGATAGTTGTGAAGTTTGATAAAAAATACCATTGAATCTGCTTGAATTTGTTTGAGTGTTTCTACTACTTTACTCATATTGAACTCCTTTAATTTATAGTTTCAAGTTTCATTATACCACTTTTATGTTTTAAAAGTTAGTGAAATTATACATAATAATTCTTAAAAGAAAATTATTATTATTTGATAATTAACCTCCAGTTTTATAAAATGCTCTGTTGGAAATCTCATTTTCATTCCAATCATTCTTTTCAGGCTTATTTTCAATACAAAGTTTAAGGTTTTTTAAAATCTCTTCCGTGTCTGCATGTAGCATAGCTTCTTTAATATCAAGCGCATTTTCATGGTAAAGACAAGGGATTAATTTGCCCTCACTGCTTAAGCGGATTCTATTGCAAGTTTTGCAAAAATCATCATTATGGGGGGCAATGATACCAAAGACATAATCTTGTATTTTTGGGATTTTAAAAAGTGTAGCAGGACCAAAAAGCTCTTTTTTTATGAGTTCATAATCATATTTTTGTTGGATTTTTTCTAGGATTTCATAGGCTCTAAGCCCTTTTGTGTCGCTTTTAGCGTGGATATTTTCCATAAATTCAATAAATCTTACTCCAACACCAAGTTTGATACCATATTCTAAAATCTCTATAATTTCATCTTCGTTGATACCTTTTAGTGGAACCATGTTAAGCTTAATGATAAAGCCCACTTCTTTTGCTTTTTGGATACCTGCTAGGATTTTTTCTAATCCATCGCGTTTTGAAATACAAACAATTTTTTCTTTTTTTAATGAATCTAGTGAAATGTTAATTCTTTTTAAACCTGCATTTTTTAAATCTTGTGCTATGGGGGCTAGTAAAAAAGCATTTGTTGTGAGTGCAATATCAATATCGCTTTTATAAGCGCAAATTTGTGCGATAAAATCCACAATCCCTTTGCGTAAAAGTGGTTCTCCGCCTGTAATGCGTATCTTTTTTACACCTTCATTGATAGCAACTTTGATAAAATTTAAAACGCTATTTAAAGGGACATCATCTTCT
Organism: Helicobacter valdiviensis; assembly: GCF_003245365.1. GTDB lineage: Bacteria > Campylobacterota > Campylobacteria > Campylobacterales > Helicobacteraceae > Helicobacter_D > Helicobacter_D valdiviensis. The sequence continues at coordinate 9,383 of NZ_NBIU01000036.1, forward strand.
TCTTTTCCTAAATCCATAGGGGTATTTGGCATACAATACACACAGCGGAAATTACATCTTTCTGTAATGCTTACTCGGATATAGTCAATCTTGCGTCCAAAACTATCAATTAGCAAAAAAAACTCCTATAAATAAAATGCCTAATCATACCAAAACTAAATAAATACAAAAATATATCAAAGAAACTTTAAATTTATTTTTGAAATATTTAAATGTTTGGGATTGTATTTTAGAGATCCTAAGAGTATTGGAATGCTAAAAATAGCAAAAATAAAGAAAAACAAATAATTTAATGGAGAATTATAGGATTGTTTGTGGTAACAATATTGCGAAAGGCAAATATGAAATACTTACAAAAAAGTAACAACCTCTAAAATGGTAGCTAATAATTATGATAGTGTGAATTATAGTGATGAAATAGCTATGTAAAAATCACAAGAATAATCCTAAAAGATTGTAAATAATTACAAAAGGTTCTATAAAGCAAACTAAGGAAAAAACTAAAGATTTGCTTTTTTTAAGATTATTAATACATTAAAAACCTTATTAAAATAATTTAGAGTTTATTAGTGGTTTTATTGGATTAGAAGATTGTCAAAGGGTGAAATTATAAAACTTTTGGTTATAATTTTGTATATATTACCTATAGAAGATAAAAAGTTATAAAAAGGAATTTTTTGTTACCTTGTGTGATTTTATGCGGTGGTGCTAGTAAAAGAATGGGAACAAGAAAAGAATTGCTAGAATTTCATGGCACAAATTTAGCCTCTTTTCAAGCTAACAAATTTAAAAGCATTTTTGAAGAGATTTATTTTTCTTCCAAAGAGGTTTTTGAAAATTCTTTAAATATTTCTAGTATTTTGGATACTACAAAGGATATTTTTGCGCCTATTTTTGGCTTAAAGACTATTTTAGAAGTTTTACAAAAAGATGTGTTTGTGTTAAGTGTAGATACTCCTTTTTTAACACAAGAGAGTGTAAAAAATCTACTTTTTTCTTATGAAAAAAGAAAAGTTCCCACCTTTTTTAAAAATGATAAAATCCATCCGCTTATTGGAGTTTATACCTATAAATCCCTACAAATAATAGAAGAACAAATCAAAAAACAAGACTATAAGCTTTTAAAATTATTAGATTTAATAAAAGCAAATTTTGTTGAAATACCCATACAGCAAACAAGAAATTTAAACACACCACAAGATTATAAAGAGGCACTAAATGGCTGATGAAGAAGAAAAGACAGAAGAACCCTCCGCGCGCAAGATTGAAAAAGCAAGAGAAGAGGGGAATGTTCTAAAAAGTCCCGATGTTAATGCCTTTTTGGGTATGGTTGTGGGACTTGTTTTAATTTTTATTTGTTTTAATTTTTGGGTAGGTGGATTAGGAAGTGTATTCCATCAAGTTTATGCGCTTTTCTCTCAAGAATTTACGATAGAAAATGCTATGTCGCTAACCCTTTCACTTGTCTATCAAATGGCACTTTTGTTAGCTCCTATTTTTGCAGCTTTGATGATAGCAGGAGTGGTTGCAAATATCGCACAAAGCGGATTTTTGCTAACTACTAAAGCTATCCAGCCAAAATTCCAAAAGTTAAACTTTATCACAGGTTTAAAAAATCTTTTTTCACTAAAAAAATTACTAGATGGTTTTTTAATCACCACAAAAGTGCTTTTAGCCTTTGTGATAGGGTTTTTTGTGTTTTTGAGCTTTATTAAAGAACTTACAGAGGTTTCTTTGTTTCCAGTTTTTCAACAAATGATTTGGTTTAGGGATAAAGCATTAATTTTGATTGCCATTTTATTAGCATTTTTTTTAGTGATGGCAAGTGTGGATTATTTGCTAAAACGCTACCAATACTATAAATCTTTAAGAATGACAAAACAAGAAGTTAAAGATGAGTTTAAAAACCAAGAAGGAGATCAGCAAGTAAAAGGAAAAATACGCTCTTTGATGTTTCAAGCAGCCAAAAAGCGTATGATGCAAAACATTCCAGCAGCTGATGTAGTAGTAACAAACCCTACGCATTATGCTGTTGCACTGCGTTATGATAGTAAAAAAGAAAATGCACCAAGAGTTCTTGCAAAAGGTGTGGATTTTATCGCCCAAAGAATTAAGGAAGTTGCAAAGGAAAATGACATCCCTGTTATTGAAAATCCTCCTTTAGCACGCGCACTTTATAGAGATGTGGATATTGATAGTGAGATACCAGAAACACTTTATCAAGCAATGGTGGAAGTTTTAATTAAAGTTCAAAAAATCAATGATGAAAAGCAAAGAAATATGCGTTAAACCTCATTAGATGAGGTTTGCATAAATCATAAGCGTTGGATAGCGTTTTGTCTTTTTGAAAAGAAGCTTTCTTAAAGCGTTACGGATTTCATTTTCCATAGCTTTTTGATTATTGTAGAGTTCTTTTTTGCAGTTTTTAGCAAATAAAGAGAAGAATTCTTCAATTTCTTTATTGAAGCCTACCATATCTTTATTGGCAATAATTCCCAAAGAATTTATTCTGGGTTTTCCTACTAGAGAATTTTTCTCTTTGTTGAGTTGCACAAAGATACTAATTATTCCATTTTCTGCTAAGTTTTGTCTATCTAAAATCACATCATTAGCGATTGTAGAATTTACTTGATTGTCAATATAGGTTTTACCAGTTTTTACACTTCTTACTTTGCGTAAATAGTTATGGGAGATTTCCATTTGATCGCCATCTTCCATAAGATAGATATTTTTTTCTTCTACCCCGCAAGAAATTGCAGTTTCTTTGTGTTTTAAGATATGGTTATACTCTCCATGCACAGGCAAGAAAAATTTAGGTTTCACAAGGCGTAGCATAAGTTTTTGCTCCTCTTGTGCTGCATGTCCGCTAGTGTGAATTTCGCTAAAGTCTTGGTAATACACTTTAGCACCCGCTTTAGTAATGAAATTAATCACATTAGATACAGAGCCTTCATTCCCAGGGATTGCTTTGGCTGAAAGGATGATTGTATCGCTAGGCTTGATTTTAATATGTCTATGCTCATCAGTTGCCATTCTATATAATGCACTCATAGTTTCACCTTGACTACCTGTGGTAACTATTAGCACTTCTTCATCAGGATATTTAGCTACTTCATGGGCTTCTATAAAAATATTTTGTGGCAAATCAATATAGCCTAAAGTTCTAGCAATTTCTAAGTTTTTTTCCATAGATCTACCAATCACAGATACTTTTCTACCATATTTTATCCCATGCTCTATAGCTTGATAAACCCTATGGATATTGGAGCTAAATGTGCTCATAATCACGCGTCCTTTAGAGCGAGAGAATAACAAATCAAAAGCAGGGCCTACACTAGCTTCACTGGGTGTATAGCCACTTTTATGAGAGTTTGTAGAATCGCTAAGTAAAAGCAATACGCCTTGTTCTCCATAGTGTGCAATTCTGTTTAAATCTGTAGGATAGCCATCAATGGGTGTGTGATCTATTTTAAAATCTCCTGTGTGGAAGATTAGTCCCGCTTCTGTTTTGATAGCCAACGCACTAGAATCCACAATAGAATGTGTGATATGAATCCACTCAATCTCAAATTCTCCAATTCTAATAGGCTTTCTCTTCTCCACAGCTCTAAATAAAGAACGGTATTTTTTAAGCCCATGTTCATCAAATTTAGAACCAATAAGCCCTAAAGGAAGCGGTGTGCCATAAATAGGAAATTGGTATTTTTTAAATAGGTAGGGCATAGCACCGATATGATCTTCGTGTGCGTGGGTGATAATAATCCCTGCGATTTTATCTTTAATCACTTCTAAATAGCTAAAATCTGGCACTAAAATATCAACCCCATGCATACTAGAATCAGGGAAGCTCATACCCGCATCAATGATAATCGCAGAATTTTGTGTTTCAATCACAGTCATATTTCCGCCAATCTCGCCTAGCCCTCCAATAGGAGTAATTCTCACTTTTCCATTTGGGTTAAAATGCACTTGCGAGTGTGTGCTAAGAGAGTTTTGATGCACTTTAGCGTTTAACTCTACGGTTTTTTTAAGCTCCATTGTGGATTGTTGCACCTCTTTTGTGCCATAGTTGCTATTTTTATTGTGTTTTGGTTTTGTATCGTTTGTGTTATTTTGCCCCTCATTATTCTGTCTATTGTGCGATTTTTTGTCAAATCTAGGATTATGCCTTCTTTGTGGGCGATTTTCGTCTTTTTGTTGTGTATTTTGTCCGCGTGGCTTAAAATATCTCCTCTCTTTGTTTTGTGTTTGTGTTGTCTCTTGTGTATTTTTATTTTCTTCCATAATTCCGCCTTTTATAAGATTTCCAAAAGTCGGTGATAAAGGGGAGTATCAATCTCATGAGGTCTGCTATTTGCTTGTATTTCAAGCTTGGCAAAAGCTTCTAAAATTTTTTCTTTTTCATAATGCTTTTGTAGATTGTTTAACAAAGTCTTTCTAGGAGCACTAAAAGCAATTTGTAACAATTTTTCCAAATTTTGCAAAAACGCAAAATCACATTCTTTTGTTTTTTGGCATCTAAAGACAGCAGAAGTTACTTTAGGTGGAGGGATAAAAGCTTCTTTTGGAACTTCTAAGATTAATTCGCCTCCGCCCACACTGCCTAGTAAAACAGATAATGCACCAAAATCACTATCTTTAGCTCTTGCGCAAAATTTTTCTGCTACCTCTTTTTGTGTCATTACGACAAAGCCCTCACATAGAGGATCTTTGATAGCTTTAAGCACCAAAAGAGTAGCAATGTAATAAGGAAGGTTAGATACTAAAAAGTAGGGATTTTCCCTAAAGCTTTTTCCTTCCCATATTTTTAATATATCGCCCATTTGTAATTTTAATTTGCCATTTTGTAATTCTTTGGCAAATCGCTCCTTTAAATAGGGCAACAACTCCGTATCAACCTCATAAGCAGTGATGTCCCCTAAGCTTAAAAGCTTATTTGTTAGATCACCTAAGCCAGCCCCAATTTCAATGATTTGTGTGTTGGTTTTGGGAATGGATTGGATAATCTTATCTAGCACAAATTCATCTTGCAAAAAATTTTGTCCAAATTGCTTTTTAGCTAATGCTTTTTTGTTTGTTTCTTTGATAATTTATTTACCTCATACTTTATATTGACTTATTATAGCATAAATTTAACATTTTTTAATAATTCCACTGTGAGTGATACATATTTTTACACTTTTATTGTGAAAATCAAAAATTTCCAAAATTGCTTGTTTCTCTATCGGACTGACTTTTTCTTTAGGAATTTTGCAATAAGCCTTGCCTAGATAATCAAACAAAATCCTTACTCCTATGGGATTTCCTTTTTTATCAAAGCTCTCTCCACAACCCCTTAAAACCACCTTGCTAATTTTGTAACGACTACTTAGGGCAAAATTCCCATCACGCAAAGGATTTGCAAATTTTGTATTGTTATAATTATACACACCAAGATATTTATGATCCATTAAATCTCTAGCATATTCAAAGCTATCCATAGGGCGATCGTCATAATTTTTACTTTCTCTTATCCTAGCACTATCACTAAAGATAGAATAAGCTATACCAATATTTTTTAACTCACTAAATTGGATACGCCAAAAGCTTTCTTGATAGCGTTCCATTTCTTCTTTGCAAAAATCGCTTTGACAAAAATAGCTTTGTCTGATGTGTTTTTGTGTATGGAGTGCTAGAAATCTTGTGTAGTGGAGATGTTTTAAAATCTCATCTTGAGCTAAAATCAAATCACTTTTAAAAAATGTATTAAAGCTTATGGAGCTTAAAATTGCTAAAATCATAAGAATTAGCAAGGCTTCCAAAAGAGTAAAAGAAGCTTTAGCGGACATAAAAGGAGGCAACAGGCTTTTTATAATATACAATTTCAATTTTTTTAGCACCCTTTTTAGCCTGTGTGCTTAAAATAGGATTATTTTTAGGTGATATTTTGTAGAACTCTAATCTTTTTTGTAATTCTTTATCATCGGTTTTTAGAGATTTTATTCCCCTTTTTTGCAAAGAGGTAGCAAGTTCTTTTGCGATAAAATGCTCATAAGCAAAATGTCTATCCCCTTCTTCAATAAATACAAAAAGAAATTTAGAAAAAATCAAAGTCGCATTGCATAAAAGAAGCACCAATAAGGTAGCTATAAAGGGTATGCGATAATGCATTCTAAAAAGGGGCAAACGCACTCTAAGTCCTGATAGATAAAGGCTTACAAGCAAAGGAAGTGCTAGGATTAAAAAAGGTGCATAAAGCTCCATTTCTACCTTTTGTCTAAAAGAAAGCAAGAAAATAAAAATTAAAGCACTAAAGGCAATATACCAAATAAGAGGGCGGTTGTTTGAGTTAAAATAACGATAAAGCCCATAAAGAAAATAAAGATAAAGCAAAGGAGAAAAAATCAAAAATAAATGCCCATTAGTGTCTAAAAAATAGCTTTTAGGGTGTCCGCCTATCTCTGTGCCAAAAAAATACATATTAAAAGCAAACAAAACAAGAGAGATAAAGATTAAAAAATTGTTTTTTTTGCCTATTCCATAGAATAAAAGTGCCAAAAATATAAGAGAAAAAGCACCATCTATAAATGCCATAATCGCTAAAAGCCAGTAAGGAATGGATTTAAAATATAATTGATAAGTGCATAATAAAAGTGTAAAAAACAAAATCACACCGCTATTGATACTTAAAAGTGCGCTTGCATTAATTCCAGGAAGTAGCATAAAGATTGCCACACATAAAAGTGCATCGCCTCTTCTTTTTAGGAATTTTAAGGAAAAAATAAAAAGCAAAACTGCATTGCATAAATGCAAAATAACAAAAGGAATTCTAAGCCCTAAATCATTTTGTCCAAAAATCCATACTCCAAAATTTGCCAAATAGTCGTTTAGCTTTACAGGGTGGAAAAACCCAACTGCCTCATCATAGCTAATGCTTAGGGTATTTAACGCCCATAAAAGCATACAAAAATCTAGCACAAGAAGCACTAAAAAAAGAGGATAAATAAGCTTTTGCATTTTTAGATTTCTATAAACTCATAACCATTAGCTTTTAGCTCTTTTCTAATCTCTTCTTGATGTTCTTTGCCTTTGGTTTCCAAAAAGAGCGTTACATTAGCATCGCCATAGGTAAGCGAAGTGGAAATTCTATCAAAGTCAATTTTTACGATATTTGCTCCAAGCTTTGAGAGGAGATTGCTAAGTGCTTGTAAGCTTCCAGGTTTATCAATAAGTGTAACGCAAAATCGCATTTTGCGGTGTGATCTTGCTAAACCTTTTTCAATGATTACTCCAAGCATATTTACATCAATATTCCCACCACTTAAAATCAATCCTACTTGCTCGTTTTCTTTTAGGGTGAATTTGTGGTGTAAAAGTGCTGCCACTACACTTGCTCCTGCACCTTCTACGACAAGCTTTTGGTTTTCTAATAGATAAAGAATAGCATTTGCAATCTCTTCATCATCTACACTTACAATCTCATCAACACTTTCTAAAATGTATCCAAAATTTAGAGGATTGACATCTCTTACAGCAATGCCATCTGCGATAGTTCGCACAGATTTTGTGCTTTGGATTTCTTTTTTGTAAAAAGAATGATACATTCCAGGGGCTCCACTTGCCACTACTCCAATAATTTTAGTGTGTGGTAGCATTTGTTTATAAGCAGCTGCAATCCCACAGATTAATCCCCCACCACCTATTGGGACAACAATAGTGCTAAGATTGCTTTGATCTTCTATCATTTCTAGGGCGATTGTGCCTTGTCCTGCGATTACTTCATCATCAGCAAAAGGATGGATAAAGCAAAGATTATGCTTTTTGGCATATTCTAGGGCATAAGCATAAGATTCATCATAATTATTTCCATGCAAAATCGCTTCTGCTCCTAGCTCTTTTACCCCCATTACTTTTAAAAGCGGAGTGGATTCTGGCATGACAATCACTGCTTTAATACCAAAATGTTTTGCACTATAAGCCACTCCTTGAGCGTGGTTACCAGCACTTGCTGCGATAACGCCATTTTCCCTTTGCTCTTGTGTTAAATTAGAGATTTTATTAAAAGCCCCTCTAAGCTTAAAAGAACCTGTATTTTGCAAGTTTTCTTGCTTAAGATAAATTTGTGCTTTGCTTAAAAGGCTAAGCTTTGGTGCATAGGCAAGTTTTGTGTGTTGTGTGATACCGTTTAATTTTTTTCTAGCATCTACTATTTTTGATAATGCAATCATGGGATTAACCTTTGGTGTTCTAGTTTGATACAGCTATTTTCCTCATATTCTAGCTTTGCATTGGTTAAAATCTCTTTGGCTTGTATGCTAGAAAGTCCTAGTTGCACCCATATGTATTTAGGTTTGTTTTGAAGAGTAATAATCTCTTGGGCTAAAGAGGGAAGGGCTTCACTTTTTCTAAAAATATCTAAAATATCAATATCATAGGCATTTGTAGCTTCTTCTAGTGTGGGATAGACTTTTTCTCCTAGGATTTCTCCACCCTTTGGATTGATAGGCACGATTTTATAACCTGCTTGGATGAGGTATTGTGCTACATGATAGCTTGGTTTTTGTGGATCATTAGAAAGTCCATAAATAGCTATAATTTTACTTTGTTCTAAAATCTCTTTTTTTCTTAAATCTTCCATGATTGATTGCTCTTGTATAATAAAGTTTAGTGTGAGGGTTATTGTAACAGAATTTTTTCAAAATGTAGTTTTAAATCAAGAAAATTTACAATCTTTATCTTAAGAGGGCTTGAAAGCGGTATTTTATATTTTATGAAATCTTAAAAAATTATTTTTTAAAATTATAAAAATCATAGAGTTTAAGTAGTCTTTATATAATCTATACTTTAAGTATTGCATAAAAATTATTTCTAAACCTATAAATAAAATGACAATTTTTCAAGGAAACAAATAAAATGTATTTTCTATCTACTAGTATCCCTAAAGCTATAGTGCGGGGGGGGGGGGGCATTCTAGCTCTTTATTAACTCTTCTTTATTACTTTAGATACTTTAGAGAGTATTTCTCTATCATCGCAAAACTCTTTAGAGTTAAAGCAATCTATAAATTACTCATTCCCTCTAAACCTTTTAATCAATCTAGTATTAGTATTCATTCTAAAACTCTTAATCATTTTATATCTTTCATTTATTTTAAATCTATCCCTATAACAATCTATAAACTAACAACTCTTAAATCTAAACTTTCTAATAAATCCTTTAACACATTAATTAATACTAAACATTCTCTTTCTTTTAAATTAAAAACTCTTTTATACATTCTATTTCTTATAAAAGACTCTATTAGAGG
>NZ_NBIU01000037.1 GCF_003245365.1 Helicobacter valdiviensis
AAAGAAAATATCCAAGCACAAAAGATTTACCAAAAGGTTGGGATAATAAAATGCTAGAAAAAGCAAATTTAAAATTAAAAAATTAGAGATTTTTGATTAAGGGTTGTTTTAAAAATTCATTGCAGATTTTGTCAAATAAACCTAAAATAAAGTTGGTTATGGATTTTTAAATACTGTGTTGAAGAAATGGTATAGTAATTTTAAGCTTTTGATTTAAAAATAAGGCTAATAGAATGCTTTTAGAAGTTAAAAATAGTTTGAAGTTTATTATCTATTTAAAAAGTATAAGATAAATTTTAAATATTTTTAAGCGTTTTGTTAAGTTATTGGGTTAAACTTTATGGGTGTAAAATGCTATTTTTTAGTATTGATACCTTATTTTTTAGGAAAAATTTCATGCAAATAAAATTTATTATTAAAAGGGATAAAAGTAAAGTTGTATTTGAGAGTTTAAAGATTAAAAATGCTATTTTGAAAGCCAATAGTAGTTCTAATGATGAGAAACTAAATCAAGAAAAATTAGAAGAAATATGCCAAAAAGTTATTTTAAATATTAAAAGTGAAATTGTAGAAATTGAAGATTTGCAAAATATTATAGAAGAAGTGCTTATGCAAAATTCTCTAAAAAGCACAGCAAAATCTTACATACTTTATAGGCAAAAAAGAGCAAATATTAGAAATGCTGATTATGATTTGTTGCAATTATTAAACGATTTAACTTTTAAGAATGCTAAAGATGTGGATTTAAAAAGAGAAAATGCAAATATTAATTCAGATACCGCTATGGGTATGATGCTAAAATATGGTTCAGAGAGTGCAAAATATTACATTGATTTGTGTATTTTGCCTAAGCATATAGCACAAGCACATAAAAATGGCGATATTCATATACATGATAAAGATTTTTATATGCTAACACAAACTTGTTGCCAGATTGATCTTATTAAGCTTTTTGAAAAAGGTTTTAGCACAGGACATGGGAGTTTAAGAGAACCTAATAGTATAGGCTCTTATGCTGCACTTGCTTGTATTGCATTGCAAGCAAATCAAAATGAAATGCATGGAGGGCAATCTATTCCCAACTTTGATTTTGCGATGGCAAAGGGAGTGTGTAAAACTTTTCAAAAAGAATATTTAAATGCCCTAGAAGCATTTTTTGAAATTTCTTTGGGAAAGAAAATTGTTAAAGAGCAATTTAGTCAAAACTTCTTTGAAATTTCTAGCAAAGAAGCTTGTCTAAACACACTTATGGAAATAATAAAAGATTATGATAGAAAGATTTTAGAGGATGCAAACTCTTATGCTTATCAAAAAGCTTTAGAAGGAACACAAAAATCTACTTTTCAAGCTATGGAAGCATTAATTCATAATTTAAATACAATGAATTCAAGAGCAGGGGCACAAGTTCCTTTTAGCACGCTAAATTATGGAACAGATACAAGTTTTGAAGGTAGAATGGTGATTGAAAATCTTTTGCGTGCTACTTTAAAAGGCTTAGGAAATGGGGAAACTCCTATTTTTCCAGTGCAAATTTTTAAGCTTAAAGAGGGGGTAAATTATAATAAAGAAGATAAAAACTATGATCTTTTTAGACTTGCTATGGAATGTGCTTCAAAGAGACTTTTTCCAAATTTTAGCTTTTTAGATGCTCCTTTTAATAAGCAATATTATAAAGAGGGTGATTATAATAGTGAAGTGGCTTATATGGGATGTAGAACTAGGGTGATGGCAAATGTATATGATACAAGCAAAGAAGTTACTTCAGGTAGGGGAAATTTGAGTTTTAGTAGTATTAATTTAGTGCGACTTGGGATAGAGGCTAAAGGAAATTTAGAACTTTTCTATAAGCTTTTAGAAGAGAAATTGGAGCTAGTTTATGAACAGCTAATGCACCGCTATAAGATTCAAAGCCAAAAAAGAGTGAAAAATTTTCCATTTTTAATGGGGGAGCATATTTGGCTAGATAGCGAGAAACTAGGCTATGAAGATACGCTAGAGAGTGTGATAGCACATGGGACTTTAACTATTGGTTATATTGGACTTGCAGAAACACTAAAAGCACTCATTGGCACACATCATGGAGAAAGCGAGGAGGCTAGAAAATTAGGCTTAGAAATTGTAGGATTTATGAGAGAATTTGTGGATAAAAAGGCTATGCAAGATAGATTAAATTTTTCTTTAATAGCTACTCCAGCAGAGGGTTTAAGTGGAAGATTTGTAAAGCTTGATAGAAAAAAATATGGAGTTTTAGAGGGGATTACAGATAAGGAGTATTACACAAATTCTTTTCATATTCCAGTGGGTTTTAAAATTAGCATTTTTGATAAGATTAGAATTGAAGCTCCCTATCATTCGCTAAATAATGGCGGACACATTACTTATGTGGAATTAGATGGAGATGTTTCTAAAAATTTAGAAAGTTTTGAAAAAATCATACAATGCATGAAAGAAAATAATATTGGATATGGTTCTATTAATTTTCCACTAGATAGAGATCCTCTTTGTGGATATAGCGGGACTATAGATGAAGTTTGTCCAAAATGTGGTAGAACTGAAGGAGATAAGAAGTTTGAACGCATTAGAAGAATTACAGGGTATTTAGTAGGCACACTAGATCGCTTTAATGATGCGAAAAAGGCAGAAGTCAATGATAGAAAAAAACACAATTTTTCTTAGGATAGCAGGAATAATTGAAGAATCTATTACAGATGGTTTTGGATTGCGTTATGTAATTTTTTTACAAGGTTGCACCCATAAATGTAAAGGTTGTCAAAATCCGCATACGCATGATTTAAAAGGAGGGTTTTTAAAAGATTGTGGAGAAATTTTAGAAGATTTGAGAAAAAATCCTTTGTTACAAGGTGTTACTTTTAGTGGTGGAGAGCCTTTGCTTCAAGCAAAGAATTTGCAAATTTTAGCAAAGGAAATTAAAGCATTAGGGCTTGATTTAACTCTATATACAGGATACACCTATGAAGAGCTAAAAGAAGTCAAGGAGTTTTATTGCTTGTTGGAGCTTTGTGATGTGCTTGTTGATGGGCGATTTATTTTGGAACAAAGGGATTTGTCTTTAAGATTTAGAGGAAGCACAAATCAGCGTCTTATTGATGTGCAAAAGACGCTAAGTCTAGAAAAAATAGTAGAGTTTCATTAAGATTTTAAAGAATTTTTATTGCCTTTAAGAGAAAGCCAAGTGGCGATAAATAAGACAATGTAGATGAAATCTAAAAAATTGCCACTATTACGCATAATATCGGTTATATTGTAGTTAAAATCAAAGAGATTTAAAAGAATGCGTAAAGTTTCTCTGCAAGCAAAAATAGCAAAAATAGCAAAAATAGCAAAGAAGAATTTATTCTTTGTTGCTTGCACTAAGACTTTAAAAAATAAAAATGCCGATATGATAAGTGCTATCCTTAAAATTATACGCACAATTTCGTCCATTGAATGGGGGTAATTTTCTCCCAAAATAAAATTAAAAATAGTGCTTTGGTAGCTTCTTGCAATAAATAGAGTTTGCCACAAGAAAAAGTAAGAAAATATTTTGTAAGAATTTAGCTTTTTACAGAATAAAAAAACGGACAATAAGGCTAAAATCACTAAAAAAGTTGTTAAAAAAGCGGTATTAGAAAAAGAAAATTTTACAAGTTCAAAAAATATTACAAAATTATTCATTAATCTGTAATAGGATATTATGTCAAAACTATCTTTTAAAATACTATTAATTGCATGAAGCAAGTTAAGCATTAAGCTAAGAAGCAAAGAAGCAACCATTAAGATTTTAACCCATTTTAAATCAAAATCAAAAATAAAACTTTGTTTTTGGTGTGAGTTGTGGGAGTTTTCTAAACTTTCATTATTGAAACTTATCCAAGCTGCAAGCTGAAAAATAATACTTGCTATTATCCCTAAAGCACCTAAACCAAACACAGGTAGAGTGCATAAACCTATAAAATGCGTCCAAAAAGCATAAATAAAATATTTTTGCTTAGTTACTCTTGCAATCTCAAAATACCAAGCTTTCATAAAAGGAAAGACTGCAATCATAGTTATTAAAAAAACTATCACACAAGCAAAGACTGCCCAAATAGCATGAGCATTATTATTTTCAAAATATAAACCATTAAATAGGCTTACACGGGGTTGTAATATTAAAATAGCACCTATGCTGATTGAAAATCCGATAAATATTGTGCCTAGAGACATAAAAAAATTTTTAAATAAGCCTTTAGCACCGCCATAAACTGTCAAATCATAAAGCACAATAAAAAATAAAATCCAACTTGCAAGGGTGAATAAAACTCCAATAAAAGGCAAAATACCTAAAAACATACAAGTGATTCCTATAATAGCCTTAAGAGAAGTTTCTTTCATCTTATTTTTAGGTAAAGTTTGAGATAAATTTTCCATTGAAAACCTTAAAAATTTGAAATATCTTAATAATTTTTACAAGCATAGAATTAAAATTTTATTTTATTTAAAATTTTTTAAACTTATAATAAAATGGATTTTAAAATTTGATAAGGGAGAGCTATGTCAATATTTATGATTTTTTCCACGCTTTTATCGGTTGTAATTGTGGCTTATTATGTGCTTAAAAAATACAATCCTATTTTTGTATTTTTATTTTCAGGGCTTATTTTGCTTATTTTTGCTTACTATGTGTTTGATGTGCCTATCCCAAAGGCCAGTAAAGAACATACGGGTATTTTAAGCGTATTATTAGATAGTTATGCTTTTATTGTGGCTACTTTCAAAGAACAACTTAGTGGCACAGGGCTTATCATTATGAGTGTGGCAGGTTTTGCAGCTTATATGAAACATATCAATGCTTCAGCAAAGCTTGCATTTTTAGCCAACAAACCCTTAGGAAAAATCAAAAACAAATATTTGATTTTAAGTGGAACTTTTGTTGTAGGTATGGCTTTAAAAATCGTTATTTCAAGCTATACAGGATTATTACTTTTGCTTTTAGCTTGTATATATCCGGTTTTGATTTCTTTAAAAATTCGCCCCATTACTGCTGTTTGTGTGCTTTCTTTAATTGCACTTGATTATGGACCAAAAGATGCAAACTCCATAACTATGGCAAATATGGTGGGAGAGAGCGATAATGTCGTGGGACTTTTTTTAAATTATCAAATGTATAGCGTGATTTTTTATGTGTTAATCATCGCGATTTTAATCCCATTTTATTTTGCTTGGATAGATAAAAAAGACAAAGAAAAAGGTGTATTAAATGATGAAGTTAATATCCCAGAAATCATTGATCCAAAATGTCCTACGATTTATATTTTCTTTCCATGGCTTCCGGTGGTATTTTTGTTTGTAACTTATTTTAGGTATAAAACTTGATGTTGTGAGTGCAAATTTTATTAGCATTACTTTAGTATTTATCATAGAATTTATAAGACATAGAGATGCTAAAAAACTTGGCGAAGATGTGGTTGTGATTTTAAAGGGTATGGCTGAAATTTTTGTAAGCGTAGTAAGTATATTAATTGCTGCAAGTGTTTTTGCTAAAGGCATAGAGTCTTTAGGGGGCATTGGTGTTTTAGTGGATGTGATGAAAAAATTCGGAAACGAAAGCTCATTTGCATGGGTGGCTGTGCTTGCTTGTATTGTGATTTTAAGCTTTTTGGTGTATTTTGCTAGTGTGATTATGGGAAGTGGGATAGCTGCTTTTAATGCTTTTGGTAAATTAGCACCTGATATTGCTACAAAATTAGGTGTTGCACCTATAAGTTTTGTTTTGCCTATAGAAATTGCTTCTTGTTTAGGGCGTGCTGCAAGTCCGATTTCGGGTGGAATTTTAGCTTTGGCAGGTTTTGCAAAAGTAAATCCTATGGATATCATAAAACGCACCATGCCACTTTTACTTATTGCTATGATTATTAATATTGCAGTGGCTTTTTATTTTGCACAAACAAATCCTTTATCTAAGGAGAGTATAAAAGTAGAGCATACCCAACTTGTAAAATAAAAATTTAAAATGTGGAATCAAAATTGCTTTATGTTGGGAGATGTAAATTTGCATAAGGATGTGCTATGAAATCTCTAAAAATCAAACACTTTTTAAGTTTTTCTTACATGGTAAGTGCTTTGGGAATCTCTGTATTTGTAAGCGGTTGTGCGACTACAGAGCCTCAAATTTCTTTTAAGCCACCTGCTTATGTGGAGGAATTACCTCCAAAAGAAGAGGAAGATAATTTTGGGAATCCTGGAAGTATTTTTGGCCAAGGAGATAATCTTTTGTTTTCAGATAGGCGTGCTATGCAACTCAATGACTTAGTAACAGTCATTATTAATCAAACTGCACAAGCAAGCTCAAGTGCTAATAGAAATTTAAACGAAACTTCAAGCGGTTCAGTTATGGCACCTTCTCTTACTTATGGTGGAAATAGTAGCGGGATTAATGGGCTTGTTAACGGGTTTAACAATTTAACAGCTTTTGGTATTAATACAGGAAATAATACTTCTACATTTACAGGCACAGGCACACAAAACCGCCAAGAAACTTTTACGACAACTATTGCTGCAAGAATTATCAAAGTTTTGCAAAATGGGAATTATTTTATTGAAGGCAGTCGTGAGGTTTTGATTAATGGCGAAAAGCAAGTAATCCATTTAAGTGGAGTAGTGCGACCAACCGATATTGCAAGAAATAATACAATAGAATCGCAATATATTGCTGATGCAAAAATTATGTATGATACACAAGGTGAGTTAAAAAGAACTACCGAAAAAGGTTGGGGGACAAAACTTATTCAATCAATTTGGCCTTTTTAAAGCCTAATTTATGAACACTTAGGTTACAATTAGCAAATTTATTTATGAAGGATTTGCGTGCAATTTAAGTGTTTTTGCGGAACAAGAGGTTCTAAAAGCGAAGATGAGTTAAAAAGTTTCCAAGAGGTGGTTTTAAATCCAAATGCACCTTTTGGAGGACTTTATACCCTTAATAAACTTCCAAAATTTTCCAAAGAAGAAATAGAAAAATTTGCAAAATTAAATTATAAAGAATTATCGCGTGGCATTTTTGCTTGTCTTAACTTAGGAATAGATATAGAGCTTTTAGATAAAGCTTTAGCACTTTATGATGGATTTGATGAGAAGGATAATCCAGCTCCTTTAGAGCAGATAGAAGAGGATTTAAGCATTCAAAAGCTTTATTGTGGGCCTACGCGTGCTTTTAAAGATATGGCATTACAGCCTTTTGGAGAGATTTTTAGCTCTTTTATTAAAGAAAGCACACAAAAATATCTAATTTTAGTGGCTACAAGTGGGGATACAGGCCCAGCAACTCTAGAGAGTTTTGCAGATAAAAAAAATATCCAAGTAATCTGTCTTTATCCTAAAGATGGCACAAGCGATGTGCAAAGATTACAAATGAGCACCAACACAGCTAAAAATATCAAAGTTTTTGGGATTGATGGGGATTTTGATATGGCACAAAGTGTGCTAAAAGAGCTTTTAAAAGATGAAGATTTTCAAGAAGCATTAAAGGAACAAGATATTGCTTTAAGTGCTGCAAATTCTGTAAATTTTGGGCGTATTGCTTTTCAGATGATTTATCATATTTATGCAAGTTTAAAAATTTATGAAGATACAAAGAAAGAAGCAGTTATTATTGTTCCTAGTGGAAATTTTGGAAATGCTTTGGGAGCATTTTATGCAAAAATGATGGGATTTCCTATCAAAAAAATATGGATAGCTTCTAATAAAAATAATATTTTAACCGAATTTATCCAAAGTGGGATTTATGATATTTCCAATAAGAGCTTACAAAAGACTTATTCTCCTGCTATGGATATCTTAAAAAGCTCCAATATTGAACGCGTGCTTTTTGCACTTTTTGGAGCAAAAAGAACAAGAGAGCTTATGGAGGATTTGGACAAAAAGAAAGTGTATCAAATTACAACACAAGAATTAGAAAAAATCCAAAAATATTTTAGTGCAACTTTTTGTGAAGATACTTTTTGTTTAGAAGTTTTAAAAACTTATGCTAATAAAAAAATTATTATAGATCCTCATACAGCTTGCGGGATTAAGGCGTATTTAGAGCTTAAAGAGAATGGAGAAGAAAATCCTATGATTTTGTGTTCTACTGCAGAATGGACGAAGTTCGCTCCTACTTTAGCTAGGGCTTTTGGATTTGGAGAGCTAGGGGATAAAGAAGCCTTAGAAAAAATTTCTAAAGATTTTGCAGTGCAAATTTCAAGCCAAATTTCCTCACTTTTTAGCAAAGAGGAAGTGCATACGCAAAGTTTGCAAAAAGAAGAAGTTAAAGAAAGTATTTTAAAGTGGTTGAAAGGAGAATAAATGCTGTATTTTTCAGATCTTTTATTAAAATTGCAACAATTTTGGAGAGAGCAGGGGTGTCTTATTATCCAGCCTTATGACATTCCAGCAGGTGCAGGGACTTTCCATCCTGCTACACTTTTAAGAAGTCTAGATTCTAAGCCATGGAGTGTGGCCTATGTAGCTCCTTCACGCCGTCCAACAGATGGCAGATATGGGGAAAATCCAAATAGATTAGGAAGTTATTATCAGTTTCAAGTATTGATTAAACCTAGCCCAGACAATATTCAAGAGCTTTATTTGAAGAGTTTAGAATATTTAGGACTTGATTTAAAAAATCATGATGTGAGATTTGTAGAAGATAATTGGGAATCTCCCACCCTTGGTGCATGGGGGCTTGGTTGGGAAGTATGGCTTGATGGTATGGAAGTTACACAATTTACTTATTTTCAGCAAGTAGGTGGTATTCCTTGTGAGCCTGTGGCAGTGGAGATTACCTATGGAACAGAAAGGCTTGCTATGTATTTGCAGGGTGTGGAAAGTGTTTTTGAAATTGCTTGGAATGAAAATTATAGTTATGCAGATGTGCATTTTGAGGGCGAATATGAATTTTCTAAATATAATTTTGAGATAGCAGACACGAAAATGCTTTTTGAGTTTTTTGCAAAAATGCAAGATGAGGGGAGAAAAGCACTTGAGGCACTTTTACCACTTCCTGCTTATGATTGTGCGATGCTTGCATCTCATATTTTTAATGTGCTTGATGCAAGAAAGGCAATTTCAGCTACCGAGCGACAAAATTATATTTTAAAAATTAGAGAATTAGCAAAGGGTTGTGCACTTGTCTATAAAGAGCAAGAAAAAATACGAGAGGAGCGTTTAGCTAATGCCACAAAAAAGCAATAAAATTTCTACACTTTTAGAAGTTTTAGATACTCTTAGTCCTTTTTCTTTGCAGGAAAGTTGGGATAATTGTGGGTTAATTTTAGGGGGATATGATAGAGAATTTAGCGAAATTTATCTCTCTTTAGAAGTGGATCAAAATGTTTTAGAACAAGCTAAAAGTAAAAGCGTCATTATTTCTCATCATCCTTTGATTTTTTCACCCATGAAGAGAATTTTAGATGAGGTTTATCCTGCAAATTTGCTAAATTTGGCTTTTAGCAAAGAAATTAGTTTGATTGCTATGCATACAAATTTTGATAAAACACATTTTGGAAGCTTTGTGGCGAAAAAAATTTTTGGAGAAGCAGTAAAAAATTTTCAAGAAGATTTTATAGTTTATGTAGAATTTAATGGGGATTTTGATATGCTTTGTGCTTTAATTAAAGAAAAGCTAGGTATAAAATCGTTAAAAACCACAAAAGTGCATTCTAAAAGCATAAAAATTGCCTTAGTTACAGGTAGCGGTGCAAGTTTTATTAGGGATTTAAAAGGAAAAGTAGATTGCTTTATTAGTGGTGATTTTAAATACCATGAGGCAATGGAAGCAGTGAGTTATGGGATAAATTTGATTGATGTTGGGCATTTTGAATTGGAACAATATTTTGGTGAGATTTTAAAGCCTATTTTGACAAATTATGGCTATAAAGCTATAATTTTGGATTCACAAAATCCCTTTAATTTTGTATAAATATATTTTTGGAGTTGTTAATGAATAAGCATTTAAGCCAGTTGATTGAGATTGCAGATCTTGATAGGGAAATTAGTTCTTTTGAGCCTCGCATTAAAGAGGCTAAAAAAGAGTTGGAGGCACTTACAAAACAAGAGGAAGCTTTTTTAGCAGAAATTGAAGAAAATAAAGCAGTAATGAAAGATCTGTCGCTTTCAGTTCAAAAGAATGAAAATCATTTAGCAGATTTGTCTAATAAGCTAGAAGATATTGCAAGAAAAGTAAAGCTTATCAAAACAGAAAAAGAAAGTAAATCTTTAAGCCTAGAAGAAGAGCTAGCAAAAGAGCAAATTACTTTTGCAAATGAAGAAATTGCAAGATTAAATAACCTTATTAAATCCCGTGAAGAAGCTATTAAAAAATTAGAAAATGAAGTGGGTGGCTTGCAGGGTGAAATGCAAGAGGTTAATCAAAAAGTAGAGGGTGAAGTTAAAAAAGTCAAAGATGAACAAGAAATTGTATTTGCTAAAAAAAATGAGCTTGTTTCTAAAATGGATCAAAAAATTATTTCTTTTTATGAAAAAATTAGAAAATGGGCAAAAGATAGTGCAGTAGTTAGCGTAACAAGACAAGCATGTGGCGGTTGCTTTATGAGAATTAATGATAAAGTGTATTCGGATATTATCCGCTCTGATGATATTATTACTTGTCCTCATTGTGGAAGAATTTTATTTAATCATGAGGAAAACGCTTAGGAAAATATGAGACTCTTTGTCTTAACTTATTATATTTTGGTGTGCTGGGTGCATTTGCTTGGCATACCCTTTCTTATTTTGCTTTCTTTTAAAGAAAAATATAGAAACTCCTTAAAAAGACGCTTTTTTTCTCCCAAGGCTTTTAAAAGTCAAAAAGAAGTGCATTGGTTTCATGCTTGTTCTTTTGGGGAAGTTAAGGCCCTCTTAAATATCATTTTAAAACTTAAAGAAGAAAAAGATTGTGAGATTTTGCTTACAACCACTACAAATACAGGCTTTAAGCTAGCTACCAGCTTTTTAGGAGAAGCGAATGTAAGATATTTGCCATTTGAGAGTTTTATTCCTTTTTTTATTAAGGGGTTAAGGGTTAAAACTCTTACGCTCTTTGAAGCAGAATTGTGGCTTATGCCCCTATATTTTGCTAAGCTAAAAGGTGCTAAAACCTATCTTTTAAATGCTAGAGTTTCAGAGCGTTCTTATCCTAAATATTTGCGTTTTAGATTTTTCTATCAGAAAATATTTTTGCTTTTAGATTGCGTGTATACACAGAGTTTATCGGATAAAAAAAGGCTTATGCAACTAGGTGCTAAAAAAATAGAGATTTTTGGCAATTTAAAAGCTATGGAACAAGCAAAGGCCACAAAAGAGCTTCTAAAACCCTCTAAAAATCTTATTATGGTGGCAAGTTCGCACACAAAAGATAATAAGAGTGAAGAAGTTATGGTGTTGCAAGAGATTTTAAAATGGCAAGAATTAAACCCTCTTAATAGGGAGAATTTTTCTATCATTTTTGCTCCGCGTCATCCAGAGCGTTTTATGGATGTAGAAAATCAATTAAATGTAATTTTGCAAGAAAAGAAGAGGGGAAGAATTTCAAGACTTTCTCAAGTGGATTTACAAAATGAAGAAGAATTTTATTTATTAGATTGCTTAGGGGAGCTAAATAATTATTATGCAATTAGTGAATTGGTTGTATTATGTGGGAGTTTTTTACAGGGAATAGGGGGGCATAATCCAATAGAACCTGCTAGTTTTAAGACTAAAATTATTAGTGGTTCTTATATTTTTAATCAAAAAACTTTATTTTCTAATTTGCAAGGTTATGTGATTTGTCAAATAGAGGATTTAAGCGGAGTGTTAAATAATTTAGAGAATATCCCATATGCTAAAATTATAAACAAGCAAAATTTTGATACAATTTTGAAAAATTATTAAAAGAAGCTTTATGATAAAAAATTATAAAAAAGACAATAAAACTCAAGTGAAAAAAAATAAACAAATCAGCAAAAGCCCTTATGTTAAATCAAAGCAAGAGCAAGCAAAACCCAATATACCAAAACTTTCTCCTAATGCACAAAAAGCCTATAAACTTTTAGCGTTGCAAGAAAAAATTTCCAACAATGAAGCTAAAGATTTGATTGATAGAGGGCTTGTGAGTGTAAGCAATAGGAAAATTAAAATCGCCCGTGCTTTGATGAACCCAAATATACATTTTAAGATAGAGCAAAGATTAAAACCTAAAATCTTATTTAGTGATAGCAATATTTTGGCAGTGGATAAACCAAGCTTTATGAGTTCTAGCGAAGTGGCAGAAGAGTTTAAAGAATGGGTATTGCTCCATCGTTTAGATAAAGAAACAAGTGGGGTTTTACTTTTTGTAAAAGAGGGGAGTGCATTTGAAGAAAAAGCCAAAGAGGAGTTTAAAAAAGAGCGTGTTTATAAAGAGTATGTTGCTATAGTTCAAGGAATTGTGGAGGAGGGGCGTGAGATTAATACACCTCTACTTATCAAAAAAGGAAATTTTGCCAAGGTAAGTGTTTCTAAAAAAGAGAGTGGTATAAGAGCCATTACCTTTATAGAACCCTTAGAGATTAGTGGCAAGAAAACAAAACTAAAAGTAAATATTAAAACAGGGAAAACCCATCAAATACGCGTGCATTTATCCTCCATTAATCATCCCATTATCGGAGATACACTTTATGGAGGTAAAGAAGCTAAAAGGATATTGCTCCATGCTTATAAGATTAAGATTTTTGATTATGAATTTTGTGCAAGTTTGCCAAAAGAATTTACTTTTGCTGAATTGGCAAATTAGCTTTTAAGAAAGCTTAGGGTATATTCTAGCTTATTTTTTATGGAGTTAGTTAAAATGGTTGAAGCAAAATCAATTTGGATGGATGGCAAATTAGTGCCTTGGATGGAAGCAAATGTGCATATTTTGACACATACTTTACATTATGGAAATGGTGTTTTTGAGGGAATGAGAGCCTATAAAACTTCTAAGGGAATGGCGATTTTTAGATTACAAGAGCATACAAAAAGACTTTTAAATTCTGCAAAGATTGTTGCCATTGAAGTGCCTTATTCTCAAAGTGAGTTAGAAAAGGCACAAATTGAAGTAATTAAAGATAATGATTTTAAGAATAATGCTTATGTGCGTCCTTTAGTATATTTAGGATATGGTGCTATGGGGGTGTATCATAAAAATGCTCCAGTTAGAGTAGCCATTGCTGCATGGGAGTGGGGTGCATATTTAGGCGAAGAGGGATTAGAAAAGGGAATAGAAGTTAAAACTTCTTCTTTTGTTAGAAATCCTGCAAAATCTTTATTTGGTAAAGCAAAAGCTTGTGGAAATTATTTGAATTCACAAATGGCAAAATATGAGGCAATCTCATGTGGATATGAAGAGGCTTTATTGCTAGATGAAAATGGTATGATAGCAGAAGGAAGTGGCGAATGCTTTTTTATTGTAAGAGATGGTGTGATTATCACTCCTCCTAATGATGTTTCTTTAGAGTCTATTACGCAAGATTCTGTGATTAAGATTGCTAAAGATTTAGGATTTGAAGTGCAAAGACGCAATATCACAAGAGATGAAGTTTATATTGCTGATGAAGCATTTTTCACAGGGACAGCTGCTGAAGTTACCCCTATTAGTAGTCTTGATAAGCGTATTATTGGAAGTGGCACTAGAGGAGAAGTTACCAAAAAACTTCAAGAAGCATATTTTGATGTTGTGTATGGTAGAAATCCTAAATATAGCCATTGGCTAACTTATATTGATTAATTTTTATTTAAGGAGAGGTTTAAAGTATGCCTATTGATTTAAACGAACATTTAAGACAGAAGAATAAAACCCCACGCCAAAATGATAATAACAATAATGGCAATAATGGAGGGGGCAATAAGGATAGCAATAGAGGTTTTCAAGGTTATCCTAAAATGCCAGCAATGCCAAACAATAAAAGTTTAATAATCTTAGCTGTAATTGTTTTAATAGTTGTTATTTTCTTGCTTGTGCGTCCTTTTAAAATTATTAATAGTGGTGAAGTAGGTGTGAAGATTAATACAGGTGAGTTTGATCCTGTTGCATTGCAGCCAGGACTTCACTTTTTTATACCAGGTTTGCAACAAATTATAGCTGTAAATACTAAGGTAAGAATTGCAGATTTTACAAATTCAGAGTCGATGAATTTAAGAAGACGCGATGAGGGTAGTCTGAAAAATGCTGCCATTAATGTCTTGGATTCTAGAGGATTATCTGTATCTGTGGAACTCGCAGTGCAATACAGTCTTGATTCGTTAAAAGTGCCACAAACCATTTCAGTATGGGGTCAAAATTGGGAAGAGAGAATCATTACGCCTGTTATTAGAGAGATTGTGAGAAATGTTGTAGGTAGCTTTACAGCAGAGGAATTACCTACAAAGCGTAATGAAATTGCAACACTTATTGATGAGCGTTTTAGAGATTATATTCAAAAATTAGAAAACCAACCAGTAAAGCTTGTATCTATTCAGCTTACAGAGATTGTTCTTCCACCCGCAATTAAAGAGCAGATTGAACGCGTTCAAGTAGCAAGACAGGAAGCAGAGCGTGCAAGATATGAAGTAGAGCGTGCTAAGCAAGAAGCAGAAAAAAAGGCAGCTTTAGCTAAAGGTGTGGCAGATGCTACAATCATTGAAGCTGACGCACAAGCTAAAGCAAACCGCTTAATCTCTCAAAGTCTTTCTAATGGATTATTGCAGTTAAGACAAATTGAAGTGCAAAGTAAATTCAATGAAGCATTGCAAGTTAATAAAGATGCAAAGATTTTCTTAACCCCAGGAGGCTCAACTCCTAATATTTGGCTAGATACAAAAGATACTAGACGCTCTAGCGTTGTGGGTGAGTAATGGCTAATTTACTAGAAAGTATTGAATGGAATAAGGGGCTTATTCCCCTTATCGTGCAAGATGAGAAAAGCAATGAAGTTTTAATGCTTGGTTTTACAAACAAAGAAGCTTTATGCTTAAGTATCCAAACTGGATTTGTGCATTATTATTCTAGATCTAAGCAACGCATTTGGAAAAAAGGCGAACAAAGCGGACACACACAAGAAATTAAAGAAATTTTGCTTGATTGTGATAAGGATACCTTGCTTATTAGAGTGAAGCAAAATGGTGTAGCATGCCATAGTGGAAATCCTACTTGCTTTTTTCAAAGTTTTGGAAAAGGGGAAGATGTAGGCAAGGAAATAAAAGAAAATACCCAAGATGTAGGCTCTATTTATGGAGCAGTGGATTTGCTATATCATACTTTACAAGAGCGTAAAAATGCAGATAGCACAAGCTCCTATACAGCCTCATTATTTAAAAAAGGCGAAAACACAATAGGCAAAAAAATAGTAGAAGAAGCAGCAGAATTTGCCTTTGCTCTTAAAGATGATAAAGAAGAAGATATTATTTATGAAGCTACAGATTTGTTATACCATGCACTTGTAGGATTGGCTTATAAGAACATCTCTCCAGATAGAGTTCGGCAAGAGTTGCTAAGGCGTTTTAATGTGAGCGGAATTGCAGAAAAAAATTCAAGACCTAAAGATTAAATAGGGGTAAGGCTATGAATTTAGCAACACTAAATGAATACTTTTCTAAATTTAGCACCATTTTTGGCTACTTATCTTTGGCAGATTATTTAGTATTGGTTGTATTTTTTTTATGTATTGTGCTTTTTTTCTTACTGGCAGTTGCATTGCGTCATAGGATTTTGCTAGGGATTTTTATGTTTCTTTGCAGTATGATTTTATTGGTTTTATCGCCTTATTTCTACCAAATAACTATGGAAAATTATCTAAAAAAAGTAGAAATGAAACTAAGCTATAATGGAAAGTTAAACTTTGATCCCTCCTATTATGTGGAAGGAAAAATCAAAAATATAGGTTTGTTAAAAACTAAAGGCTGTATTATTAGTGTAGATTTTTTACCCAAAAATCTCTCCCCCATTAAACAGTTAAAATACACATTAAAACCCTTTTATACACATAAAGAAGTCTATAAAACCCCACTAAATAAGGGAGAAGAGCTGGAGTTTAAAATCATTATTGATAATTTTAAACAGCAAGAAGAATATATGCTAAAAACTAGAGGAATGTGCTATTGAAAATTGCAGTGAGTGTTGGGGATATTAATGGTATTGGTTTGGAGATTTTATTAAAATCACACCAAAAGTTGCAAAAGCTTTGCAAACCAATCTATTGTGTAGATGAGGAACTTTTAAAAGAGGCATCAAGGAAGTTAAAAAGAAAGCTGCCAAAAAATTTAGAACTTTATTCTCCTAAGATGTTAAATAAAGATTTGCAAATACCGCAAATTTTAGCAGGAAAGATTACTAAAGAAAGCGGAGCATATAGCTATGAGAGTTTTAAAACAGCACTGTTTTTAACCCAAAATAAAAGGACAAAAGCACTTCTTACTTTGCCTATCCATAAAAAAGCATGGCAACTAGCAGGGATTTCTTATGCAGGACATACAGAGGTTTTAAGAGATATTTTTAAGCAAGAAGCAATTATGGTTTTAGGTTCTCCTAAAATGTATGTTGCACTCTTTAGCGATCATATAAGATTAAAAGATGTTCCTAAGATTATAGAATATGAAGCACTTTTAAAATTTCTTTTAAAACTTGCACCTTTTATTAAAAAGTTACCTTGTGGAGTTTTAGGGCTTAATCCTCATGCAGGGGATTTTGGGGTTTTGGGTGATGAAGACTTTATCATTCAAAAAGCTATAGACGAGGCAAATCAAATCTTAAAACAAGATGTGTATAAAGGAGTCTTGGTGCCTGATGTTGCATTTATTGGGAAGCATTTAAAATATTATGTTGCTATGTATCATGATCAAGGGCTTATTCCACTTAAAACCTTGTATTTTGATAAAAGTATTAATATTTCTTTAAATCTACCTATAATACGCACTTCAGTAGATCATGGCAGTGCATTTGATATTGCCTACCAAAATAAAGCAAAGATAAAAAGCTATTTATGTGCTGCAAAAGTAGCTTGCAAGCTTGCTAAACTCAAATATAAAAACCATTAAATAATCTCTATAGAATAAAACAGTATTTTATATTTTATAAAAATTTAAAAAATATTTCTTTAAAATTCCAAAATTAAATTTCTAAGTATAGTTTATGTAAATTATAAATATTTACATATCTCTTTTAATGCTTAAATAAAACAATATTAAAATAAAAAAGAGGGGGTATCATCTATATGTATTTTTTAAATCTTAAAAAATTTAAAAAACTAAATACATTAAAAAATACATTGAACTCTTTTAATTCTTTTTATAATAATTTAAATACAACATCTAATAATAAAGTATTATTATCCTTTAATACTTTTAATATCTCTAAAACTTCTTTTATTACTAATCCACTATTAGTGCGGGGGGGGGGGGCATTCTAGCTCTTTATTAACTCTTCTTTATTACTTTAGATACTTTAGAGAGTCTTTCTCTATCATTGTAAGAGTTTGTAGAACTCGTGGCAATCTAACAAGGACAACCCATAATTTTAAGTTTTCTTTAGACTGCCACACTTTACTTT
>NZ_NBIU01000038.1 GCF_003245365.1 Helicobacter valdiviensis
TTATTATGATTATAGTTTTGGTAATAATGGCATTTTTAAATTTAGCATAGATGATTATTTTGCCTATGATGAAATAGGAGTAAAAGCTTATCAGTATGAATATAAAATTGGACAACCTCCTAAAGTTATGGGTTTTGATAACTCTAAAAGTCCTTTTGATAGCCCTAATTTTGTTTATTCTGATGGAGGTTATCATGGGAGTAAAAAGCTTGTTCCTTCTGCTTTAGGAAAGTATTATTTTGAACTTTCTTATCAAGAAGAAGTTTATATAGAACTTTTACGCCCTTATTATCCAAATATAAAAGATTTACCAGAAAGTTGGGACAATAAAATGCTAGAAAAAGCAAATTTAAACTAAAAGATAATGAATCTTTAAAGAATTTTGAATATTTGTAAATTGTAGTTGAATAGACAAAGAGAGTTATTGAAACTCTAAAAGTCCTTCTGTTGGAGAGCTTGCAGTAGCATAAGGCTTTTTAGGAATCCTTCCTGCTAAGAAGCTTGCTCTTCCAGCAATCACAGCATTTCTCATAGCTTCTGCCATTAAAATTGGATTTTTGGCTTGTGCGATTGCAGTGTTTGTTAAAACTGCATCCGCACCAAGCTCCATAGCAATGGCTGCATCTGAAGCACAACCCACCCCAGCATCTACAATTACAGGTATTTTTACAGCATTTTTGATAAAGGCAATATTGTAGCGGTTTTGGATGCCAAGTCCGCTACCAATAGGTGCTGCAAGTGGCATAATGGCACTAGCTCCTGCATTTTCTAAATGTTTTGCCATAATGGGATCATCATTGCTATAAGCAAGAACGCTAAAGCCGTCTTTTGCAAGTTCTTCACAAGCTTTTAGGGTTTCTAAGACATCAGGATAGAGTGTTTTTTGTGTATCTCCAATAATTTCTAATTTGATAAAATCAATTCCAGTAGCTTCTTTAGTGAGTTTAAAAAGTGTAATAGCTTCTTTTGCATTAACACAACCAGCAGAGTTGGGTAAAAATTGTATATTTGTATCCTTAAAATAATCTAGTAAATTTTCTTCATTTTTATTTGTAATATTTACTCTTCTTATAGCCACAGTGATAATTTCTGCCTTAGCTGCTAATGTAGCTTCAAGAGTTGTTTTGAAATCTTTGTATTTTCCACTACCTACAATTAGGCGACTTTGAAAGCTTTTATTTCCTATTTTTAATAAATCATTTTCTAACATTTTGTAATCCTTAGAATTAAAAATTTAAAGATAGCGGATTTGAGAAATTAAATCAAGAGGAGTAAGGGAGAAATTTGCATACTTTTTTGTAAAATTTTTGGCACTTAAAGCATGTGCTAAAACACCTTGAATGCTTGCATTTATGGGGCTGTAGCCTTGTGCTAAAAGTCCAGAAATAAGTCCTGCTAAAACATCTCCACTTCCTCCTTTTGCTAGGGAATTGTTACCAAGAGGATTGATGAAAATATTTTCTTTTGTAACAATTAGGGTGTTAGCACCCTTTAGAACAAGAATGCAATGTGGGAAGTTTTGGAGGAAAGTTTGTGCAAAATGGATTTTATTTTCTAGAATTTCTTGTAGATTTGTTTGGATATTAATAAGTGTTAATAGATGTGAAAACTCTTTGATATGAGGGGTTAGGATAGGGTATTTTGCATTTTGTAAAATTTCCTTAAAATCTTTATGATAGAAAATATCTGCATCTAAAACAACAGGCAAATGCAAATTAGCTTTTAAAATTTTAAGTGTATCTTGTATATTTTTAGAGTTTTCTTCCTTGCCAAGTCCCATTCCTATTAGCATTGCGGTTGTATTTTTGGGTAAATTTTGATTTTGCATAAGTTCTAAAGGAAACTGAAGCGGTGTTTTGTGAATAAGAGTGCAAAGCCCAGAACCTATTTTAAAAGCTGCACTAGTTGCAAGAATGGGAGCATTAGAATTTTCTCCCACGAAAGTTGCCAAATGTCCAAAGCTTCCTTTGTTGCAAAGATTTTTAGTTCTTATTGGTGGTTTAAAATCCTTTTTTTCTAAGAGTTTAAAGGAAGAGTGTGTTTCATAAATTTTTCTTGGAATGCCTAAGGAGAGGCATTTTATTTTGCCTACAAAATCTTTAGCTAAATCGCTAAAAAGTGAGAGCTTGAAAGCTCCCATGCAAAGCGTGTAATCTGCTAAAAATGCAAGAGGTTTGCCATCTAGATTTTGGGGTGTTCCACAAGATTTTATTCCACTTGGAACATCGCAAGAAATTTTTATAGCTTTAAGGTTGTTTAAAACTTTTAATAAGTTTAGTAATTCTTTATTTAAATCACCCTTTAAACCTACGCCAAAAAGGCAATCAAGCACAATATCATAATCTTGATGTGAAAGATTTTCGCATTTTTCTAAAAGAGTAAAATGCTCTTTTAGGTTTGAAAGTCGCTCCATTTGGAGTTTTGCAAGTTCGCTTTTTAAGGAAAGAGGTAGATATAAAAAAATCTTAAAAGAGGAGCATAGCATTCTAGCAAGTGCTAAGCCATCAGCTCCATTATCACCACTTCCACATACAATGAGGACTTTTTGTCCCCTTTTGAAATATTTTTTTAAAAAAACTTCCATTCCTCTTGCTGCATTTTCCATGAGTAGCATAGGAGGGAGTGAAAAATTTTGTGTAGCCCTTAAATCTAATTCTCTTGTGTCAAAATAGAGATTTTTCATGCAATTTTTTGTCGCAAAAAGCTAAAAGGTGGTAGAGCTAAAGGGAGAATGAGGCGATTTTCATTACCACTGTGAATGGATTGTAGCTCTTTGCCATTTTCTGTTAAAATCTTAAAAAAACGCATAAATTTTTTGCCATTTTGTGTAAAAATTTCTCCTATTTCATTTTTGCCTTCTTTGATTTCGCTTCCTAGAGGTGCAATAATTTCTTTAGCTTCATTTGGGCGAATGGTATGGCGACAAAGTGCAAATTTTCCATCTTCACTAACTTCTGCATTTACTTGGTAGCTTCCCTCGCTAATGGCAGTAAAATGGTTTTGTGTGTTTAGTTTCTCATAGGGGCGACGGATTAAATATCCATCGCTAAAACCTCTATTCTTAAGTGTTTCTAGCTCTTTTTCATATTTTTCTTCTTGGAATTGGTTTTTGTAAAAATCATCTAAAGCCATTCTGTAAGCATAAGCAGTAATTCCTGCATAATAGCTAGATTTTGTTCTTCCTTCAATTTTTAGGGAACTAATCACGCCACTTTCTAAAATCATAGGAATATGTTCTATAAGTTTTAAATCTTTAGAATTAAAAATATGTGTTCCTATACCTTCTTCTTCTACAAGTCGCATCATTACACCATTATCAGGGTTTCTTACATAGTATTCATAATCAAATCTGCAATCATTCGCACAACTTCCACGATTAGGAACTCTTCCGCTTTGCAAAGCAGAGATAAGACAACGCCCAGAAAAAGCAAAACACATACTTCCATGGATAAAAATCTCTAACTCTAAATTGGGAAGTGCTTTTTTAATCTCAATGGCATCTTTTAAGCTAAGTTCTCTTGCAGCTACAATTCTTTTAACGCCCATTTCATAAAAGACTTCCGCATCTAGCACATTAAGCACATTGGCTTGTGTGGAAAGGTGTATAGGGATATGGGGGGCGATTTTTTTAGCAAGTTTGATAACCCCAGGTGCTGCTATGATAAAACCATCAGGGTTTAAAGAAGCCATTTTTTCAATATGAGCTTCAAGTAGTTTCAACTGTGAGTTAAAAGGAAAGCCATTGATGGTTACATAGATTTTTTTACCCATTTGGTGCGTGTAATCAATGCCTTCTTTAAAACTATCCATATCAAATTCTTTTCCAGAGCGGTTGCGTAAAGAAAAGTGGCTAACTCCTCCATAAACAGCATCGGCTCCATAGTTTAATGCAATTTTTAATTTTTTGAGATTCCCAGCAGGGGAGAGAAGTTCAGGGATTTGAATTTTGTTTTCCATAGTATCCTTATTTTACAAAATTTGCAATGAGTGCTTCAATATCATCTTCATTGACAACATTTTCTGTGTTATCTCCTTGGATATGCACAGCAGAACTTACGCGTTTAGAATCATCAATTTTTCCTTCAAAAAGAGAACTCATATAGCGAGAGAGAGCGCGCATTACATTAATAACGCGTTCAATTTTTTGTCTGTGAATATCTTGGTATTGCATAATATCCATAGCTTCTAAAGAGGCATTGCTAATTGTTTCGGTTGCTTGTGTGATTTGCAAAAGAGATTCTCTAGCAGCTTTTGCTTCTTCAAGTTTTTGAGAAAAAGTATGGAAATTTGGAAATTTTTCTAAAAGTTTATTGAGTAAATCCTCTTGAGAGGAAATAAAATTTTCTAGATTGTGAATTGCTTCTTCAATATCCATTCCAGCGTTATTAATAGCTTCTAGCTTGTCAAAAGTTTCTGTTGCCTTTACTTCTGAATCGCGTGTAACATCGTCTAATTGATGGACGACTTTATGTTCGCTTGTAGGGGGTGGTGGAGGCCAACTTACTTCTTGATCAATTTTATAGTCTTTAGCGGTTACACAAGTATCTGTGCTAATTCCATCTTCTGTTATTTTAGTTTCTTGTTCTTCTTGGACTTCTTTGGAAGCTGTAGTATCAGTAGCTACATCTTCTGTAACCTCGGATATATCGCTATTTAATAAAGCGTCTAATTCTTCTTGTGTCATGGGTTTAGCCTTGAAATAGAAATCATCAAGGCATTTTAATATAAATTAGATTTGTTTTTGCTTATTTTTTAGCTAAATTAACTTTCTTTAAACATCCTTCTTGCTAACTTTTTGGCTTTTACTTCCGCTTCTTCTTGCTTTAGTGAAGAGTAGGTTGTATTTGTGTGATCTTCTAAAATTTTTTGGCTATTAATGGTAGCTTCTTTATCTTTTGGGGTAAGTTTTTGATATTCTCCATTTTCCAAGAGCTCGTGTGCTTTTGTGTTGTCTTGGCTTTGCAAACTAATAATTCCAAAAAGTTTATCGGCAAGATTTTCATCAAATATAGGCGTCATAAGCTCTACGCGTCGCTCTAAATTTCTTGGCATTAAATCAGCACTCGCAAAATAGATTTGTGGTTTTGCATGTTTAAAATAGTAAATTCTTGCATGCTCTAAATATTTTCCTACAATGGAAATTACACGGATATTGTCGCTAATCCCTTTAATATTAGGTCTAAGACAGCAAATTCCTCTTATAATTAAATCAATTTTTACTCCAGCACTAGAAGCTTTATAAAGCGCTAAAATCACATCAGTATCTACAATAGAATTTGCTTTTAAGATAATTCTTCCCTCACTGCCTCTTTTGGTTTCGCCCTCAATGAGTTCTAGGATTTTGGGCTTAATTTGTAAAGGTGCTGCAAGAAGGGTGTCTAGTTTAGACTTATGAGAAAAACCAGAAAGATTATGGAAAAAACGCGTTGCATCTTGTGTGAATTCACGCTTTGAAGTCATATAGCTAATATCGGTGTAGATTTTTGCGGTGCTTGGATTGTAATTTCCTGTGCTTAAATGCACATATTCTTTTAATTCTTTGCCGATATTTTTAATAACAAGTGCAATTTTAGCATGCACCTTAAGTCCAGGAACTCCATAAATTACATGTGCTCCAGCAGATTCTAAAGCTCTTGCCCAATGCAAGTTGTTTTCCTCATCAAATCTAGCTTTTAGCTCTACGAGTGCAGTAACTTGTTTGCCATTTTCAGCAGCCTCAATGAGAGATTTAACAATAGGAGAATTTTTGCCTACACGATAAAGTGTCATACGGATAGAAAAGACATCGGGATCTTTTGCAGCACTTTGGATAAAATTTACCACAGGATCAAAGCTTTCATAGGGCTGGAAAGTAAGAATATCTTGGGTATCTAAAATAGAAAAAATATTTGCATCTAAATCTAGAGGAGGGAGGATTTTAGAAGTGTAGTTAGCAAAAGTATATTTTGCAAAACTTTTAGAACTTACTACCTCCCACAAAATACTAGAATTCATAGGTGCTAGGCATTCATAGATATCTTCAGGGGTTACTTTGATATATTGGGTAATGAATTTTTTAAGCTCTAAATCATCAGTTTTTCCGATTTCAAGGCGAATAATTTCTCCTTTTCTTCTTGATTTTAACCCCTCTGTCATTAAAGCCATAAAATCATCAGCTTCTTCTTCTTCAATTTCCATATCTGCATTTCTTGTAACCCTAAATGCACTCCAACTCAATACCTTAAAACCAGGGAAAAGCTCATGGGTAAATTCAGCTACAATGCTATCTGTTTGCACATAAGTATCTCCTCCTAATTTTACAAATCCTGGTAGCATTCTTGAAATTCTTGTCATTCCAAATTTGATTTCATTGGGATTATCAAGACTTTGGAGTTTTAAGGCTAAAACATAGCTTAGATTGTTAAGATGTGGGAAAGGATGTGTTGCATCTACTGCGATGGGGACAACGATGGGATAAAGATGGTTTAAAAAATAGTTTTGTAATTCCTTTTTTTGTTCTTTAGTAGTTTCTTCATAGGTTTTGATAAAAAGTCCTACTTTTTTTAATTCTTCTTTGATGTTTAAATAGCATTCTTCTAGCTTTGTTTTTTCAGCTTTTAAATAGCTTCTAATTTCTTCTAATTGTTCTTTTGGAGTTAGTCTATCTGCACCACTTTCTGTGATACCTCCAGCATAGAGGCGTTTAAGTCCTGCAACTCTTACCATATAAAATTCATCTAAATTTGTCCCATAAATTGCAATAAATTTTAATCTTTCTAAAAGCGGATTATTTTCGTTTTGCGCTTCGCTTAAAACTCTTGTGTTAAAACGCAACCATGAAAGCTCTCTGTTTATAAAATTACTTGGTTTGTTGAATTTTTGCATAATGACCCCCATATTAATTTAAAATTTTACTTAGATTATAGCAAAAGTCTTAAAACTAAGCTATATTTTCATAAAAAGAATTTAAAGAAAAGTGTGAGGTAAAAAATGCCAAAAGAAGATTGGATTTTAGTGCTTGTGTTTTTGGTGATTGGTTTGTTGTTTATTGGGCTTGTTTTTGTCTTTTTTACATTTAGAGGCAAAGAAGCCAAAGAGGTATCTATAAAAGCAAGACTAAGTGCTAAAGAACTTTTGGAATTTTTAAATACTAAGGAAAATGATTTACAAAAGTTGCAAGAATATTCAGAAATTGCTAAAAGCTATTATTTAGAATATTTAGAAGAATACAGTGATTTTGATGTGGAGTTTGTAGTGGGATTAAGTTCTCATAAAGCCGTGAATGCCAAATTAGTTTTAGAAGTAGAAAGATATTTTAAAAAAATAAATCCAGCGCGAGAAAAATTGATAGAAAAGGCTTTGGTTAAGGGATTAGATAGGCGTTAAAGTTTTAAGGTAGATAAGGTTTATTTGTTGCAGAAAAGTTTTTAGACTAGAAAACTCCATTGGGGAGTTGGAATCCTTTTTGCTTTTAGCTTTTAAGTTAAAGTTTTTAAGTGTAAAAGGTAAGTAATGCTAGTTAGAGATAGTGGAATTAATAGTGTTATTAATGAAGCCAATAGACTTTTGGGGGATCATAAAGAAGTGCAATCTGTAAGCCCCCTTAAAAAGAAAGAGGAAATTAAAGAGCAAGCTCAAGAAGATTTAAAACAAGAGCGAGTAACTTATGGAATGTTAAGTTTAGAGCTTATGAGTGATGAGCAGTATAGAGCATTTGAGCGGGTTACTGCTAGTATGTCTCCTAATGAAAAGATTGCTGTGGCACAAACTCTAACGCGTGCTGGAAATTTAAGTGCAAGTGTGGAGAGGGTAGAGGCTAAAGAAAAAGAGCTGGAGAAGAAAACAGAAGGACTGTTAGGTATTTCACAAGAAGGGTGGGGGGATATTGCCCTAGAATTTCAGGATAATTTAAATAATTTGCAAGGAATTTATACAAAAGCTTATAATAAAAATCTTTCTAGTAATTATAATGATATTTTAAGACATACAGGAGAGGCAAAAACGCAAAGATTGTTGCGAGAATTCTCTCATGCTATCCATATAGGAAATACACAAATTGATACGATAAGTTAGTTTTTAATAAAACTTTAAAATAAAAAGAGTATAATTGCGTTCTTTTTTGGTGCGCCAAGGTAGCTCAGCTGGTTTAGAGCGCTGGTCTCATAAGCCGGAGGTCGGGGGTTCGAGTCCCCCCTTTGGTACCAAAATCTTCATATGCGCTCATAGCTCAGCTGGATAGAGCAACGGCCTTCTAAGCCGTAGGTCAGAGGTTCGAATCCTCTTGGGCGTACCACTTATCTACTTAAAATCAAACTTCAACTTTTAGTTTTATTTAGAGTTTTTGTTATAATTGCCTATTATTTTCTTACATTAGGGAATTTTATGAGAAAATTTAGCACTTTTAGGGCTTTTTTGCGTCTTAAACTAAAAAATATAGAATTTAAAACGCGTGATATTGTTGTTCCTTGTGTAATTTATGGAGTTTGTTGTCTTAGTATTATATTTTTACCTCCTAATCTTTTAGAAATTTATCCTGCATTAGAAGAATTTGTAAAGTTGTTTGAATTTTTACCCGTGGTGCGTTTAATAGCACAGAAGAGTTATGCAGGAGATTTGGCACAATTTTATTTACTTTATATGATGGTGATTGGTTTTTTGTGTGTTTTATGGGTTTTTGGCAAACTTACTTGTAAAATTGTAAAGTTAAAGTTGCACCCTTATTCTAGTGAGGTCAAAAGTGCTAAGCATCTTAGGTATTATCTCATTACTACTCATAAAATTAATTTGCGATTATGGCTTGCTTTTGTGGGTGCCTTTTTGATATATGTTTTTTATAATAGTTTATTTATTATGGGGGAATTAATTGCAATAGGGAGGCGTAGTAATCATTTTATTGATAATGCTTTTGAAATGTTATTTTTTATGATACATCCTTTAATGTTTATTTTTGGTAATTTTGGAGTATTATTTCTTGTTGCTATGATTGTGGGGATTATTATAGATTGGATTAAAATTAAAAGAGGGAAGTTAAAACCCACTTCCCTTTTTGATCCCAAAGAGGTTTTTAAGTTGTAAAATTAAACAGATAGAGGGATAAAAAGCTGTGGAAGATTACTAAGATGTGAGCTTAGATTTTCAATATCGGTGAGATTAAGCCATAGAGATTTTTTAATTCTTTCTTTTTTAAGAGGTAGAATTTGTAAAGTGTCTTTTTGCTGATTGAGCCAAAGGATAGGGTTTAGTGAATTAGATTGGATAATTTCAATCTTTTTTTCAAAAATTTTTTCTATGTGTTTGTAGTATTCTATGGCTAGTTTATGGTAGTTTTCATCAGGATCAAAATCATAAAGCCTTATTTTTAAACCAAGTTGTGTGGAAAAATCAAAAACAACAGAGGAGATTTTTTCAGCTTCTTCTGTGATTTTTGGAATCACTACCGCACTATGGGTGATTTGCTCTAGTGGAGTGCTACCAAATTTAAAAAGGGGTATCCCACAATCAAAAAGAATATTTTTGTATTTTTCAAACACAAAAGATTCGCTTAAAATTAATCCGATATTTTTATTTTGAATATCTTTGGCAAGAATATTTTTTAAAGAAGTTTCATAAAATTCTATATGATAAGTGATATTTTCTTGCTGTAAAATGGGGTTATTATTGAGTGTGTTAATAATATCAGGAGTATTTGGGTTAAAAAAGCAAAAATGTAAGCGTTTGTTTTTAAAATGGTTAAATAAAAGCAGTGTTTGCTCTAAATAAAATTCTAAAGAATGGGAGTTTAAAAGATCAAAGTATAAAATTACATCGCGTCCAAAAGGGGTTGGAAATTGCCCAATTTCTTCTTTGATTCTGTGATAAATATCCCATAGAGTTTTTGGCTCTCCTATGAGCAATAAAGAATCATTAGGAAAGATTACAGTGGAGAATTTTGGTAAGATAAGCTCTTTATTGCGATAGATGGCTACAATTTTCCATTTTTTTTGTTTGATAACTCCCACGGTTCTATAAGCATAGGGACTTCCAAAAGGGACATTGATTTGCATAATTTCACCTTCGCCTAGTCCTATGTATTTTGCTGTGCGTGGAACATTGGGGAATCTCTCAAAGAGTTTTGCGGCTAAGATTTGTTCTTCGTTGATTTGTGTGAGCTGTTTGTCATCTTCATTGAGTTCTAGCTCTCCAAGCAGTGTGATTTGAATATTTTTATTATAATCTCTTATGGTTTTATAGATAAGCTCCCGCTCTTCAACTTGATCTGTGATGATGTAGCAATCTGTAATTTGTGGTTCTAAAATTTGCCTTAGTTTTTTAGGGGAGCATGGATCAAAATTATAAATCTCATTACCTTCGCTTAAATTTTGGGGCAATAATTCTGGATTTAGAGAGACGAAAATATAGTAATTTTTGTCAATATGCTTTTGTGTGAGTGTTGTTAAAAAATCTTTTGCTACAATTCCGTCTAAAATTAAGAGGATTTTTCTCATGATGTATTGGCCTTATGTATATTGTAAAAATCTTGAAAATGTAACAAAAAAAGGTTGAAAATGGAATTTAATCTGCAAAAAATTGATGGAGAAGCAAGAGCAGGAAGTATTAAACTAGCTCATGGTGAGGTTTTGACACCTATTTTTATGCCAGTTGGCACACAAGCAAGTGTAAAAGCACTAGATTTTAAAGATCTTTTGGAGCTTGATTGTCCTATTGTCTTAGCAAACACTTACCATTTGTATTTGCGTCCTAGTGATGAAGTGGTAGCAAAATTAGGAGGGTTGCATAATTTTAGTAAATTTCCTAGAAATTTTCTTACAGATAGTGGAGGTTTCCAAGCTTTTAGTTTGGGAGGAAATGTAAAAGTTCAAGAAGAAGGAATTGTTTTTAAAAGTCATATTGATGGGAGTAAGCATTTTTTTACCCCCAAGAAAGTTTTAGATATTGAATATAATTTAAATAGCGATATTATGATGATTTTAGATGATTTAGTGGGATTACCCGCAAGCAAAGAAAGGATTAAAGAATCCATAAATCGCACAAGTTTGTGGGCTAAAGAAGCCATAGAATACCACACTTTTAAAAAAGAACAATTTAAAAATGAGGGCAGAGAGCTAAGTAATAATATTTTTGCAATTAATCAAGGTGGCACAGATAGGGAATTTAGAGAGATGAGTGCTAGAGATCTCACATCTATGGGGGAATTTGATGGATATGCTATTGGTGGGCTTGCAGTAGGAGAGCCAAATGAGCTTATGTATGAGACGCTAAGCTTTACAGTGCCACTTTTACCCAAAAATAAACCACGCTATTTAATGGGAGTGGGAACTCCACGCGATATTATAGAAGCAATTTATAGGGGCGTAGATATGTTTGATTGTGTTATGCCTACAAGAAATGCACGCAATGGGACGATTTTTACACATTTTGGCAAGCTTTCTATTAAATCTAGCCGTTTTAAATTAGATGATAATCCATTAGATAGTAAATGTTCTTGCTATACTTGTCAAAATTTTTCTCGTGCTTATTTGCATCATCTTTTTAGGGCAGGAGAAATGAGTTATTTTAGGCTTTCTAGTATCCATAATCTTGCCTTTTATTTAAAACTTGTAAGAGATGCTAGAGAAGCGATTTTAAAAGGAGAATTTAGAAGACTTTATCAAGAAATTTGTGAGATTTATAATTAAATTTATAAAAATTTTTGTAGCTTTTTAGGCTATTTTCAAGGATTTTTTTGTGTTTTTTGTAAAAATAAGTTATTTGGTTGCTTATGGTTATGGGGGCTACATAAATTGAGCAATTATTTTTGTCATAAATTAAAACAATAAAGTTCTGAAATTCAATAAAAAATTTCTTAAGAATAAGAACATAAATTGGATAAGTTTTTAAGAGTAAAGATTAAAAAGTTTTTGGGTAATTTTTACAAAATTAAGTTAAAAATATGTAAATTTAACATTATTTGCATAATTATATTATGTATATTGTGTAAAAATTTATGTATAAGGATTAAGACTTAGTTTTATGGTATAATTCCCAAAAATTTTACTACAAAAGGAGATGATTAGCAAAAATTTCTAAAGATTTTATTTGCAATAAAATTTTTTTTAAGATTGGGTTCGTAGCTTAAAATGGGGAATTTACACAATTATTTACAATCCTTATCATGAGATTTATTGTTTTATAAAATTAAATTTCTATATTTTTTAATATCTTTTTCTTAAGGTTTAAATATTTAGAGATTTATCCTTTCTATAAGTATTTAACTAAGTAAATTTATTGAAAAATAAGCAAAATTTATACTTTAAAATAAATAATAATAAAAAGGAAAGGGTTTTTAATGGTTAAAATAGGTAAAGTTTCTCTATTAAGCATTATTACGGCTTTGGCACTTGAAGCACAAGTTACAAAAATTGGTTATGAGTGTCTGGAAAATAAAGATGTTTGGGATTATAATAAAAATACCCATAAAAAAATTGAAGGTAAAAATTATTGTGGTATTAAATCTAATGCTTCTATTAGTGGTGCTACATTAATTTATGATAATCCAAAAATAGCAAACGAAAAGCAAAAGCTTCAAATTATTACTCCAAATACAGATGCAAAAATGTTTGTCCGTGGGACACATAGTGGCTATTCTTCTAATGAAGAGGTAAGGGATATTGCTTATGTTCCTTTTGTAGTTAGTGCATGGAGCCAGAGCGGAAATGTCAGCAATAATAAGCTTATGTTAAAAGCAGGGGAATTAAGTTCGGTGTATTTTGTTTCTCCAAGCGATGCTAAAGAGGTGCAAATACCTAAGAAAACTCAAGGTGAAGATAATTATAATTTTTTAATCACTGCAGCACTTACACAAAAAGGTAATTCTACAAATAATAGCCTTGTTTTACAAAAAGAAGCTTATGTAAATATGGGAGTAGAAAATACTTATAATCTTGATTTAAACGGTGCTCCTTATCTTGTGGGCGGAATTTCTTTTCTTGGAAATTCTAAAAACAATTCTATTGTGTTAGAAAAAGATTCAAGAGTGGATTTTCATCCTAGTGTGTATAAAGTAAATCAAGATGATGATAGGGTATATGATGAGCGTATGACGCATATTGTAGGAGGTATTGCCTATAATGGAGATGTTATAGGTAATCAAGTAGGTATTAGAGGAAGTGAATTTATAGTGCATGGAACTTTAGGAAGCTATTCTACATCGGTGATAACACACATTGCAGGTGGTTATGCAGATGTGAGTGATGGCAAGGCACATAATGCTTTAAATAATAGTCTTGAAATAGATGGGTTAGATTTGAATTTGAAGGTAGATGCTAAAGAATTTCCACAATACTATGATGCGTTATTGTTTGGAGAGTTTTTTGGCGGAAAAACAGCACAAGGAAAAGCAGATAACAATAAAATTTCTCTAAAATCATTAAATAGCTATAAGAAAATAAAAGATGGTGTTAAGATACAAGGACTTTTTGAATTTTATGGAGGATATAGCACAAAGGGCAGTGCAAACTACAATAGCATTGATATTGATTTAAGAGAGCCTTTTGCACTCTCTGAGACTTATCTTGGTGAGAGTGGATTTAGCTTTTATGGTGCATATGCAAGTAATGGAGCGAGTTTTAATAGTATAAATATTAAAAATAATCTCACAAATATTGATGTGATACAAAATCAAGATAGAGCACAAAAGCTTCGTGATAAAATTTCTATTGTAGGTGCTAGAACATTAGCAGGAGATGCAAATTCTAATGTGATAGATTTTAGGGATTCTCAAAGTGCATTACCGCTTTATATTTTTGCGGTAGATAAAGAATATTTTGAGGGAAGTTATCACTATGCACAAAATGCTAAAAACAATAAAATTACCTTAAATAATGTTTTTAGTAGAGAAACGATTAAGAGCGGTATTGAGGCGATGAGTGTTGAGAATAATATTATTCAATATTATAATGTAGAAGCACAAAAATCAAATACCAATAAAGATAGGGCAAGTGGAATTTTCCTTTATGGTTTAGAGAGTGCTAAGAATAATTATGTGGATGTAAGTAATTACTATTCTACTTCACAAGTGGATATCTATAGTGCTAGAGGCGAAGTAGAATCTTATAAAAATACATTCAATTTTAAAAATGTGAAATTTGCATCAGATGCCCCAAAATCAGGTTTGTATTTGATTGCAGGGACAGGATTGAGTGCATATGAGAATACTTTAAGCCTTGTAGATGTGAGTTTGGGGGAATATAACCAAAAAGATGGAGATGAAATTTATATAGCTGCAAGTGCTATTCCAAATGCACAAAGTAATCTTGCACTCTCTTATAAAAATACACTTTTTATAGGTGGAGAATTTGATTTGCAAAAAGATGTTAGCATTAATGCAATTAGTGGGAGTGTAATTAGGGTTCCTTTTTGGCAAAGTCCAACAGGGGTATCACTTACATCGCCTTCTCCATCATTAGCACAATTAAGCGAAGATAATCATCTAATTACAGAAGCAAAGATAGAAGCTAGAGTGGTAAATAATTTTGAACATTTTAGCTTTATTTATAAGAAAAAAGATAAGAAAAGCTTCATAACAAGTTTAGAGTTTCCAATCAATCTTTCACGCAATGCAGATTTTAGTCTTTATGTGTCAAAAAATACAGGCAAACCTAAAGGAAAAATAGCGCTTTTAGAAAGCAAAGAGGGATTTGCAGATATGGATGGAAATACTCTAAATCAAGCAGAGGTTTTGGCATATATTGGAGAGATAAATAAAAGCACTAATAAAGCAGAAGTGGGAAAAATTTCAGGTTTCAAAAAAGAGAATTTTGCAAAATATAAGCTTAGCTTAAGCCTAAGTGAAGATGGCAAAATTATTTATGGAGAGGCTAGATAAGCCTCTTTAAGCAGTAAAAGCAAGTTTTAAAGATTTAAATAAATTTGAAAAATTATGAATAAGGATTATTTTATGGGTAAAAAAAGTTTTTTGGCACTTAGTCTTGTAGGATTATGTTCTTATACATTTGCACAAACAAGCCCGCAAGAGGCAAAGCAGTTAGAGGATATGATAAACACTTCTCCTTATAGAGATGTTCCACAAAATAAAAATATCACAAATACTCTAAGGCAGCAGCAAAATTCTTTTAAACAAAATCAAGAAAAAGAGAATCTTGATGAAAAAGGTTTGCAATTAAGACAAGAAGAGCAGTATAAATATAAATACAATTTTAAGATTGACAATAAAATTGATGGCAAGGAAATCACTCTAAAAGATTTAGGGATTGAAGAGAAATGGCTAGCAGAATCCATTTATGCACAAAAGATTTCTAAAATCTCTCCAGAAACTTTACAAGCCATTACAAATATTGTTTCTTATTATTTTCAATACAATGGCTATCCATCAGCTACTGCTTATGTTCCACAACAAACTATTAAAGATACTATACAAGTTAATATTATTGTGGGAACTTTGGGGGATTATGTTGTTAAAAATTATTCGCACTTAAGAGATTCTTCTATTAATTCTAAGCTTAGTGAAGCACTAAAGGGAAAAATTATCACGACTAAAAATATGGAAGATATTATCTATAAAATCAATCAAAGTGCAGGTATTGAAGCAGTAGGAGCACTAGAGGCGGGGGAAGATTTTGGTGAGAGCAATGTGGTGATAGAAGTAAATGATAGCAAAAAAGCAAGTGCAATGCTCTATGCAGACAACTACGGAACAAAAGGAGCGGGGCAAATTAGATTTGGTGCTACGACGACTTTTAATAATCTCTTTGGTTTTGGTGATTCTTTAAATACAATGGTGCAAAGAAGTAATGAAAATCAGCTAAACTATGGAGCTACTTACACTACATTTGTGGGGAATTTGAAAATTTCTCCAAGAGTAAATAAAGGAAACTATGAGCTAGGTGGAAATTATAGAAAGATGGGAGCTGTAGGAACTTCTACAGATTTTGGAGTGGATTTTACCTATCCGCTTTTTATTAACTCTGAGAATTCTTTGTATTGGAGTGCGGGATATACACATAGAAAATTAAAGGATTCTTATGAAGCTTTTGGGATTGATTTTATGAAACATAGCGATATAGGCTATGGAGGGTTTGAGGGAACTTATGGTGGGATACCTAGAAATTATCTAAGCTATAATGTAAAGGTGTATTATGGGGATGTAGTAGGTGATGATGAGCTTACAAAAGATTCATGGGGAACAGGTAAGTTTTCTAAGCTTAATGTGTATTTGAATAACCAATATTATTTACATGAGAAGCTTACGCATATTTTTAATGTGAGTTACCAAAAAGTGTTGGGAGGATTTTGGCTAGATTCTAGTGAATCTGCATCTTTGGGTGGACCTTATGGAATGAGGGCATATAGAAATGGAGAAGGAGAGGGCGATAATATGGTGATGGCAACTTTGGGTTTGCGTTATCAAAGTCCTATTACAAATTTCTATATCACTCCTTTTTATGAGCTTGGATATTCTTGGAATGAAGAGAAAGCAAGACAAGAATATTTTATGGATTCAGCAGGTCTAGAATTGCTTTATTTAAAACCAGATGCATTTTATGTAAAAGTGGATTTGGCAAGAGCTATTGCTAAGCTTAAAACGGATGGGCAAAATAGAGCAAGAGCTTACATAGGAGCAGGGATTTATTTCTAAGAAAATGCGTATTATAGATCAAGGTGGCTTCATTGAGATTTTTTATCATTGCATTTTCTTTATTTGTTATTGTGAGCATAGCGAAGCAACCTAATGATGTTACAAAAACTTTTCCCTTGTCATTGCAAGGCGATGTAATCGCCGTGGCAATCTAAAAGAGTAACCAAAGCCTTAAGATAGCTCTTTAGACTGCCACACAATGTTCCACTGCTCGCAGTGACATAAAAGAGCGTCATTACAAGCGTAGCGAAGCAATCTAAAAACAACAAAACTAAAATTATTAATATTAATATTATTTACACTTGCATTAAACAAGAAGAATTTATTTTAAAAACAAGATTAAAGAAAGAAAAGTTTTTAAACTTTGTAACCCTTTTATTATAAAGGGTTTAAAGTCTTAAAATTCCTTTTTAAAAGATAAGAAGTAAAAGCTAAACTAAATATTATTTAGCCTCCTTACCCGCTTTATCTTCCAAAGACTAATTTTAATAGTTTTAAGCATAAGTTAAGCGGGTTTTACTTAGAATATT
>NZ_NBIU01000039.1 GCF_003245365.1 Helicobacter valdiviensis
AAAAAAAAAAAAAAATAAGAAATTATGGAATAAGTTTGTATTAAATGTGATTTTTATATTTGTTTTTGTTGTGTGGGGGGGGGGGGGGGGGTAAATTTATGAGTTTTTAGCAAAAAGTATCCTTTTTACTCAAAAATGCTTATTTTAGGAGTTTTAAGGCTATTTACATTGAAATTTATTACAAATATTAATCATTATTTATATTTGTGTTTATTTATAATATTAATTAAGTAATAAAGCAATAAAATTTATTATTAATTGGAGTTTATGATATTTTTAAAAACTTTTTAGAAAGCTTTGTGCTGTTATTAATAAGGATATAGAATAAAAATTTAGATAACAAAGCCTCTTTGATAGGCTTTGTTAAAGAAAAAACTAGTATTTTAGGAAATATTCTTGTATTTTTTTAGGATCTTGCGTTTTTGTAAGAGCGAGCATTAAAAGAACCCTAGCTTTTTGTGGATTTAAATCCTCTGCACTAATAAAGCCTAGCTTTTTATCTGCTTGACTTACTGCTACTCTTCCTGCAACAACTCTTGAGCTAATAGCTACTTTTAAACCTTTTGTCATAAGTTCTTTTAGGACATTTTTTTGATCTTCATGGATACTTCCTGCACCGCTTCCAGCAATTACAAGAGCTTTTGTGCCATTTTCAAAAAGTGCTTTAGCAGCTACGCC
Source organism: Helicobacter valdiviensis (assembly GCF_003245365.1). Taxonomy (GTDB): domain Bacteria; phylum Campylobacterota; class Campylobacteria; order Campylobacterales; family Helicobacteraceae; genus Helicobacter_D; species Helicobacter_D valdiviensis. The sequence continues at coordinate 679 of NZ_NBIU01000039.1, forward strand.
ACTTCCATCATTAGAGTAGGTATAAAGAATATCTACTTTGGGTAAAGTTTCTAGCTTGCTTACATCAAAAGGAGTATCTTTGGTGTGTTCTTTTAAAGTCTTATTGTAAAAGAATACTTCCCCATCTACAATATAGCCTAAATCCCCAAAATCTGGTGAAGAGAACGCATCTACATTAAGGCTGTGGGTTTTTACAACACCTCTAGCACTAAGTATCTTATCATTCATAGCCACCATTACACCTTTGCCTTTAGCCTCTTTGCTAGCTGCTAGAGCTACTGCATTGTAGAGATTTTTGGGACCATCAGCACTGATTGCAGTGGAAGGACGCATAGCACCTACTAGCACTACAGGCTTATCGCTTTTTAAAGTGAGGTTTAAAAAATAAGCGGTTTCTTCCATGGTATCTGTTCCATGTGTGATGACTATCCCATCAATTCCGCTTTTAAAAAGTGTATGGATTTCTTTTGCAAGTTTTAGCCAAATTTCATCACGCATATTGGAACTATCAATATTGGCAATTTGTTTGCCACTAATTTGTGCTAAATCTTGGATTTGTGGAACTGCTTTTATAAGAACATCCACTCCTACTACCCCTGCGGTATAGCCAGTAGTTGCCACTGCACTATCTATGGATCCTGCAATTGTTCCTCCTGTTGCTAAAATCGCAATTTTTGGTTTAGCTTCTAGCATACTTACTCCTAAAAATAACGCCACCAAACAAAGTAAAATTTTCTTCATTATCTTTGCCCCCAATATGAAATTTGCCTTAAAATTTAAGGCTTATTCAATTATAATAAAATAATAAGACAAAAATAAATTAAATAAAATCAAAAATTTTAATTTTATTATAGTATTGTTTAAAAATGTAATTTTATAAATCTCTTTCAATCATACAAACAGCCTCTAGTGCATCTTTTGCAAGAGTGTTTGTGTATTTTTCTAAAGTCTCTTTGCTTGCATAACCGCTTAGCACACCAATAGAATTCACACCCGCATTGGAAGCTGCAAGAATATCTAATGGAGTATCTCCAATCATAAAAATTTGATTCTTTTGCAAAGGGATATTTATAAGCTCTAAAGCTTTTAAAATGGGTTCTTTGTCGGGCTTTGCATAGGTTACATCTTCGCGTCCTACCACACAGGCAAAATATTGCAAAACATCAAAATGTTCTAAAAGGAGTTTAGAGTATTTGCCAGTTTTTGTGGTAACAACCCCTAAGGTAGCGAATGTGTGTGCTTTTAAAATAGCTTCTTTTGCGTGAGTTAAAAGCTGTGTTTTTGCATTGCAAATTTGTCTATAATGTTCTTTATAAACATCAATATGTTTTTGTAAATTTTCATTCTTAGCGCCTAGAGTTTGAAACATATCTTCTAGAGTGTGTCCAATTTGTGAGCTTACTGCGTTAAAGCTAGGCTCTTTTTCTCCTAAAGTTTTAAAAGAATGGCAAAAAGATTCAAACACTGCTTGTGTAGAATCAATTAAAGTGCCATCTAAGTCAAATAAAATAATTCTATTTCTCATAAGAGTTTTTTGCCTTTATGTAAAAATTTATCGTAATTTATCAAATTTTAGCTAAAACAATCCGCTTTTTGTTAAAATAAACTAATTTTATTTAGAAAAGTAGAAAATATGCCAAAACGCTATGATAGTCTTATATCTTCTTTAGTAGTGCGTCCAAATTCTTTGAACGAGTTTGAAAGTAAGCTTTGCCGTATAGGAGGTTTATTTGCGGACAAAGAAAGCGAATTAGAACTTATAAAAAACAGTGGAATATCTCTGTATTTTGCACATGATAAAGTTTATTTTCGTCCTAAACTTACAGAAATTAGCGAAGAGTCTTATTGTATTGTGGATATTGAAACAAATGGACATAATCCAAAAATTCACCAACCCATTGAAATAGGTGCAATTCTTTATCAAAAAGGCAAAGTGCAAAAGACTTTTTCCTCTTTTGTGTCCTGTGAATATATTCCGCCCAACATTGTAGAGCTAACAGGTATCCAAAAAGAAATGCTAAGAAATGCGCCTCCACTCCATCAAGTTTTGGAAGCTTTCAAGCTTTTTTTAGGAGATAGCATTTTTGTGGCACATAATGTTTTGTTTGATTATTCTTTTCTTAGTCATTCTATGCATAAGCATGGCTTTGGGTATTTGTATAATCCTGCTCTTTGCACGATTAAGCTTGCACAAAATACTTTTAGCGCGCAAAAATATTCTCTTGCTTTTTTGAATGAATTTTTAGGTATCTACCATAGTCCATTACACCGTGCATTAGAAGATTGCAAAGTAGCGTTAGAGATTTTTCAATATTGTTTAAAAAGGCTTCCAAAAAATATCCACACAAGCTATGATTTGCTACAATTAGCTTCATTACAATTTTCACAAAACAAAAATAATAAAAATAAGAGTAAGGAATAAAAATGCTAAGTAAAAATTATCCTAAAAATTATCAGTCTATCCCAAGTCCTTGCTATGTCTTAGAAGAAGAAAAGCTAGAAAAAAATTTAAAACTTTTACAAAGAGTAGAGAAAGAGAGCGGTGCTAAGGTGCTTTTAGCACTTAAAGGATATGCACTATGGAGAAGTTTCCCGCTTGCAAGAGAGTATTTAAGTGGGATTACTGCTAGTGGTATTTATGAAGCAAAATTGGGCTATGAGGAATTTCAAAAAGAAGTGAGCGTTTTCTCTCCTGCTTATAAAAAAGAAGAGATTATAGAGCTTGTAAAAATCTCAAACCATATTATTTTTAATTCTTTTTTGCAGTGGCAAACTTATAAGGACTATATTTTAGAAGAAAATAAACAAAGAGAAGTGCAAAAAAGAGCAAAGATTGAAATAGGACTTAGGGTAAATCCTCAATATAGTGAGGTAACTCCTGCGATTTATAATCCTTGCATAGAGGGTTCAAGACTTGGAATTAATAAGGAGGAATTTCAAAAAGGTGTGGAAAAATACGGATTAGAAGGGATTTCAGGATTGCATTTTCATACCCATTGTGAGCAAAATAGTGATGCATTAAAAAGGACTTTAAAGCATTTTGTTAAGCATTTTGGGGAATTTATTCCACAAATGCAATGGATTAATTTTGGTGGGGGACATCACATTACAAGGGAAGATTATGATGTAGAGTTGCTTATTAAGATTATTAAAAAATTCAATAAAACCTATCATAAACAGGTTTATTTAGAGCCAGGCGAGGCGATTGGTTGGCAAACAGGATTTTTAATAGGAAGTGTGGTAGATATTGTTAAAAATGGAATTGATATTGCACTTTTAGATGTAAGTGCGGCTGCACATATGCCAGATTGTCTTGAAATGCCTTATCGTCCTATGGTAAGAAATAGTTTTTTTGCAAAAGCACAAACCAAACACAAACAACTTCAATTAAAATCAGAAGCCAAATATGCTTATCGGCTAGGAGGGCCTACTTGTCTAGCAGGAGATGTGATAGGAGATTATGGATTTGAAGAGGAATTAAAAATAGGCGATAGGATTATTTTTGAAGATATGATACATTATACAATCGTTAAGAACAATACTTTTAATGGTGTTCCTTTGCCAAGTATTGGAATAATCCGTAAAAATGGAGAATTTGAATTATTGAAAAGTTTTAGCTATGAGGATTACAAGTATAGAAATAGTTAAAATATTTTACAAATCCATTTTTATTTTATGTTTGTTTAACATAAAGTGATTAAAATATACATCACAATTTATTTTTGTAACAATTATTACAAAACAAACTAACTCTTTTTCAAAGAAGGGGAAATTAAGGAAGAAATCCATGAAATCGATGCATAAGTTACTTGCTTTAGCCTTTTGCTCTCTTGCAATTTTTAGCGGTTGTTCCAAAGAGCAGAAGCAGCAAGCTCCAATGTCCTTGCCTGTTAGCACTTTTAAGGTTCATAAAAGTGATGTTGCAGTGGCTTTTGAATACCCAACGCAATTAAAAAGTCTTCAAAGCGTTGATATTTATGCTAGGGTTGAGGGCACGCTTTTGAAGCAAAATTTTATTGAAGGTGGGTTTGTTAAAGAGGGCGATAAGCTTTTTAAAATTGATCCTGCAAAGTATTTGGCAAATGTAAATATTGCAAAAGCACAGTTGCAATCCGCACAAGCTTCATTAAAAGAGGCAAATCGTGATTGGGAGCGTTCTAAAAAGCTTTTTAGTCAAAAGGCTTTAAGTCCAAAAGAGCGTGATCAATCACTATCAGCTTATGAGAGTGCAAGTGCAGCTGTTGCAAATGCTAAGGCAAATTTAGATAATGCACTTATTGATTTGGGATATACAGATGTTGTAGCAACAGCAAGTGGAAAAATTGGTATTAAAAATTATGATATAGGCGATTTAGTAGGAAGTGCAGGAGCCAATAATGTGCTAACAACTATTACACAGTTAGATCCAATCCATGCTGAATTTTCTATTCCTAGCAATGACTATTATTTTTTAAGAAATTTAAATAGAGATAATTTAAAAATCCAATATATTATGCCTAATGGGCAAATTTATGCAAAAGAAGGTGTTTTGGATTTTCTTGATGGTGTGTTAGATACAAGCACATCTACTATTAAGGCGCGTGCAATTGTAGAAAATAAAGAATCTTTGTTGATACCGGGCGAGTTTTCAAGAATCCGTTTGCAAGGCCTCATTGCAAAAGATGCTATTGCAATCCCGCAAGTTGCGGTTTTACAAGATGCAAAAGGAAGTTATGTTTATAAAGTGGTAGATGGCAAGGCAGTGCAGGTGCGTATAATTTTAGGCAATGCTGTGGATAATAGCTTTTTAGTGCAATCAGGATTGAATGAGGGCGATGAGATTATTACAAACCAGCTTATTAAAATCAAACCAAATGCGCCAGTGCGTCTTATGAATTCCGCACCAAGTGGAACTAATCCTGCACAAAATACTAAAATGGCTAGTTAAGGCTTATAGATGTTTTCAAAGTTTTTTATTAATCGTCCTGTTTTAGCGATGGTAATGTCTATTATCATTGTAATTGCAGGTTCTTTATCTATTTTTTCTTTAGCGGTAGAGGAGTATCCCCAAGTAACTCCACCACAAGTGGTAGTGCAAACTACCTATCCAGGTGCAAATGCAGAGGTTATCTCAAGTAGTGTTGCAAGTATTTTAGAAAATAGCATTAATGGTGTAGAGGGAATGATTTATATGCAATCTTCTTCTACTTCAAGTGGAAATCTTTCTATAAATGTTTATTTTACAAACGAAACAGATCCAGATCAAGCAACCATTAATGTCAATAACCGCGTTCAAGCAGTGCTTAGTCAGCTCCCTCAAGAAGTGCAAAGAATGGGTGTAACAGTGGATAAGCGTTCTTCTACAATTTTGGCTGTTTATTCTCTTTCTTCAGATACTCCTAGCCAAAATGCAACTTATATTGCAAACTATGCAACCATTAATATTTTAGATGAGTTGAAAAGAATACAAGGTGTGGGGGATGCGACACTATTTGGTAGAGAGGAATACTCCATGCGTATTTGGCTCTCTCCAGATAAACTCACAAAATACAATTTAACTCCATCAGATGTAATTGCACTCGTTCAAGAGCAAAATTCTCAATTTGCTGCAGGAGCTTTTGGGCAGGAGCCAGTAAGAGATGATTTAGAATTTACCTATTCTGTAACCACACAAGGAAGATTTACAAGTGCAAAAGAATTTGAAAATATTCTTATCCGCACAAATCCAGATGGTTCATCTTTGAGATTGAAAGATGTTGCAAGGGTAGAGCTTGGTGCAGAAGATTATAGTGTAAATGGCTTTTATAATGGAAAACCAGCAGTTGCTTTTGGTGTGTTCTTGCAACCAGGAGCTAATGCACTTAATGTAGCCAAAGCAGTAAATAGCAAAATGGAAGAACTTAGCAAAAGTTTTCCAGATGGATTAACTTATGCAATTCCCTATGATACAACAGCTTTTGTTAATGTATCTGTAAAAGAAGTGATTAAAACCTTTATAGAAGCAATCATTTTGGTTGTAATAGTTATTTATTTCTTTTTGCAAAATTTTAGAGCGACAATTATTCCTGTTCTTGCTGTGCCAGTTTCTATTATTGGTGCGTTTGCAGGAATGTATATGTTGGGCTTTTCTATAAACTTGCTAACGCTTTTTGGGCTAATTTTAGCCATTGGTATTGTTGTAGATGATGCGATTATTGTTATTGAAAATGTAGAGCGGATTATCCATGAGGAAAAACTTTCTGTAAAAGAAGCTACAACAAAGGCGATGGATGAGATAGCAAGCCCAGTTATTGCCATTGTTTTGGTGCTTTCAGCAGTTTTTATCCCAGTAGCATTTATGGGGGGCTTTTCAGGAGAGATTTATAGGCAATTTGCAATTACTATTGTAATTTCAGTAGTTATTTCAGGTTTTGTTGCTTTAACATTAACCCCAGCACTTTGTGTATCTATCCTAAAAACACATGAACCCAAACCTTTTTATATTGTAAAAAAATTCAATGAATTTTTTGATTGGCTCACCCATCAATTTACTGCAAAAGTAGCCCATGCCATTAGAAGAGGATTGCTATATGTGATTTTGTTTTTTGGGCTTATTGGAGTTACTTATGGAATTTTTAAACAAGTTCCAACAGGACTTGTTCCCTCAGAAGATAAAGGGATTTTATTGGTTTCTATGAAACTTCCTCCAGCTACTGCGTTAAGTAAAACTACAAATACAGCTTCTTTTATGGAGCAAACCGTAAGGTCTAATCCTAATGTAGAAGCTGTAATGGCTTTAGCAGGATATGATATGCTCTCAAGTGCAGTAAGAACCTTTGGGGGAACTGCATTTGTGAAGCTTAAAGATTGGGGAGAAAGAAAGGAAGAGAGTCAGCATTCTCAAATGATTGCAAATGGCTTAACAGGTGCTTTAATGCAAAATCCAAACGCAGTAATTTTTGCACTAAACCCACCACCCATTATGGGGCTTAGTTTAACAGATGGATTTGAGATGTATATTCAAGATAGAACAGGTGGTTCTATTGAAAATTTACAAAAATATACACAAATGGTGCTAGAGGCTGCAAGCAAAAGACCAGAATTAAAAGGGGTTAGAACTACACTTAGCGTAGATGTTCCACAATATAGCGTAACTTTGGATAGGCAAAAAGCAAAATCTTTAGGCGTAAATGTGAGCGATGTTTTTTCTACGCTACAAGCTACATTTGGTGCTTATTATGTGAATGATTTTAATCTCTTTGGTAGAACTTATAAAGTCAATATCCAATCAGAGAGTGCTTTTAGAGAAAGTCCAGATGATTTAAGGAATGTTTTTGTGCGTTCAAGCAATGGAGAATTAGTCCCTATTAGCTCACTTGTTAGTTTTAAGCGTGTGATTGGGCCAGATATTTTAGAACGCTTTAATCTCTTTCCGGCGGCAAAACTTATGGGGGATGCAGGTGAGGGATATTCTTCAGGCGATGCGCTAAAGGCTATTGAAGAAGTAGCTAATGAGATTTTACCGGAGGGTTATACTATTGCTTGGTCAGGTAGCTCTTATCAAGAAAAAGCAACAAGCGGAACAGGAATGGTTGCTTTTGTTTTTGGTTTGGTGTTTGTATTTTTGATTTTAGCAGCTCAATATGAAAGATGGCTTATGCCTATAGCGGTTTTAACGGCCGTTCCTTTTGCGGTGTTTGGAGCCATTTTAGCTACTTACTTAAGAGGACTTAATGTTGATATTTATTTTAATGTCGGACTTGTAATGTTGATTGCACTTGCTGCAAAAAATGCCATTTTGATTATTGAATTTGCAATGCAAGCAAGAGAAGTGGAGAAAAAAGATATTTATGAATCTGCTATTGAAGCAGCGAGGTTGAGATTCCGTCCTATTGTGATGACTTCGCTTGCATTTACAATTGGTGTTTTACCACTTGCTCTTAGCACGGGCGCAGGTGCTGCAAGTCGTCATGCTATTGGAACGGGTGTAATAGGAGGAATGCTTGCGGCAACTTTTATTGCAACTTTCTTTATTCCGCTATTTTTTACTTATTTTGCAAGACTTAGCGAGTATTTAGCAAAACGCTTTGGAGGCAAACATGAAGAATAGAATCATTGCTTTAACTTTTGGTGCAGGAATGCTCTTTGTAGGGTGTTCTCTGTCTCCAAAATATGAAAAACCCACTACAAATTTGCCACAAAGTTTTGAAGTGGAAAATCCAAAGTTAGATATGAGTGCTATGGTTTCACAAACATGGTGGAAAGACTTTGAAGATGAAGACTTAGACGCACTTATTAAAGAAGCTTTAGAAAATAATTACGATTTAGCTGTGGCAATGGAGAGAGTATCACAAGCTAGAAGTATGTGGGGATATGCAAGAAGCGATCGCTATCCTAGTATTTCAGCACAAGGAGAAGCTACGAGAAATAAAGCAAACCCACAAAACAATAAACCAAATAATTATAATAATTTCTCGCTTTCTGCTGTTTTTAACTATGAACTAGATTTGTGGGGAAGGGCAAGAGATACTGATAGAAGTGCATATGCTACTTTATTAGCCACTAAAGCTTCACGCGATACGATTATGCTAAGTCTTGTAGCAGGAGTGGCAGAAAGCTATTTTGCACTTTTGACTATCAATAATCAAGTGCAGATTTCGCAAAATACGCTAAAAGCGCGCACAGAAAGCTATGAGTATAGAAAAAAAGAATATGAGGCAGGAAAGATTTCAGAAATTGATATGCAACAAGCAAAATCAGAAATGGAAAATGTAAGAGCACAGCTTCAAAGTCTTTTAATGGAGCAAAATTCCGCACAAACTGCATTGATGATTTTACTAGGAAGAGATCCACAGGGGATTTTTAAAGTAGAACTTCCTACAAAAGCTAAGGCTTTACCAAAAGCCCCCATTGTGCCAGTTAATCTACCTTCAGAGTTATTAGAACAACGCCCAGATATTGAGGCAGCAGAGCAGGATTTAAAGGCGGCTAATTTTTCTATTGGAGTAGCTAGAAGTGCTTATTTTCCAACAATTTCTTTAACAGGAATGGCAGGATATGTAAATCCAAAACTAAATGAGCTTATTAAAAACTCTTCATCCACTTGGAATTATGGCGGTAATTTTTTAGGTAATTTGTTAGATTTTGGTAGAACAAGTGCAAATGTAGAGCTTAGCAAATCCCAATATAGAGAAATGGTGCTAAACTACGCTCAAACTGTGCGAAATGCGTTTGGAGAGGTTAGAGATTCTTTGTTTAATTATTCTATGAGTGAGCAAAGATTAAAAAGTCTTAATGATAGAGTGGAGGCATTAAGGCGCACTTTAGTTTTAGCGGAGTTACGCTACGCAGAGGGTTATACAAACTATCTTGAAGTGCTAAATACACAAGAAATGCTTTTTGCTGCAGAGCTAGAAGAGCAAAGTGCTATGCTAGATCATTTGAGTTCGGCGATTAATGTGTATAAATCTTTTGGAGGTGGATGGGATAAAGCCACCTATGAGGATAAAGAGTAAAACTCTTTATCTAACTATTGTTAGCATTAAATAATCTATAATGTTACTAGCGTAGATCGTGGTGGTCTAAAGAGCTACACTTTAAGATGCTTGATTGCTCTTTTTAGATTGCTACAGCTTTCTTGCGAGGTTTTGTAATGACAGAGGAGAACTTGCAATAACGGTTTTATCTTGTCAGTGCGGACAAAGCGAAGTATGACAGTCTTTCTTTCCAGTCACTGCAAGAGAGTCTATTTCTATCATTGTAAAAGTTGCCCTCACTAAGTTATTATGAGCAAAATGTAGTTTTGCGTGGTAATCTAATTACCTTAGGATATTTTAAATCTTCTTTGTTGATGTTTTTTGCAATAATAATACATAGATATACAATGAAATTCCAACCTTGTCACTGCAAGCAGTGAAACGACTTGCGTGGCAGTCTATAGGGTTGCCTTAAGGTTCTTCCGTTTCTTATGGGTTGCCACAGCTATTACATCGCCTCGCAATGACATTAGATTGGGACTCTTGATAGCTCCTTTTAGATTGCTTGTTGCGTTTACAATGACATTCCACCTTGTCATATTGAGCGAAGCGAAATATCTCTTATTTGGAAAATCTTCTTTTAAAATCTTAACTTTAAAGATTGTTTAGCTAAAGCCTTAAAATAACAAAAGGATATCTTTAGAATGATACATAACAAAACTTGTTATATTGATGCCCTTTCATGTCACTGCAAGCAGTGGAGCATTGCGTGGCAGTCTAAAGGGTTTGTATTATAGGGTAAAACTCTATTGAAATACTTTAAAACTCTTGGTTACTCTTTTAGATTGCCAAAGCTTTTTATGAGACTTTACAATGATGATAAAGAAAAGTTTTTGTAACATCATTAGAATGCCAGAGTTTAAAGAAACTCCGCAATAACATTAGCTTGTTTCGTTGTCTTGCTCCTTACAATAACCAACAAAGAGGAATTTATAGTAATAAAATAAAAAGCAATAATAAAATTAAACAAAAATATAAAAAATAAATCATATTTTATTTTTAAAGTAATCTTAAAAGTTAAATGATAAAATTCTAATGTGTTTTAAGCAGTTTTTATTGTCTTTTAAAGGCTTTAAGGAGGCTTAATGGTAGAAATAAATATCTTTATGATACTATTAATTACTCTAGTTATAGTTCTAAAGCAACTATAACTAAAGCAAACTAAAGCATATAAGAATATTCTAAGTAAAACCCGCTTAACTTATGCTTAAAACTATTAAAATTAGTCTTTGGAAGATAAAGCGGGTAAGGAGGCTAAATAATATTTAGTTTAGCTTTTACTTCTTATCTTTTAAAAAGGAATTTTAAGACTTTAAACCCTTTAAAAGGGTTGCAAAGTTTAAAATCTTTCTTTAATCTTGTTTTTAAAATAAATTCTTCTTATTTAATGCAAGTGTAAATAATATTAATATTAATAATTTTAGTTTTGTTGTTTTTAGATTGCCAAGCAAATATTGTATATTTTCTCGCAATGACAGGGAGAGATTTATAATAACAAAAAAAGAAAGCTATTGCAATGATAGGGTGGGGACTTACAAAAAGAGTTTAAGTATCTAGAATAGTAATAAGGTAGAGTTTGCTTGATTGATATAAAAAGACAAATTAAACTTTTAAAAATGATGGATTTCTTGTAATGATGAAAGTTTATGGTATGAATATAAGGAGGATTTTGGATTGCTTCAGCCCCAAAGGGCTTGGCAATGACAGAGGAGAGGGAGAACCTCTCGCAGTGACAGATTGGATTAGAAGCTGTATTTTGCCTCTACACGGAATCTGTTTCTATCTTCATCAGGTTGGTTTGAACCTTCCCAAACTTTGCCTGAATACTCAGTATTTAGGAATGCATAGTAAGTAGATAGAGTTAATTGCTTGCTATGTTTCCAGCTGATAGTTGGAGTGATTTCCATAAATTCTCTTTTCTCGTTAGTAGATTGATGAGCTACAGCATTTTTAGAATAGTCAATTTTATTTTTACCCCAAGCAAAATCTAAACCTAGATTTAATCTCTCATCGATAAATCCATAATTTACATTTGCATAGAATACATCAATTTGTTGCTCTGTACCGATACCCCATACGCCTTGTCCATCAAGTGCTGAAGTGCTAATACCTGTTGCACTATTTTGCCACCAGATTTTACCTGCACGAGCCATATTTGTTCCCTCATTTTCTAGGGCTACAGCTGTTCCATCTGCGAAGTTAGTGATATAACCAATTCTCATATCTAGTGGAAGTTGGAAATCGTTTTTAAAGTTTGCACCAAGTTCAATTACTGCTAAATCGTTTGACTCAGAAATGTCTGCATGTTTAGTTGCAGCACCAGCACTGCTATTATATAAAGAATTCATCAAAGAATCCGCATCGTTGTTGATTGAAGCGTAGCTATATTGTGCTTTTGCGTTGAATAAGCTACCTTTCCAGCTTAGCTCACCGAATACTAAAGCATCTACTGCATCTTGGATATAGAAGCCCCATAGTTGTCCGCCGAAGTTACCATAAGCTGTATCTACATTATAAATACCTGCTAAAGTATAAAGTGGTTTTGTAACTGAGTTTGCAAATTCTTGATCTGTTACTGGATCAATAAATTCAATATCATTAATCATCCAAGAATCGAACGCACCTGCAACTAGAGTTAAGCCCTCAATATCGTTGTTTAAAGCTAGGATACCTGTTCCTCTATCGCCATCATAAGCGTTTGTTACAGGAGTGTTAAGCTCTTGCTTACCAATCATGATAGTAGTAGCTGTGCTATCTGGAGTGATAGTAGCATAGAATGTTCTTACACCGAAGCTTCCATCGCTACCTGAACCAAGTCCTGTTCCTGTTCCTGGAGTTGGAGGAGTTGTTTGTTGTCCATTACCATGATTTACATTGTTGTCATCGTTGTTATACCAAATACCTAGATTGATAGCTACATTATTAACTACTGGAGTTTTGAAATCAGCTACTGCTCTCCATCTATGAGTAGCATTACCACCTACAGAATCGTTGCCATAATCATATCTATCATCATTGTAGCGGTATCTTAGGTAACCACTTACATCGATTCCTTTAATAGCTTCTTCTAATGGTTGAGCAAAACTAGCTGTAGAAAAAGCACCTAGAGCAATACTTGCTGCCAAACTTAATTTTAAGAATTTCATTTAATCTCCTTGATTGAATTTCGAAATTACAACCTAATTGTATAAAAAAATAAAACAAAATGCAAGATATTTACCTTTTGTTTATTAAATTTATATCAATTTTAGTGTGTGAGTTTAGCTCTGTAACCCAAACTAATAATAAAAACTTAAAGGGTTTTTAGGATAGTTTTAAGCTAAGGGCTAGTAGGATTATAACATAATTTTATTAAAGGAGTTAGAAAATGCGTGAAATTTCGTGTGAGAAAATCACAGAACTTGTAAAAAATCTCTGTATAGAGGCGTGCTGTGTGGTAACAAAGGATATGTATGAGGCGTTTCAAAAAGCAAAAGATAGTGAAAAATCGCCTTTGGGAAAAGATATATTAGGTAAGCTTATAGAAAATGCAGATATTGCTAAAAAAGAAATGATGCCTATTTGTCAAGATACAGGAATGAGCGTGGTTTTTGTAGAAATAGGGCAAGAGGTGCATATAGTAGGTGGAGGATTAGAAGATGCTATTAATAAAGGAATAGCAGAGGGCTATACGCAGGGGTATTTAAGAAAGTCTGTGGTGAGTGATCCACTCTATGATAGGGTAAATAGTGGGGATAATACACCTGCTGTAATTCATACGCAGATTGTAGAGGGAGATGGCTTTAAAATCAAAGTAGCACCTAAGGGGTTTGGTAGTGAGAATAAGGGGATACTAAAAATGCTCGTGCCTGCTGATGGGATAGAGGGGGTAAAAAAAGTGTTTTTAGAAGCTGTGAAGTATGCTGGGCCTAATGCGTGTCCTCCGCTAGTGATTGGCGTGGGGATAGGCGGGACTATGGAAAAATGTGCGATACTGGCAAAAAAGGCGGCTGTAAGAAGTGTGGATAGTAAAAATCCTAATCCAAAATATGCAAAGCTAGAAGAAGAACTGCTAGAACTTGCTAATAAAACGGGCGTGGGGCCTCAAGGGCTAGGGGGTGTAAATACGGCTGTGAAAGTGAATGTGGAGGTGTATGCTACGCATATAGCGGGGCTACCTGTATGCATTAATATAAATTGCCATGCAGCAAGACATGCAGATGGAGAACTTTGAAATTCGCATTTGTGATAGCAATTTGAGAGATTTTAAATTTTCTTAGGAGGCACGGACGCAGAAGTCCGCTAACCTCCTAGAAAATTTAAAAAGCTATCAAAGCCTACCAGCAACTGCTGGAATTTGGGTGCTTAAATGCGTATTCAAGACATCTAGTGGCAGATTTGGGAAGATTTTAGAATGCACGAACAATTAAGTTCGCTAACATTCTAAAATTTCCCAAAAGCTACCGCTATATGCCGTAACTGCTAGGATTTGTGGGGCTTTTTGGTGTTACTAGGGAATTTACATTTGGCTTTGAGCGGTGTAATAGAATTGTGAGATTTTGTAGAGGTTGTAGAGATTTAAAAGTAAATCTTAGATTGCTTTGTTGCTTTGCTCCTTGTGATGACGCTTTATTGTCATTGCGAACGAAGTGAAGCAATCTAAGAGAATAACCAAGAGTTTAAGGAATTATTCGTAAGGCAAATATATTAAGAATGCTTTAAAATATTTGGTTGCTTTTTATGGAATGTTGTGCAAATGTTGTATATTTGCTTGCAATGGCAAAAAAGAAAATGTTTGTAGTGAAAAATGTTGAAATTTTTCGCTATGCTTAGAATGATAGAATAAGTTTTTGGGGATTTTGGATTGCTTTAGTAGATAGGTTCGCATCACATGACAGAGAGGAGATAAACCTCACAGAATGGCATATGCCACTATGAGCGAAACGAAACTAAGTGTAGCAGTCTAGCCCTTGCGTAGCATTCTATGTGAATACTTTATTTAGATAACTGATAAAAGTTGGTGGTTGTTTTTGGGTAAAGATTTGCATAAATGTTTAGAAGAAAAATTATAGGAGTTAGGTTATTTGTCTAGTCTCCTCCTGAAATTTTAAGGTTTTGCAAACCCTATTGCAAAGTTGAATTGGTTATTTGGTTTGTGAAAAGTAAAGATTTTGGGTGTTTTTTGAGTTTTGTGATGATGTCTTTTGCTACTGTGAATGAAGCGAAATGGGATATGGCAGTCTAAAGGGTTGCTTTGTGGTGTAAATCTATTGGGAGTGCCTTAAGATTTTTGGTTGCTCTTTATGGATTACCACGCAAATATTGCATATTTGCTCGCAATGGCAGAAAAGAAAGTTTTTTGCAATAGTATTTAGATTGCTATGGTGATTACATCGCCTCGCAATGATGAGGTTTTTGCTATGATGTAGGGTTTTGTAATGGTGGATTAAGTTTTGTTAAGAAAAAAGAGTTTAGCTAAAATGGCTTTAGGAATTTTTGAGTAAAATAGTAATAAATTTAATAAAAGGAGATAAAATGGCAACTGTTAGAATAACAACACCTCTTACAAAAGAGAAAGTAAAAGAGCTAAAGGCTGGAGATAATGTGCTAATCACTGGAACGATTATAGCAGCTAGAGATGCGGCACATAAGAAGTTAGTAGAGGCGTTAGATAGGGGAGAGAAATTACCTGTGGATTTTAGTAATGAGATTATTTATTATCTTGGGCCAACACCTGCAAATCCGCAAAAGGAACAAGCAGTGGGAGCAGCAGGTCCTACTACAAGTGGTAGAATGGATAAATATACCCCAAAAATGCTAGAACAAGGAGTAAGTGGCATGGTAGGAAAAGGGTATAGAAGTGCTGAAGTGGTAGAGAGTATGAAAAAAAATGGAGTAGTGTATATGGTGGCTATTGGTGGGGCTGGAGCGCTTATCTCAAAAAGTATTAAAAAATATGAGGTTTTAGCATATCCTGAGCTTGGTCCTGAAGCAGTGGCTAGACTTAGTGTAGTGGATTTTCCTGCGATTGTTGCGATTGATAGCTTGGGGAATGATTTTTATAAAGAAGGTCAAGAGCCTTATGCAGAGGTGTAAAGCTTGAATGAAGGCTTTAGTGGGTGATATGTTTGTAAGTTTAGGATTGCTGCTGTAAATAAGTTATGGCAGTCTAAAGAGGGTGCTTAAGGTTTTGGCAATTCTTTTTGGATTGCCACGGCTATTATATCGCCTTGCGATGACAGAAAAACCAAGTAAAATTAGTTTGCCACAGCTTTTTATGAGACTTTACAATGATGATAAAGAAAAGTTTTTGTAACATCATTAGAATGCCAGAGTTTAAAGAAACTCCGCAATAACATTAGCTTGTTTCGTTGTCTTGCTCCTTACAATGACAACAACAAACAAGATTAAATTAAACAAAAATATAAAAAATAAATCATATTTTATTTTTAAAGTAATCTTAAAAGTTAAATGATAAAATTCCAATGTGTTTTAAGCAGTTTTTATTGTCTTTTAAAGGCTTTAAGGAGGCTTAATGGTAGAAATAAATATTTTTATGATACTA
>NZ_NBIU01000004.1 GCF_003245365.1 Helicobacter valdiviensis
CAGCTACATCTGCATAATCTTTGATTTCAACAAGAAGTTCTTTAGGACTCATTAATACCTTTCTAAATTATATTTTTCATCGCTTCTTACAAATTTACCATTGATAAAATAATGAAAAAATCCACCACCAACACCTTTGTGCCTTACACTTGTAAAGCTAAATCCTCTTCCTTCATCTCCAAATAAACCAAAGCTTCTTTCATTATACATAAATCTGGTAGAAAAAACAACAGGATATTTTTTACCCTTACATACATAATAAGTTGTCATACCTAAATAAGGCCTTAATTTTTTATAAGTTTCTTCACCCATATATGCCCTAAATTGATCTTCATAATAAGCAAATTCGGGTTTATCTTTGAAGTTAAATTCATAATCAGGATCATTTACATCATAATTAGAATCATTGCGATAATATTTGCAACCATTAGAAAGGACTTGGGGAAGTAATTTGTCGATAGCTTCAGAATCGATAGTGTAAATTAACTCCCCTGTTTTTAATTGCCCTGTTTTAGTTCTAAATTTATCATTATCTTCCAATTCTCTTCTCTTCCTTTCATTTTCCAATATCTCTTCTCTTATTTTTTTATCAAAGATATAAATTCCACCATAATTTCTTGCAAGATTTTCTAGCTCACTAGCTCCTTTTGCTTTAAAAGAACAAGCACTTAAAAAGATTAAAGTAAAAAAGACAAAAACAATTGCTATAGCAACTTTCATCAATCATCCTTCTTTATAAATAAATCATTCTATAATAATTAAAATAATTCTAAAATAAAATTTAAATTTTTATTTTTATCTATTCCTTTACTTTTAATTTAGAATAAATAGGAATTTGCAAATTTACTCCTAATTAATATAGATCAATTATTTTATTATAAACTAATTTATTTAATTTCTTTAATTCATTTAATTCTTGTTTTTAAGATATTTTTGTTTTAATTCTTCATCTAATTTATCAAGTTTATCAGGACTTTTATCTTTAGTAAGTCCTAAAAAGGCGTGGGGAATGTTCATAATCATAGGGTGGATATAAATTGTTACATAATACTTCATAAAATTTCCTTTCTTTTGTCATTAAAAGCAAAATAACAAAGCTAAAAGATTATCATGCAAAACCGCGTTTTGTTCATAATAAAAAATAAGAAAATCATTACAAGCAAATATAAAGTGTTTATGTGACATTCTTAAAAATACCTAAGACACTTGATTGTTATTTTTGGATTGCCTCACAATGACATGATAAGAACAACAAAATATTACTACAAGACTTACACTAATAAGTTGTGGCAGTCTAATGGGTTTGCTTAAAACTATTGGCGTTTCTTTTTGGCTTACCATGATTTACTTATGCAAATCTCACATTGACATAGAGAAAACAGATTGCCACAACGGATAAATCTGCTTTGTAATGGCTTAGATTACTTCATCGCATCTTTTCTCACAATCAAAAGGGATAGACACCAGCAAACCTCACAAACTCTTCATACTAAAGAGTTTCTCAAAGTTGCACTTGATTAGCTTACAAAATTTCTCATTTCTTCGCATCACCAAGCACAAAAGCACAAACCACTTCCCCTCCACATTTTTGCACCATCTCTCTTGCCTCTTTTAGTGTAGTTCCTGTAGTAATAATGTCATCAACTAAGACTATCCTTTTATTTGCAAATCTAGAATTGGGTTTAAAATTTCTAGGATTTTTTAATCTAAACTCTAAATCTTTTCCTGCATAGGTTACTTTATTTCTAGCTTTTAGAGATCCATATAAGGGTTTAATCCCTATCTTTTTAAGCTCCTTTAAAAAAATAGAATTTTGTGCATAGCCTCTTTTTACATCCTCATCTATCCCAACCCCATAACATTCTAAAGAGAATTCTAAATTTTTCACAAGATATAAAACAGCTTTCTTGCTTAAAATTGTATAAATCTTACTGCCTATTGTTTGGTATTTACTTGCAAAAAGCATAGCATTTGAAGAATATTCATAAAAGCTATACACCCTAAAACCTTCCTCTAATTCTCGCATTCTAGGATAGAGTGCAATATCTTCTTTGCAATTTTGACAAACACTTCTAAAAGAAATTTTTCCACATATTAAACACCGCATTTTAAATAAGATACAATCTCTTGAGTAATACTTGTTTCTTCCTTATCTGCTACAATAATTTTATAATCTACTCCTAAAATCTCCAAAACTTCCTTCATACGCTCTTGTAAAGCCAACAAATATTCTATGCCTCTTCTTTCAATTTTATCATGGACTTTAGTATCTAAACGCCTCTTTAGCTCCTCTTTACTAAGTTCCAAAAGCACAACTTTATTAGGCAATATCCCATTTAATGCAAATAAATTTAAATCTTTTAAAAGCTTATAATCAAAATCTTTAGCATAAGCCATACCCGAAATCAAGCTTCTATCACTAATCACTAATAAATTTTTAGAATTCAACAAAACCTCATCAGCTAATTGTGCTCTATCTGCTAAAAAAAGTAAAACCTCTGCTCTTTTACCTATTTTTATATCTCTATTTAATAAAATCTCTCTTAGCTCACTTCCAAGCTCACTACCTCCTGGTTCATTGACAAAAATAGCTTCTTTAAAAATCTTCTTTAATGCCTTAATTTGCGTGCTTTTACCACAAGTATCAATTCCTTCAATCACTGCATACATCTTCTCTCCTTAATAAACTGATACACTAAAGGCGATACAAGATGAGAAATATCTCCCCCATGCAACAAAATAGATCGCACCACAGTGGAACTAATAAAAGCATTTTGCAAAGATGGCATAAGATAAATTGTTTCTAGCTCTTTATTGAGCGAAGCATTAGCATAGCCCATTTGCAATTCATATTCAAAATCACTCACCGCTCTAAGCCCACGGATTAACACTCTAGCTTCTTGATCTTTAGCAAAATCTGCAACAAGATTATCAAAGCTATGCACGCATACACTTTTTTTAATCTCCTTTTCATCACAAATTGCAAGATTTACCATCTTTACCCTATCTTCTACACTAAAAAGTGGCTTTTTAAGCTCAGATTTTGCTACTGCTATAATCAACCCATCAAACAAAAACGAGGCTCGTTTAATCACATCTAAATGTCCATTAGTAATAGGATCAAAAGTTCCTGGATAAATTGCTATTTTTGGTTTCAAGCTAAACTCCAAGAGATGCACTCTCCTGCCCTAAGCGGAACAATCCCACTATATTCTTCCTCTACTTTCATAGGTTTTTTAATAAGTTTTACTAATTTTTGAGGTAAATTTAAATTATAAATCCTATGTGCGTTTTTGCAAACAAATGTTTCTAAATTTTCTAATGCTTGATGTTTCTCAAAAAGCTCTGCTAAAGCAGGCAATAAAATAGGAGCACTAAAAATTCCTGCCGCTCCTTTCCCGCTTTCTTTTGTTGCTTTTAAATGAGGCGCACAATCGCTTCCAAAAGAGAATTTAGGATGTGCTTTTAATGCTATTTCTAAAAGTGCTTCTTGATCTTTTTTGGTTTTTAAAATAGGCTTACAAAATAAATGCGGATTTAAAGCTCCACCTATCACATCATCTAAACTTAAAGTGATATGGTGTAAAGTAAGGGTGGCAAATAAATTAGGATATTTTTCCACAAAAGCAATAGAGCGTCTATCGCTTAAATGTTCAAAAAAAATCTTTAATTTTGGAAAAGTCTTGGCTAATTCTTCAAAAATGGTATGAAACTCCACCTCTCTATCTAACACAAAACCCTTACTTTCTCCATGTATGCTTAAAAAAAGTCCTAGTTCTTGTGCTATTTCTAAAATCTCTAAAACCTTACTATTTAAAATCTCACTCACTCCACTCTCGCTTCCTGTAGTAGAGCCTTTTGGATAAAGCTTCAAGAACATTACTCCGCTTTCTTTGGCCGCTTTTAGTTCATCTTTACTTAAGCTTTCACTTAAAAAAAGACTCATCAAAGGAGTAAAATTTGCATTTTTGTTTTTCTCTAAAATCCTTTTTTTGTAATCTAGTGCCATTTGTAATGAGGTAATAGGAGGATTTAAATTTGGCATTACAAGTGCAGTGCTAAAGCATTGCGTTGTGTAGTTTAAAACATTTTCTAAAACTTCTCCATCGCGCAAATGCAAGTGCATATCACAAGGTGTATCTAGTATAATCTCCATTCTAAACTCCTTTAAATTTTAGCGTATCTTAATTACAATCTTCTTCAATCTCTCTTAAAATCTTATGCAATTTCTCTAATAATTTTGCCGTAACAATAAGTTGTTCGCTAGATTGAATTGCAATATCTTCTCCTAAATTAATTGCCTCTTGGATACTTTTTTGCTTTTCTTTAGATAAATTTGCAACTTTTAAGCGTTCCTTAATCTCTTCACTTAATCTAAAAATCTCATCAGACAAACGCACACTCAATTCTCTAGCATAATCAGAGGTTTCTTTGGTTAAGCTTAATCTATTAATAAAATCAGAAAGATTTAAAGAAGCGATGGAAAGCTCACTTTCTCCCTCTAGTTTTATCTTTTGTGCAAGATCTTGAGTAATATTGCCTCTAGCTAAAAGCTGTGTTTTATCTACAAACTGCTTAAGATGTGCCCTAATATCTAAAATAATCTTTAACGCATAAGAAGCTAAAACCAACATAATCAAAAATGCAACAAACTGAAATTTTTCAAGATAAGAACGCTTGATTACAGAAATATTAGAATAATAATTTGTCGCCCCATCAATCTTTTCTAAAAGCTCTAAATTGGTTTTTGTAATACCTTTTAATACAATACTCAATTCCCTTTGCACCTTTGAAACTTTCTGCAAATGCAAAGATAAGAGCTCCCATACTCTCTTGCTTTCTATAAAATCTTTTTCAAGTTCTTTAGTTTTCTTGCTTTTTTGCCAAGATTGCATAAAATTTTCCATCTCTGCATATTCTTGCAAAAAAGCCTCATAATATTTCTCATCCCACTTTATCAT
Organism: Helicobacter valdiviensis; assembly: GCF_003245365.1. Taxonomy (GTDB): domain Bacteria; phylum Campylobacterota; class Campylobacteria; order Campylobacterales; family Helicobacteraceae; genus Helicobacter_D; species Helicobacter_D valdiviensis. The sequence goes on from NZ_NBIU01000004.1 coordinate 4,962, forward strand.
AAAATGGGCTAAAGAAGAACACATATTTTCTACCAATATTCTTAAAGTATCTATTTTAACCTTTTGAAATAATTCAATTTTGTTTTTATCCAAAAACTCCTTACTTTCATAAACTTGCTGGTTAAGCTTTGTAAAATCTTCTACTTGCTGTTTATAAACCTCCCAAATCTTTCTGATCTCTTCTAGTTTTTGATTCATTTTCTCTCTGCTAGAAGATTTGATTGCGTTTTTATAATCACCATTTTCTAAAAAATCTAAATTTGTTTCAAACTCTGCCATTGCATTTTTTAAGTTTTTATAGTTTTCATTGTCTTGAAAATAATTTATAAAAACTTCTTTAGCAATCATTTGACTAAGCATTCTTTGTTTTCCCACGATATTAATCACAATCCCATCTTTAATACTTCTTTGATTAATTAGCAAAATAGAAGCCATCATCACACCCACACAAAAGGCTATCAAAATGCCAACAACCACCAAACGCGTAATAATTTTTTTCATATCTCTTCTTTCTTGTAAATTTGTTTTAAGCTTTGTAAATCTTGTATCTGCACCCTACCTTCTTTACCTTGCAAAATCATTCCATCTCTGCTTAATTTTTTTAAAATCCTTGAAAGAGTTTCTGGCTGGATATTCAAAAAAGCTGCAATATCCTGTTTTTTACTATGATTAAAATCCTCTAAATCATGCACTAAAAAATAAGCAATTTTTGCTGTGCTATCAAAAACCAATTCCCTTTTTATCACATCTTCAAAAAATTGTAACTTCTCTTGAAGCTGGATAAAGAAAAACTGCATAAGCTTTGGGGAAACCTCAAACATAGAAAACAATAAATCTTTAGCAAAAAATGCTACTTTAGAATCTTTTTTGCATTCCAAATTTGCAAAAATGAATTGCTCCTTTTCTCTTGGTGCATTTAAAAGCCCCTCTCTTAATTGGCATAAAAAAATCTCTCCACCAAATCTATTAACTTTATAAAGCTTCACTTCCCCAACAAGTAACAAAAGAATTTCACTAGAAAAATCTCCCTCATAAGCAATAATTTCTTTTTGATTAAACTGCTTTATTTTTACAATTTCTTGCAATTTATCTATTTCTTGTTGTGGCAAATTTTTAAAAATATCAAAATCTTTTAATTGTTCCAAAAAATAACCCCATCAATTCCATCTGTAGCAATTTCCTCTATTTCTTTTTCATCATGAATGATAGAAATAATTTTCATATCCAATAAATAGTTTTCGGCAATTTTTTGCATTTGTTTTGCAAAAACAAGCTTTTTACACAGCAAATATTTTGCCCCCAAACTTGAAGCCATCAAAGCTTTAGTAACTCCATCACCTAAAAAAGCATAATCAATACCTTGAAGTTTTGCAAATTTTGCAAGCTCTAAACTTCCAATCACCAAAAAATCACTAGGAAGTGTATTTTCTAATTCTTCCTTAGTATTTATTAACTTAATTTCTAAAGTTTCTAACAAAGAATGGTTTAAAATAATCATTTTTTAGCCTCAATGCGTAATCTTAGCACACTCACGCGAGCAATAATATTTACCATCTTGAATAATTGCTTCCTTACTAGAAACATAAACACCACATTTTACACATTCAACCATCACTTCTTCAGGTTTTTTGGGGGTATTTTTATAGTTTTCCCTTGTTTTAGGTTTTCTAATAAACAAATAATACACTGCTACAATCAATAAAATAACAACTAACCATTGCATAAACTTTCTCCTTGTATAAAAAGATAATTTCTATAATGATGATTATAAATTTTATATTTTTTTAATCCCTCTAGCTCCTCTTTTACTTTAGAGCCCTTAAAGAACAAAAAGGAAGTTGTTGCCTCTTTCACCCCTTTGCAAAGAGAAATCAAATCTAAAGTTCCCAAAAGTGCTCGTGAAGTGATTAAACTTGGCTTACAAGCAAGATTTAAGTCTTGAACTTTAGAGCGAACAACCTCCACATTATTTAATTCTAATTCTATTTTCAAATGGTGTAAAAATGCTGCTTTTTTAGCATTAGGCTCACACAAAATAAAAGGCACTTCAAGTGCTATAGCTAAAGGAATAGCAGGAAATCCATTTCCACTACCCACATCTAAAATTAATCTTTGTTCTTTCCACTTTAACTCTTCAAATTCTAAAGGCTTTAGAGAATCCTCAATGTTTTCTTGAATACTTTTTTTATTCTTTGCACCGCTTAAACTATGGATTTTATTCCATTTTTCTAAAATCTCTATATATTTTTCTAACTTTTTCATAAAATTAGCATTCCATCACCATAAGAATAAAAGCGATATTCTTTTAAAATCGCTTCTTGATAAATGCGTTGCATCTCCTCTAAACCCACAAAAGAGGCTACTAACATCAAAAGTGTGCTTTTTGGGAGATGAAAATTTGTAAGAAGTGCATGAGTTTTTAAAGGAGGGTTCTTAGGATGCAAAAACAAATCGCACTCTCCACTTTCCTGCTTGGTTCTTGCATAAAACTCTATAGTTCTTGTAGCAGTTGTGCCAATAGCTGTAATATGCTCTGCTTTTTCCAACATTTCTTGAGTGTTTTTGTTAATCTCATAGCTTTCTTTATGCATTTTATGTTCTAAAATATTTTCTACACTCACAGGCAAAAAAGTTCCAGCACCTACATGCAAAGTTACAAAGGTTGTTTGAAAATTTTCCTTTAAATACTTATACGATTCTTCACTAAAATGCAATGAAGCAGTAGGAGCAGCAATCGCACCGATATTTTTAGCAAAAACACTTTGATAATCTTCCCTATCTTCTTTAGTATCCTCCCTTTTTAAATAAGGAGGCAAAGGAATATGCCCAAATTCTTCTAAAAATTTTAAAAACTCTTCTAGGTTTAAAGCTTTATTATTTTTAAAAAATCCCACTTCTTTAAAGCCCATTTCAAGATCTTTTAAAATCTTACAAGTAATTCCATAAAAATCTACTCTATTGCCCTCTTTTAATCTTCCTCTAAACTGGAAAAGATAAAGATTTTCACCCAAAATCTTATGAAAAAGTCCTTCAATTTTAGCACCCTCTTGTAAATTTTCATGAATCTTACTGCCATAAATTCTAGCAGGTATCACTTTAGTATCATTAAATACAATCAAAGTGTTTTTAGGTAAAAATTTTGCAAATTCCAAAAAGGTGCTATGTATAATGCTTCTATCTTGCCTATTATAAACCAAAAGCTTAGAATCCTCTTTGTTTTTTAGAGGTTTTGAAGCAATTAAATGGCTTGGCAAATGATAATCATATGCACTTAAAGTTAGCTCATTCATCAAGCTTTTCTTCCTTGTAAGGATTAACCATCTTAGCAACCAAAATAGACAAACCATACAATAAAGTAAGAGGTAATGCCATTAAAAATTGCGAGAGAATATCAGGAGGAGTTAAAATGGCTGCTAGAATAAAAATAAATACAATCGCATATTTAAAATAATCTTTTAAAGTCTTATCACTCACTAATCCAAGCTTTGCTAAAAAGAATGTAATGACAGGAAGCTCAAAAGAAATTCCAAATCCCACCATAAGTTTAGAAAAAAAGCTCACATAAGCTCCAATAGTAGGCAAAGCTGTAAAAGATTGACTTCCAAATCCAATCAAATAAGAAAAACCTACAGGAAAGGCTACATAATATGCAAAAGCACAACCACACAAAAAGAAAAATGTCCCAAAAATCACAAAGGGCAAAACAAATTTTTTTTCATTTTCATAAAGTCCAGGTGCAACAAAAGACCAAATTTGCCAAAAAATTATAGGCAATGCAAAAATAAAACCACTAAAAAATGATACTTTCATTGCGGTAAAAAATGGTTCTCCAATTTGTGTAAAAATAATACTCTCTTTCCCTTTAGGCAAAGCACTTTCTAAAGGAGCACTCATCCAGCCTAAAATTTCTTCCCAAAAATAAAAAGAACACAAAAAACTAATAATTAGAGCAATAGTTATAATTATCAAACATTTTCTTAACTCAATAATATGGGGCTTTAAATCTTCAAACATTTTTATCCTTTATTGTAGTAACCTCATTATTTTGCACAACTTCTTTTTGCTCTTTTGTATCTATTTTCTCTTGCTCTAGCGTGTAGTTTTTAAAGCTTAATTGCTCTTTTTTATTTTCTTTAGGCAGCATTTCATCTTTTTCTTGTTTTACCTTAGGTTCTTCTTCATCTAAAGAAATCATTTCTTTAAAGTCCAAATCTTTTGTGAGATTATCTACGCCTTGAGTAAGACTATTTTTATATGCTAATGCTTCTTCTTTTATCTTGCTTAAATTTACTTCCCTATCCAAACTTTCCTTAGCATCATCAATAGTTCTTTTTAAAGTTTTTAAAAATTTTGCAATATCCACTAATGCCTTAGGTAGTTTTTCAGGACCTAAAAAAATAATTGCCACAACTGCAACTACTAAGATTTCAAAAAAACCCATTCCGAACATCTATTACCTTTGAAATTTATTTTAATTTTTAGGATTTTATCCCATTTTGGAATAAAGTGTGCTTAGAGTTTATAAAATAATCAACAAAGGAATGTTATGAGAGCTTTAAAATTCATAAAAATAGGGTTAATTTTAACTAGCACAGCTTTATTCTTTAGCGGTTGTATTTCCAATAAAACAGACGCTTTTTTATTGGGTGCAGGTATTGGAGCAGGAGCAACTTATTATTTTATGAATGATGGAAAAATTTTTGGTTACAGTAAAAGCGGAATACAATCGCAAATACAAGGAAAAAGACCTAAAGATGTTTCAATTCCGGCTGATTTAGAATGGTATTATTTTGAAGAAGATTTAAGAAGAGAACAAAATGCAAGCTTTTAATTCTCTTTCTTGAAAATTTAAGATAAAAATTTTGTTAAACTCTCATTGCTTAAGACAGGATTAAACTCCATAACCTCATAAGATGCTGCTTGATTTTGATAAAAAGGATCTTGTTTTGTGAAGTTTAATGCTTCTTCTTTATTTTTGAACTTACCTAGAATAATCCCACCTACACGCGGTTCTCTAGGACCACTCACAAGCAATCTACCCTCTTTGTAATTCTCGCTTAAAAATGCTCTATGTGCAGGTAAAATCTCATCAATCACCTCTAAAGGTTTGGTATAATTTACAAGAATCAAAAATAAATTTGCCATTCCTAACTCCTTAATAATTTTTCTCCATAATATCTTTTTAGCACTAAAAATAAACTAAAAAGTAAAATCCAACCCACAACATAACCTACTACAAAAGAATTTAACAATCCTGCAACTCCATAGCTAATAAATGCTACAAAAGCAATCATACTCGCATAAGGCAATTGTGTGATAAAATGGCTTTGCACCGAACAACCTGCACCCGTTGCAGAAAGAATTGTTGTATCTGAAATGGGTGATACATGATCTCCATACACAGCACCTCCCAAAACCGCTGCAATTGCAAGCATAACATCTGCCTCATTTGCACTAGCAATACTTACGCCAATAGGAAGCATAATCGCAAAAGTCCCCCAACTTGTCCCCATACATAAAGCAATAAAACCCGCACTTAAAAACAAAGCTAATGGAACAATTAAATTAGGAGACAAATTAGCTTCTACTATAAAATCTGCACTAATTTTTGAAAGATATGTTCCTGTTTGCAAGTCATCTTTAATCACTGGTCCTATCGCCCAAGCTAACACTAAAATTAAAATTGCAGGAAGCATTGATAAAAATCCATCTTTACAAATTAAATAAAAATCTCTTCCATTAATATGTTTAAAAGAGATTAAAAGGGCAATTAAAAGAGCAAAAAATCCACCCCAAAAGAGTGAAAATCCTGTTTGTGCTTCTCCAAGCATTGCAATAAAATCAAAAGTCTGCACTTCCCTATAACCGCTATAAAAAATAAAAAATGCTACCAAAAATATCAAAGACACAATAGGAGCAATAAGTAACCACATATTTCCACTTGTATGCACTTTAATCTCTTCAAAAGTTTCAGCACCTATATTTTGATTATTTTTCATAACTGGCAAATTAATCTGCCAATAAATTACAAAAAATACTCCAATTAAAGCAAACCAAGCATAATAATTTCTTATAATACTTTCCACTAAAACACTAAAAGCAGACTGCCCCTCAACCAAGCCACTCATCAATCCTAAAACATAAGCTCCCCAGCTAGAAATAGGCATTAAAATACATACAGGCGCAGAAGTTGAATCAATAATATAGGCCAATCTTTCTCTAGTAGAATGGTTTGCATCATTAAGCGGTCTTGCAATTTGTCCCACACTTAAGGCATTAAAATAATCATCAATAAATATTACAATTCCTGCAATAAATGCTAAAAACTCTGAACCTTTTGGACTGTTTATTCTCTTTCTAGCCCATTGCACAAATGCATTAATTCCTCCAGAACATTGCATAAGTTGTGTTAAAATCCCTAGCAACACCAAAAAGCCAAAGATATAAAAAGTGTTTATTTTAATTCCACTTGCCTCATCATAAAACACTCCTGATATTGCCATATAGACATATTCCATCTTAGAATACAAATCATCCTCTAGCATAATCCCAGCTAAAACAATCCCTAAAAATAGGGATAACACTACGCGTTTAGTTATTAAAACCATTGCAATTACCACAATGGGAACTAGCAAACTTAAAGCAGAATCGCTATACATCTTTACCTTTCTTTTTTAATATTCATAAAATAGCGAGGATTTTAACAAAATTACACAAAATTTTGCTTTAATGCTTCTATATTTTGCGTGATATTTCCTTCCCAAATCCCTTTAATACAAGCTACCATTTGTGCATTTTTAATTAAAGAAACATTAGTTGCTTTAATTCCGCCAATAGCACATTTTGGTAAAGCATTAAATTGTGAAAAAATCTCTAAATCCAGTCTTTTGGCATTTGGTTTAGTCAAGCTCGGAAAACAAGCTCCAAATGCTACATAATCTGCTTGCACTTCATAGGCTCTATTTGCTAACTCCAAGCTACCATAACAAGAAATTCCAAGTATTCCTTTAAAATCTTGTCTAATTTTTTTTAGCTCCTCTTTACTATATAACTCTTTTGTTTCTTTTTTGCCAATATGTAGGCCACTTACTCCTAAATTGATTGCCAAATCCACTCTATCATTTAAAACAAATTGCACATTCTTTTCTTTACAAAAGTCATCTAGTTCTAAAACTAAACTTTTAATCTCTATATCTTTGCTTGTCTTATCGCGTAATTGGAAAATGTTAATTCCTGCTTTTATTGCTTCTTTTAAAGGAATAAATATCTTAGAGTTTGGCATTAGCGATGGATCACTAATCGCATAAATCCCTTTTAACATTTAAGCTTCTTCTTTGTATTGAGAAATATCGGGCTGGAGTTTATAAATCTTATTTTTTAAACGCACCAAAAGTCCTGTATCAATTAACTGCCTAAAAGTCTTTACAACTGTGGGCTTACTAACACCAACTTCTACCACAATATCTTCATAAGAACCATAGAAAATATTTTCTTTATCTGTATGTTCTATTAAATATTTAATAATTTCAATTTTCTTTCCACCTACAAAAACCGAAATTGCATTTAAAAGCACATTTTTAGAGTGCAATTCCACTGCTTGAAATTTTGGCAAAACTGCTTTTAAAAGCGTATTTAAAAGTTCATTAACATCAATAGGTTTTAGCACATAACCATCTACTTTTAACTCTATACAATCCAATAAATACTGCGTTTCTGTATGTGCTGTCGCTATAATAACAGCCACATTTAAAAGGGAATTTTTTCTAATTTCTCTAACAAGCTCAATCCCATTTATTTTTGGCATTAAAATATCACTAATCACTACATCAATATTATATTCTTTTAAAATTTCTAGGGCTTCCTTGCCATTACTAGCTGTGTATAATTCTCCCACATAATCTTCTAGCACCATTTTGGCAAATTTTAAAATATCTTCCTCATCTTCTACATACAAAACTCTCAACTTTTTAAGCATTTTCTCGTCATTTTTACTTAACATTAATACTCCTAAATAGCTAAATTTCTCCATCTTTAGGAATTGTGATGGTAAATTGCGCCCCACAAACTCCTGCTTCACTTTGACATTCTTTTAAGCAAGCACCTTCTTCACAAAATTTACAATCTACACCTTTCCATTGCATATTTTGCACTTCTATGCTACCTTGCATTTGCTTTTCAATAATTTGTTTAGACATATAAAGCCCTATCCCAGTGCCAATTGATTTGTGTTTTGTTGTAAAGTAGGGTTCAAAAATTTTGTGAATATCACTTAATTTTATACCACCTGCATTATCTAAACATTCAATTTTAACGAGATTTTCTTTAAATTCATAAGCTACAATGTAAATTTCTGCTGGTTTTATTTCTCTACTCTTTAAAGCATCTTGAGAATTTTTTACAAGATTTAAAATTACTTGAGATAAAGAACTTTTAAGCCCATAAATCTGTATATCTTTTGGGCAATCAATTTGGATGTGTATCTCATTTTGCTTTAATATTGGGCTAATTAAAGCTATAGTTTCATCAATCAACTCTTTTAAATTAAATTGTTCTTTTTGGCTAGATTGGTGAAAAAAACTTCTAAAGTCTTCTATAGTTCTTGACATTTGCTTGGCAATTTTCATACCATCTTCTACCTGCGTTTCTACAAACTCTTGAGTAAGCTTGCCATTTTGGGATTTTACCCTAAAGGCTTGTATAAGCAAAATGAGTGCATTTAATGGTTGTCGCCATTGGTGTGCAATATTTTGTATCATTTCTCCCATACTTGCAAGTCTTGCTTGCTGATACATAATTTGATCTTTTTTTCTGCTTTCTAACACTTCTTTTGCAATAGTGTCTTGCAAAGAATCATTTAGCATTTGAAGTTCTTTTGTTTTTTCTTTAATTCTGATTTCTAAAACTGCATGCAAATTCTTAATATGCTTTAAAATCACAAAGCTAAGCAAAAGAGTAATTAGCATAATAAGACACATAATCACAAACACAACAACCAGCAAAATATTATGCAATAAATCACTTCTCTTTTTCTGATAAATTGCCACTTCAAGAGAGCTTGAAATCACATTAGAAATCTCTAAATTTAACTCTTTAGCAATATTTTTAAGACGCAGATTAAAATCTGTATCTTTTAGAGAATAAGTTTTTAAAAAATCCACATAAGCTAAAATTTTTTGGTGTAACTTTTGGTAATAATACTTTTCCTTATCCAACACTTTATAGTAATAACCGCTTTCTTCTTGGCTTAAAAAAAACAAATAAGCTTTTCTTGTTTGTTCTAAAATAAAATTTTCTTGATATTTTAAATGTATCCCCTCTGCATTATGCCAAAGCATTTGGATTTGTTCCATATTTTTATCCAAAACCTCTTGGCTTGGCATTTCTTTAGAATCAGAAATAATAAATTTACGCATTTGCTCCAAATAAATAGTATTTTGGCTATAACTTGAAAATAAAACATCAAAATCATTTTTCAAGCTAAAATAAAATACATAGGAAACCACCGCCAAAGAAAGCAATCCACAAGCAATATTAAAAACTAAAATTCTTGCTTTATCTTCTAGGGAAGCCCCAAAAAATCTTAATGCCATATTAAACCTTTCTATAAATATATAAAGTTTTTCATACTATTTTTATACTTACAACCTATATCTTAATTTTACTCATTTTTTCTTTTAAGTGATTAAAATATTCTCATTTAAAGCATATTTTAATGAATTTGGGTGTATATTTTTAAGGAAATACTATTAGTATTACTTTTTAATTAGGAGTTAAAATGTTAAAAAAAGTTCTTTTAAGTTTAGTAGTTGCAAGTGGCTGTTTAATGGCAGCTGATGGTGCTGCAATTTTCAAAAAATGTATTGCTTGCCATGGTGCAAATGGTGAAAGAGTAGCACCAGGAAGCGTAGGCGGTATCACTATTGGTGGTATGGCAAAAGATGAAATCATCACACAACTTAAAGGTTATGCAGCAGGAACTGCTGATAATGGTGGTGCTAAAGCTATCATGTATGCAAATATGAAAAACTGGAAATTAACAGACGCTGATATTGAAGCAGTAGCTGATTATATTTCAAAATTACCAAAAAAATAATTTAAATCTAAAAGCCTTTAAGGCTTTTGGTTTTTTCTGCAAATGCCTTGTTTAAAAATTAATCAAAATCATTTTTTTCACAATTATCAAATTCTTAAAAATCTTGTAAAAAATGAAGATAAAATTGCTATTGTCCTAAAAGACAATGCTTATGGACATGGAATTTTAGAAATTGCAACTCTAGCACACCAAAAATCCATTAAAAATGCGTTTGTTAAAAATATGCAAGAAGCCCTTTGTATCCAACATTTATTTGAAAACATTTCCATTTTATATCCACAAAGCTGTTTTTTGCAAACTCATTTTGAAACTTGTCTAAAAGCCCCTAATATCTTTTTTTGTGTAGCAAGTTTGGATTTTTTAAAAACACTGCCTAACAATACACAAATTGAACTCAAAGTAAATAGCGGTATGAATCGCAATGGCATTAGCAAACAAGAACTACAAGAAGCTTTTAATATTATTACACAAAAAAACCTAAAATTAAAAGGTGTCTTCACACACAATGGCTATGGAGATGATTTAGGAGCAGAGTTTTTTAGCCAAAACCTCCAATTCTTGCTCATAAAACAAGAGATATTACAACTTACAAAAAGCTTCAATATTCCTCTTCCCCGCTTTCATTCTCTTAGCTCTTCAGGTGCTTTTAAAGACAACATCACCCACAATCCAGATGATTTACTAAGTGACTGCTTTTATCGCTTTGGGATAGCTTTTTATGGTTATTTATGTATCGATTCTGTTTTCAATCTAAAACCCAATCTAAAACCTATTGCTTCCCTTTGGGCTTACAAAATTTCTACCTGCTCTCTCCTAAAAGGACAAACTATAGGCTATAGCGGAACTTCTAAAGTGCTAGAGGATACACAAATTTCTACCTATGATATAGGCTATGGAGATGGATTTTTTAGAATAAAAGAAGGAATGGAATTAAAAACAAAAGAAGGCTACAAAATCTATCCGCGTGCCTCTATGGACTGCATTAGCATACAAAGCATACAAGAAGAAGTTTGCATTTTTGAAGATGTTAGTGCCTTTGCAAAAGCCTTTAACACCATTCCTTATGAAATTTTAGTCCATCTGCATTCTTATATTCCTAAAAAAATTATCTAAATTTTCCTAACTTTTATTAAAGAGTTTTATAAAGTTTTGGTATCATTCTAAACTCTCTTTATAAATCACTCTTAAAGGATAGATTTTGAATTTTTGTATTTTATTTGGTGGCAATTCTTACGAACATGAAATTAGTATTGTAAGTGCAATTTCTTTAAAAAAACTACTTCCAAACCTTGAGCATTTTATTTTTTTAGATGGACAGGGAGATTTTTATCTCATACCAAAAGACAAAATGCAATCTACTTTTTTTTCTCAAAAAAATTATTTAAAATGCACCAAACTTTACTTACAGTCTGGAGGATTTTACCAAAAAAGTTTTTTAGGTTTCAAACCCTTATTGCTCCCTACAATTCTTTGTTTAGTCCATGGAGGAGATGGAGAGGATGGCAAAATTGCCTCTCTTTTAGATTTTTTCAAAATTCCTTTTATTGGACCACGCAATTCTGCTTGCGTATTAAGCTTTGATAAAGAACTTACAAAACTTCTTTGCTACAATAGAGATGTAAAATCTCTTCCCTTTACCATTCTTTACAAACACGAAGAAATACCTTCTAATCTTACCTTTCCTCTAATTATTAAACCTGCAAGACTTGGAAGCTCTATTGGTATCTCACTTGCCAAAAATCAAGAAGAACTAGAATATGCTCTTGAAGTTGCTTTTGAATTTGATGAAAAAGTCCTCATAGAGCCTTTTATCAATGGGATTAAAGAATATAATTTAGCAGGCTTCAAAGGAAAAGATGGCTTGGTATTTTCCATTATTGAAGAACCACAAAAAAAAGAGTTTTTAGATTTTGATAAAAAATATCTTGATTTTTCACGCACCAAAGAAATACAAAAAGCCAATTTAACACCTCAATTAGAAGAAAAACTAAAAGATAACTTTGCCAAAATTTACAACCATTTATTTGAGGGTGCATTAATAAGATGTGATTTTTTCATTAAAGATGAAGAATGCTATCTTAATGAAATCAATCCTATTCCTGGCAGTCTAGCAAACTATCTCTTTAGTGATTTTAAAACTGCTTTAGAGGACTTAAGCAAAGCACTCCCAAAACCAAAAGACATAAGAATTGCTTATGAATTTTTACACAAAATTCAATTTGCTAAAGGAAAATAGTGGCTCTAAAATCTCTTGTTTATGATAACAATCCTTTTGAAATCTCTTATGAGATTTTATATCCCACTAACAAAAAAGATCTCATTATTTTACACGGCTGGGGTTCTAATAAAAACCTTATGAAACAAGCTTTTGGTAATTATTTTTTAGATTTTAGACATATTTATATAGATTTACCTGGTTTTGGAGCTTCTTCACAACCTAATATTGCACTAAGAACACAAGATTATGCTAATATTATAGAAATCTTTTTAAATAAACTTAAAGCTTCTAAGCATCTACTAATAGGACATAGTTTTGGAGGAAAAATAGGGGTTTTACTTCTCCCACAAGAACTCATTTTATTAAGTAGTGCTGGAATTGTGCTAGAAAAAAGCTTAAAAGTAAAATCCAAGATTTTTCTTACTAAAATGCTTAACCAATTTGCACCTTTCTTATCACAAAAATTCCGCACCTTATTGCGTTCTAAAGATGTGCAAAATATGCCTGAAACAATGTATAAAACCTTTAAAAATGTTGTGGATGAAGATTTTTCTACTCTTTTTGCAAATTTTCCCAATAAAACACATATTTTTTGGGGCAAAGAAGATATTACCACCCCTTTAATTTGTGGAGAAACCATTGCTTCTTTGGTCCAAACTTCCTACTTTCATATTCTAAAAGGAGATCATTTCTTTTTTTCAAATCAAGGAGAAGAAATTTTTAAACTCTATTACAAAAATTCTACTTTAAAGGAAATTAATGCAAACATTTGATTATTTTTTAATGCTTACCCACTGGGTGTTTCTCATAGCATTAGGCTACTATGTGATTACAAATTTCCAATGGTACCATTATAAATTTTTAAGAGTAGTTTTTAAACACCATAAATTTAAATGGCACATTCTTTATTTTGTTTTACCAGTAGTTTATTTTATTTTTATTCCCGATAATATTTATTCTTATTTGGTTCTTTATTTCTATATCATTGCACTTGCAATTTGGGCTTTTAATCTAAGTAAAAAGTTAGTTTTTACTGGTAGAGTTTTACGCTTTTTCTTCATCTATATTTCTTTTATTCTTTTTAATGATTTGTTGTTTTTGAATGTGGAATTAGACAACCACCATACTCCTTTAATTGAATGTGTTTATCTCTTGCCTTTACCTATTTCTTTAATTCTTTCCAATCTTTTAGAAAAGATTTTGCTAAACCGCTATAAAAAATTAGCTAAAGAAAAATTAGATCTTATGCCAAATCTAAAAGTTATTGCAGTTACAGGAAGCTATGGAAAAACAAGTCTTAAAAATTTCCTTTTTCAAATGTTGCATGAAAATTTTAAAGTCTATGCCACACCAAGAAGCGTAAATACGCTAACAGGCATTATTGCTGATATTAATCAAAATCTTTCACCTCTTACAGATATTTACATTGTAGAAGCAGGTGCAAGAACTGTTGGCAATATTAAAGAAATTATAGATTTAATCTCCCCACAAATTGCAGTGGTGGGAAAAATTGGTGAAGCCCATATTGAATATTTTAAAGATATTCAAACCATCTATGCTGCAAAATATGAAATATTAGAGAGCTATTGCTTACAAAAAGCCTATATTTATGAAAAAAATACTCCTCCAAACACATGCCTTGCACCTATTTGCTACTTTCCTAATAATGCTAAAAATATCCACGCTACACTTGAGGGAACAACTTTTAGTTTAGAGCTAGATTCCAAACAAGTAGAATTTAGCACAAAAATTTTAGGTGCTTTTAATGTGATTAATATAGGTGCTGCAATTGCTGTAGCAAAAGATTTAGGAATTGAAACCAAAGAAATCATAAAACTTGTTAGCAAACTAGAACCTACAGGCCATCGCCTTAGCAAAATCAATGTAAATGGAAAACTTATCTTAGATGATAGCTACAATGGCAATCTTGATGGAATGCTAGAAGCTATTCGTCTTTCTTCTTTGCATGAGGGCAAAAAAATCATTGTAACTCCAGGATTAGTAGAGAGCAATGAAGAATCTAATATAAAACTTGCAAAAGCTATTGATAAAGTTTTTGATATTGCTATTATTACAGGAGAACTAAACTCTAAAATTCTCCAAAACAATATCCACTCTCCCCAAAAAATTATCCTAAAAGACAAAAATCACATAGAAAATCTTTTAAAATCTTTAACACACGATGGAGATTTGATTCTTTTTGCAAACGATGCTCCAAGCTATATTTAAAGGAGGAATTATGGAATATCTTTATGCACCTTGGAGAGCAGATTATTTTGGAGATTGTAAAGAAGCTGATTGCATTTTTTGCCATCTTTCAAGCAACCAAGATAAAGATGAGCAAAATAGAGTTTTCTATCGCGATGATAAGGTTTTTTGTGTAATGAATAAATACCCTTACACTCCTGGACATTTTCTAATCATTCCCCATATCCACACCAATTCTCCTGCTACTTTAGAAAGTGAAATTTGGTTGCATCTACAAACCTTAGGACAAAAAGGGGTGGCACTCCTAGAAGAATTTGGCGCACAAGGAGTAAATTATGGCATTAATATCAAAAAGGCAGGAGGAGCAGGTATTCCAGAACATCTACATTTACACCTTATCCCACGCTTTATAGGAGATACAAATTTTTTTACTACCATTGGGGAAGGCAGAGTTTATGGGGTAGATTTTGATACAATCTTCCATAAAATTAAAACACTTGCTAAAAATCACTTTAAAAGCACCTCTTAAATTAAGCAAAGCCATAAGGAAAACTTGCTAAGATTAATATAAGTTTTATACTAAAATAAGGAAAACAAAATGAAAAGTGGTATTTTCACACTTATGGAAAATTGGAACAACAATGAAGAAAACGCACTCCATAGCACATTTGAACTCATTAGGTATTGCGATGAATTAGGACTTGATGAAGCTTGGATTGGGGAACATCATTTTAACAATTTCACTACTTGCTCTTCTATTATACCCCTTTTAAGTTATGCACTAGCCACCACCCAAAAAATCAAAATCGGTAGTGCTGCTATCTTACTCCCTCATTACCACCCCATTAAGTTAAGCGAAGAAATTGCTACTCTAGATATTTTAGGCAAAGGAAGATTTCTTTTTGGTTTTGCTAGAGGAGCTTTCCCCATTTTTGACATTGCTATGGGAGCAAATGCTGAAACAAACCGAGAAATTATGCTTGAAAATGCAGAGATTATCCATGAACTTTTATACAAAAGCCAAGTTAGCTATGATGGAAAATATTTTGAAATCAATAACATAAGTATTTGTCCGCATCCCACTCATCTCATTCCTTTTTTTGTAGCAAGCGATCATGAAGAAACACTGATAAAATCTGCTAAAGCAGGTTATAATTTTCTAGGCTCTTTAACTTTAGAGAAAAAAAGAGCCCAAGAAATCCACACATTTTTTAAAACACACAGCAAACAACCCTATGAATTCACTCTAGCAAGAGCATTTTATGTAGATAAAGACAGGAAAAGTGCAGAAGAAAAAGCAAGAATAGGAGTAGATATTTTCGCCCAAAGAATGCTAAAAGCCAACAAAGAAAACCCAACTTTTGAATCCATTATTAAAACAAGTGATTATGAGGAATTTAGGGCTGATTTTTTTAATAAAGATAAAATTTTAGAAAATCTAATTGTAGGAACACCAAAAGATTGCATTGAGCAAATCAAAAATCTACAAAAAGAGATCCCCTTTAGCACTTTAGCCCTAAAATTACTCACACCTAACTTAGAAGAAGCCAAAGAACAATTAAGAATCTACAAACAAGAAATCTTACCCTTTATTTAATGGATACTAAAGAATTCTCTAAACTACACGCCTCTTTACTCTCTTGGTATAAAAAAGAAGGGAGGGCTTCTCTTCCTTGGAGAGACACCACACATAAAGAGAGAGCCTATCGCGTATTAATTAGTGAATTTATGCTCCAACAAACACAAGTTAAACCCGTATTAGAAAGATTCTATTTTCCTTTTTTGGAGAAATTTCCTACTCTTTTTCATTTAAGCCTTGCAAAAGAAGAAGAAGTGCTTCTTGCTTGGAGGGGCTTAGGATATTATTCGCGCGCTAGGAACCTTTTAAAATGTGCCAAAATCACACAAGGCAAACTCCCAAAAGATATAAAAGAACTCCAAAAATTACCAGGAATTGGTGCTTATACAGCAGGTGCAATTGCTTGCTTTGGCTTTGATGAGCCTGTTAGCTTTATAGATTCCAACATTAAAAGAATTTTACTGCGTTTTTTTGCACTTTCTCCCACAAAAGAAAAAATTACACAAAAACTTCTAGATAAAAAAGCAAAGCTTTTACTAAACCACAAACAACCCTTTTTACACAATCAAGCTTTGCTAGATATTGGCGCACTCCTCTGCACTCCCAAAAATCCAAAATGCAAAATTTGCCCCCTAAATCCCTACTGTAAAGGCAAAACAGATCCCTATACTTTTACTATTACAAAAAAACAAGCAAGCATTAAGCAACAATTACATTTAGCACTTTTTACAAAAGGAGATAAAATTGCCCTTCTTAAAAGCAAGGAAAAACTTTATTTTAATCTTTACAATTTTCCTTCTTTGCTTGATATTCCCGATTTTAATCCCCTCTTTAGTATCAATCACACTTACACAAAATACCGCTTGCAAGTTTTTGTTTATCCGCTAAATGCCAAAACTCTCCTTACTCATCTTTATCAAGATTTAGAATTCTTTTCTAAAGAGGAGTTAAACTCCTTACCTCTTTCTTCTATGGCATTAAAAATTCTAAAAGAATTAGAAAATTACTCTTTTTAATCTCTTTATAGGTTATTTTTTTATAGCATTGCATAAAAATTTATCGGACAAAGGAATATTATGCCTCTTTTAGATAGTTTCAAAGTAGATCATACCAAAATGCCAGCTCCCGCAGTAAGACTTGGCAAGGTAATGCATACAAAAAGTGGAGATGAAATTTGCGTTTTTGATTTGCGTTTTTGCAAACCTAATGCAGAAATCCTTTCACAAGAAGGTATTCATACACTAGAGCATTTATTTGCAGGTTTTATGAGAGATCATCTCAACAATAATGAAGTAGAAATTATTGATATTTCTCCTATGGGTTGTCGCACAGGTTTTTACATGAGTCTTATTGGAAAACCCAGCGAAGAAGCCGTAAAAAATGCTTGGAAAGCAAGTATGGAAGATATTTTAAAAGTAGATAATATCCCAGAAGCCAATGAACTCCAATGTGGCACTTACAAAATGCATTCTCTTGAAGCTGCCAAACAAATTGCTAAAGATACACTAAATAAGGGCATTAGCATTATGGACAACAAGGCTTTAGAGTTAAAACTATAATGCAACATTTAGAATACTTAAAAGCCATAGAAACCCTAAATCTTTGGGCTAAACATTATTATGTTCTTGATGATCCATTAGCAAGTGATGAAGAATATGACTTGCTCTACCACAAAGTTAAGGATTTTGAAGAAAAAAATCCACAACTTTGTGCCAAAGATTCTCCAACACAAAGGGTCGGGGATAAAATTTTAGATTCCTTTAGCAAATCTAGCCATATTGAACGCATGTGGAGCTTAGATGATATTTTTGATAGCACAGAGCTAAAAGCTTGGATGGATAGAATGGAAAAGTATGGCTCTAATCTTACTTATAGTCTAGATCCAAAATTTGATGGAGCAAGCCTCAATCTTCTTTATGAAAATGGAATTCTTATAAAAGCAGCCACTAGAGGAGATGCTTTCATAGGTGAAGAGGTTACTCAAAATGCTAAAACTATCCAAAGTATTCCCTTATCCATCCCTTATAAAGAACGCATTGAAATAAGAGGAGAATGTGTAATTTTTAAAGATGATTTTGAAATTTTAAATAAAGAAAGGGAAGCAAATGGTGATAATCTTTTTGCAAATCCACGCAATGCAGCTGCAGGAAGCCTAAGGCAACTAGATAGCAACATCACCGCAAAGAGAAAATTACAATTTATCCCATGGGGTGTAGGATATTGCACCTTACAAGAAGATAGCTTTTTTGCTCTTATGGAAAAAATCCGAAGTTTTGGCTTTATTAGTTCTCCTTTTTCACAAATTTGTAAAAGTTTAGAAGAGATTGAAGCACTTTATAGTAAGCTAATAAAACAAAGAGATACCTACCCTATTATGCTTGATGGAATGGTAATTAGACTAGATAGCATTACTTTACAAAAAAATTTAGGCTTCACAATAAAATCTCCAAGATTTGCTTGTGCTTATAAATTCCCTGCTATTGAAAAAAAGGCTAAAATACTGGATATTACCTTACAAGTTGGAAGAAGTGGAGTGGTTACCCCTGTAGCAATTTTAGAACCTGTATTCATTGAAGGTGCAAGGGTTAGCAGGGCTACTTTACATAATTTTGATGAAATCAGCAAAAAAGATATCAAAATCAACGATAGTGTAATTTTAATCCGTAGTGGAGATGTGATACCAAAAATTATAAAATCTCTCCCTGCATTGCGTGATGGCACACAAAAACCTTGCAAAGTTCCAACCCACTGCCCTATTTGTGGCAAAGAATTGTTAATAGAAGAAAAGCTCATTAAATGCCAAAATTTAAATTGTGAAGCAAGAGTTAAAAATTCTATTATCCACTTTGCAAGTAAAAAAGCTCTTAATATTGATGGTTTAGGAGATAAAATCGTAGAACTTCTTTATGATATGGGAAAAATTAAAAGCATTGAGGATTTATTCTCTCTAAAATTTAGCGATTTAGAAAATCTTGAAGGCTTTAAAGAGAAAAAAATCAATAATCTTTTAAAAGCCATCAAAGATACAAAAGGGGTGGATTTATGGCGTTTTATCAATGCTTTAGGCATTGAACATATTGGCGAGGGTGCTAGTAAAAAAATCGCAAATACTTTTGGGCTAGATTTTTATTTAAAAAAGCATGAAGATTTTATGGCTTTAGATGGTTTTGGAATAGAGATGGCAAATTCTTTAGTAGAATTTTTACAAGTCAACAAAGAACGGATTCTTAATCTTTTAGCCATCTTAACCCCCAATGTGCAAGCCCAAACTTCTAATTTGCCCCTCTCTCCTTTTAATGAAAAAACTTTAGTTATCACAGGAACACTCTCACAAAAAAGAGAATTTTATGAAGAACTTTTAGAAAAAGTAGGTGCGAAAGTCAGTTCTAGCGTTTCTAAAAAAACAGACTTTTTATTGTGCGGAGAAGATGCGGGATCCAAGCTTAAAAAAGCACAAGAATTGGGTATTAAAATTTTAAATGAAGAAGAATTTAAGGAAATGTATGGATTATGATGTAATTGTAATAGGTGGCGGTCACGCAGGAATTGAAGCTTCTATTGTATGTGCAAAAATGGGAGCTAAAACTCTCCTTGCAACCCTTTTAGTAGAGCAAATTGGTGCTGCTAGTTGCAACCCAGCAGTAGGAGGACTTGGCAAAGGACATTTGGTAAAAGAAATTGACGCATTAGGTGGTGTAATGGGCTATATTACAGACAAATGCGGAATCCAATTTAGAACACTAAATGCTTCTAAAGGTCCTGCTGTGCAAGGCACTCGAGCACAAATTGATATGGATAGATATAAAATTATTGCTAGAGATTTATGTTACCACACTAAAAATTTAGAAATTACCCAACAAAGCATAAACTCATTAATTGTAGAAAATAATGAAGTTAAAGGCGTAATAAGCTCCATTGGTAAAAAATATTATGCTAAAAAGGTTATTTTAACCACAGGAACTTTTTTGCGTGGCAAAATCCATATAGGAGAACACACTTCAAGTAATGGGCGCGCAGGAGAACCACCCTCACTTGAGCTTGGAGCAAGTTTGCAAGATTTAGGCTTAGATGTAGGTAGGCTAAAAACAGGAACTTGTGCGAGAATTAAAGCAAGCAGTATTGATTTTAGCAATCTAGAACAACACCATGGTGATAATCCTGCACCCTTTTTCAGCCACAAAACAGAAAAAGAACTCAACAATGCAGAATTTAACCCCACACAACTCCCCTGCTATGTAACCTATACTAATGCAAAAACACATGAAATTATCCGCTCCAACTTCCATAGAGCCCCAATGTTTACTGGACAAATTGAAGGCATAGGCCCACGCTACTGCCCCAGTATTGAAGATAAAGTCAATCGCTTTAGCGATAAAGAACGCCACCAACTCTTTTTAGAACCGCAAACCAAAGAAGCTAATGAATACTATATCAACGGTCTTACAAGTTCGCTCCCTTTTGATGTGCAAGAAGAGATGATTAGAAGTATTGAGGGCTTAGAAAATGCAGAAATTGTTCGCTATGGCTATGCTATTGAATATGATTATATCAATCCCACAGATTTAAAACATACTTTTGAAACCAAAAAAATCAAAAATCTCTATTGTGCAGGTCAAATCAATGGAACAACAGGCTATGAAGAAGCAGCTGCACAAGGAATCTATGCTGGTATTAATGCTGTGCTTGCCTTACAAAACAAGCCCCCTTTTATTTTAAAACGCAATGAAGCCTATATTGGAGTTTTGGTAGATGATTTAGTTACCAAAGGCACAAAAGAACCTTATAGAATGTTTAGCTCTCGTGCTGAGTATAGACTACTTTTGCGTGAAGGAAATGCGATTTTTAGACTTGGGGAATATGCCTACAATCTAGGACTTATGGACAAAGAAGACTATCAAATACTTCTAAAAGATAAGCAAAATATCAAAGAGGGGCTAGAATGGCTATCTTCTACCCCTATCACGCCTACTTTGGAAGTTTTAAATTTTTTAAACTCCATCAATGAAGATAAAATCAGTGATAAAACCACTTGGATTACTCTAGTAAGTCGCAGAAGTTTTGATTTAGAAAAGCTTTTAAAAATTGATACCCTTATAAAAACGCCTTTTGCAAACTATTCTAAACGCGCTTTAGAAGAACTTTTAATAGAAGCAAAATATAAAAACTATATCAAAAAGCAACAAGCCTTGATTGACAATATGGATAAAATGCTAAGCATAGAAATCCCACAAGATTTTAGCTATGATTCTATCCCTGGGCTTAGCCTAGAAGTCATTGAAAAGCTAAAAAAATTCACTCCAAAAAGCCTTTTTGAAGCTAGTGAAATTAGCGGTATTACTCCTGCAAGTCTTGAAGTTTTACAACTCTATATTCATCTACACCATAAAAAAGCCAAAATTTAACCTTCTTTTAGCCATTTTTGGCTATAAATGTTACTTAAATTTTGAAAAGGAATTCCAATGAAAAATATTAAAGTCGCAATTATTGGCGGTTCAATTGCAGGTTTAAGCTCCGCTCTTGTTTTAGCAAGTGCTATTAAAAATGAATTGAATTTTGAAATCAGTATCTTTGATGAGGGTGGAGCTAAAGCAGATTTATATAAAGCTGAAATTTATAATGTCCCCTTATTTCCTAGAGGTATTGGAGGTAAAGAAATCATAGAAAATACCAAAGCACAAATTAACTCTTTAGCTAAAGTTAGTTATCTAGAAAAGAAAGTGGAAGAGATTTTAGGTTCCAAGGGAGATTTTAGTTTAGTAGCAGGTGGAGAAACTTTTGGCAAATTTGATTATATAATCGTCGCAACAGGAGCTAGCGAGTGTGCTATTAAAGGCCTAGAAGATAAAGTAAAACCCCATCCTTTAATGCCAAAACCTGGCAAAATTATGCTAGAAAATAGCGGAAGAAATCTTATTAAAGAGGGAATGTATGCAGCAGGTTTAGCAAGTGGAGTTACAACAATGGTAGCTTGTGCTATGGGAAGTGCTAATGAGAGTGCATGTGCTATCCTTAGTGATATTGCAGGGACTACTGCTGTAATCCATGATTTAAAAGGCTCAAGAGCCTAAATTGCAAAGCTTAGCTTTGCAAACCCTTTCCACTCTTTATTTATAAGCTAAGAATCAAATAGAAACTTAACACATCATCATCTTTCTTTAATTCCTGTTACAAAAAATAAATTTATCCACTCACTCTAGCAACTTACTTTTTATTGATTTACATTCTTGCCCTACACAAAAGTCTTAACTAGATTTTATTCTTTTAATAGATTAAACAATTTTAATAATTTACTCAAAAAATAAATCTTAAAATATTTAAAAATATAAATTCTTCTAAATTGCTAGCTTTTAAAAAAATTGGTAGCATCAAGAAAAAACTACAATGCACTTTTTACATCACCACCAAGAGTAGCAAGATCAAAACTTTATCACAAACAAGGACAACACCTTACACAATAATCCATAAAAACACTTTACAACTCTCTTAGTAACTCTTTATGGATTACCATATTCTTGCACCAATCTCACCATGAAAATTTCTATTACCAATGCTCCACTTTTAGAATATTAGCCTCCTTTCTTTATTCTATTAAGTGAAGTAAAATCTCTTTTGCTGGAGAGCTTTTTAAGAGTCTCTTTAGTTAAAGCCTCAAAATAACAAAAAAAGCCAACACCTAATATAAAAATCTCTTTTTGTTGCTGTAAGTGTAATTTATAATACTAAAAGAACTATCTTTTTATCACAAACAAAATGCGGTTTTGCGTGCTATTCTAAATCACCTAGATTGCTTCATTGCTTCACCTAGCTTGCAATAATAAGGTGGGTAGTCATTGCAAAGTGATTTCATCATCAAAGCAATCTACTCACTCCCCATCATTACAAGGAGTAAAACAACAAAGCAAATCCAATATCATTGCAAAGCCCTTTAGCACTGAAGTAATCTAAAAATAACTAAATTAGCATTCTCTATAGACTGCCACGACTTACTTGCCCAAGTCTTGCAATGACAAGGTGGAATTTCATTGCATATCTATACATTGTCATTACAAGAAATGAAATGGCAAGGTAATCTAACAAGAGCAACAACAAACCTAAATATTCTTAATAAATTTACACTACAAAGTAATTTTGCAGACTGCTATAACACTGCTTAAAATCAAAGTGCAATTTTTTCTGTCGGCAGAAAAATAAAATGATACTTTTTGGTTGCATTTTATCTTTATCATTACCTCTATTATTTAAAACAATGTGAGTATTTTTAAGTGTATTTTCTTAAAAGATTGCTTCTTGCTTTAAGGGCTTTGAAGATATAAATAGTTTTCTTTCTCTAAATCTTGTATTTATTACTCACAAACTCATATTTTTAGCTTTCTGTTGCATAGACTAGTTTAGATAATTCCTCTTTAATCACTTTAATATCTAATAATTTTTTGATTGTTTTTATTAAAATTACCCATCACAAAGCTTGAGCCTATTATTTATTTAGCTCTTCATTGCTAAGAATGAAAAATAATTTGACATCTCTCTGCTTTATATAAAAGGTTTTAAGAATATCTAATATTACAGTATTCTTAGAATACTCGCTGCTACTACCACAACCTACTAAAAAATTAATGCCAATACAACTAGAATTTTATATTAATTACATAAAATTCTACTTCTCTATTTGCCTTGCAAAGTTTAGGAAGATTTTCTACAAGATACAACAACAGCAATAGCAAAACCTCCATCATGCGTAATAGAAAGAGATAAAGAAGAGATTTGAAAATATTCTTGTTTTTCCTTACTTAAGATTAAAAAGGGTGCATTTGCATTATCTTTGCTAATTTGCATATCTTTAAAACTTAATTCTTTGCCTATACCACATCTTAAAGCTTTAGCACAAGCTTCCTTTGCAGCCCAAAAACCTGCGATAGTTTCTATTTTATTAGCAATACCAATCTCACTGGGCAAAAGAAATTTTAAAAGCCCTTTTTCTCCAAATTTCTCTACATAAGAAGCAATCCTAGAGATTGCTACAATATCTACCCCAATATCTATCAAGCTTTATTGAACCACAAAGTCTGTAAAGAAAATATTTGCCACTCTACCATCTACCAAAAATTCATTAATACGCTCTAAAAGCTCTTCTTTTAGCTTCTGCTTACCTTTTGTAGTTTGAATCTCTTCTAAAGTTTTAGAGCTTAAAACTGTAATTACAGTATCGCGAACAATATCTCTTTTGGTATCCAATTCTGTTTGTAAAGTTGGAGCACTAAGCTCTAATGCTAAAGAGGCTTTCAAATAACGCTTGCCACCTCCTGAAGTCATAAGATTTACAATGAATTGATCCATAGGATACATTTGCCCTACACTCAAAAGATTTCCACCTCCCCCTTGAGCACCTGCTTGCTGTGTTGTTTGAGGTTGTTGTTGTGCTTGGGGTTGCTCATCGCCTCCACTAAAAATCAAGATAGCCACAACAATTAAAATAATTAAAAGTAATGCAACAACTCCGATAATGATAAAAAGTATCATTTTATTTTGTTTCAAACTTGCTAATTTAGATTCTTTTTTCTCTTCAACTTCTTCAGCCATAACATTCCCTTTATAAAAATTTCTATATTATAGCAAAATTTTAATGATATTAAACAAACTTTTTTATGTCTTAATTAGTTTCTTAAATAACTTCCCAACCATTTTAATTTATCTTGATAGCGTTTAAAAAGCTCTTTAATATTGTCATCATCAATATGTCCATCAATATCCATAAAAAAGCAATAACCAAAATCCCCATCACTTTGTATATTGGGTCGTGATTGTATAGAAGTCATATTAATATTTAAGTCTTTTAAATCATAAAGCAAATTATAAAGTGCCCCTGGTTTATTTGTGTGGGATAAATTTGCAAAAATAGATGTTTTATCTTGTGTGCTTTTTTGGTTTTTAAAATTACTTACAATAATAAAACGCGTTTTATTAGTAGAATTATTTTCAATATTATTAAATAAAATGGGTGTATTGTATAATTTTGCGGCAATATGAGAACAAATAGCAGCACATTTTTCATCGCTTGATGCAAGTTGTGCAGCACGCGCAGTAGAATCTACTGGAATTTTTTCAATATGATCTAGGCTATGTTCGCTTAAAAACTGCGAACATTGTCCAAAAGCAATATCTTTAGAATAAAGCACTTTAATATCTTTTAGATTAGATGAAAGACTAGCAAAACAATGATGTATAGGCATATAAATTTCAGCTACGATTTTTAGTTCAGTTTTTTTAAGTAAATCTAGTGTTTCCCCTACTGCTCCATTTTGATTATTTTCTATAGGAATTACCGCATAATTTGCGCGTTTGTCTTCCACACTTTTTAAAGTGGATGCAATAGTATTGCAAGGAAAATACTCACACATCGCACCAAAACGGCTTTCAGCTGCTTGATGTGTATAGCTCCCAAGAGGACCAAGATAAGAAACACGCTCAGGCAATTCTAAATTTCTACTGACTGCAAAAATTTCTAAAAAAATGGATTCAATTGCGTTTTTATTAAGAAGACTAAGAGATTTTGCCCCCAATCTATCAAGAATTTCCTTTTCCCTATCAGGACGATAAATAGGTGCTTTACTTTTTAGTTTTGCTTTTCCTATCTTTTTTACAATCCCCATACGCTTTTCTAAAAGCTCTACAATCTCATTATCAATCCCATCAATTTCTTCTCTAAAAGCTCTTAAATCCATCTTTACCCCCTTATTTTTGCATTAATTCTTTTTCGTTTTGGATAAGCTCTTCAAAATTTTCTCTTTTTTTAACAAGCTTTTCCTTGCCTTTCTCAAAAGCCACTTCAGCACATTTTAAACGCGTATTATAATTACTTCCCATACTCGCACAATATGCACCTGCACTCATCACACACAAAAGATCATTGTGTTCTAAAGAAGGTAAAGATATATCCTTGCCTAAAAAATCCCCGCTCTCACACACAGGCCCTACTATATCTGCCTTTGTTTGTTCTCCACTTTTTAAAGCCACAATCTTATGATAAGCATTGTATAAACTAGGACGGATTAAATCATTCATCGCACCATCAACAATCACAAAGCGTTTTTTATCGGTTTGTTTTTCATACAAAACACTGCTTAAAAACACGCCACAATTCCCCACCAAAAATCTTCCTGGCTCGCAAATAATCGTTAAATCAAGCCCTCTTAAAGCTTCTAAAATACTTTGTGCATAATCATAGGGCTGGATAATCTTCTCATCTTTATAAGTAATTCCTAAACCCCCACCTATATCAAAAAACTTTAAATCAATTTTTAAAGCAATAAGACTATGTGCTAAAGAAGCTATTTTTTTAGCAGATTCTTTAATGGGATCTAACTGTGTTAGCTGCGATCCTATATGAAAATGGATAGCAATAGGCTCTAGGTGGGGAGAATTTTTTGCATACACATACATTTCTTTTGCTACTTCAACACTAACACCAAATTTATTTTCTTGTAAACCCGTGGAAATATAAGGATGTGTTTTAGGATCAATATTAGGATTTACACGCACAGAAATTCTAGCACTTTTGCCCAATTCTTTAGCAATTTTTTCCACTCTAAACAACTCTTCTTTGCTTTCTAGATTTAAAAACAAAATATCAAGTTCTAAAGCTTCTTTAATCTCACTATCTTTTTTACCCACACCACTAAAAATAATTTTATATTTTGGAATACCTGCTAAAAGAGCCCGTTTAACCTCTCCTATAGAAACACAATCTGCCCCACTTTCTAAAGAGGCTAATTTTTGCACTAAACTAAGATTAGAATTTGCTTTTAATGCATAGCATATCAATGCTTTCCTGCCTGAAAATGCTGCTTTTAACTGTTTATAATGCTCCTCTATTCTATCAAAATCATAAACATAAAGGGGAGTGCCATACATTTTGGCAACTTTTTTTAAATTTTCTTGTGTTAAATTGCCACTCAATGTGGGCTCATTGCTTAAAATGACTTGTTCCATAATCTTCCTAAAAATATAATTTCACAAAAAGTTTATATTGTATAGCAAAAAGCCTTAAAGTTATTTGGTTTTTTTGCTAATAGATAAAACCATACCAATCATAATACAACTTGCAAGAAGCGAACTTCCCCCATAACTTAAAAAAGGCACAGCAATTCCTTTAATAGGAATAAGCCCTGTAATCCCAAAAGCATTAATCAAAAAAGAAAAACCCAAAATTAACCCAATCCCCGAACAGAAAAGATAATAAATAGTATTTTGAGAGCGGATAGCGATTCTAAAAATTCTAAACAACATAAAAATAAAAAGACACACCACAAAAAATAATCCCAAAAAACCAATCTCTTCAGTAATTCCCGCCAAAATAATATCCGTATGCACTTCACTTAAAAACCCGAGCTTTACAAGCCCATTTCCAAGCCCTTTACCTAAAAAATCTCCATTTTCAATTGCACTTAGTGAATATTGGATTTGATAAGGCTCTGGAAGATTTTCCACCCTAAGAGAATTTTGCACAGAAGCAGGCAATAAAGAGAGAATAAAATCTTGTGTTCCTGCCCACCAAGCTTTAATACGCATAATTCTATGTGTGCTTGTAATAATCACCACAAAAAAGAGACTAAAAGCTCCCACTAAAAGCATAAGAAAAAAGCGAAAACTACTCCCAGCAAAAATCATCATTAAAGCCAAAGTCATACCTAAAAGCACGATTTGTCCAAGATCATTTTGCAAAATTGCTATTAAATAAACAGCAATCAAAAAAATTCCAACATAAGGCAAGAAAGTTAAAAACTCTTCTTTAAGACTTTTTTGCTCCAAAAGAGAAAATTTTCTTGAAAAGCTCCAAGCCAAAAATAGCACAAAACCTATTTTAAAAAATTCCACAGGCGCTAAGGAAAAAAAAGGAAGTCTAATCCAACGCTTTGCACCCCCTGCACTTGTTGCAAGACTTTCTGGCAAAAAATGCATAATAAACATTAAAAAAATTCCACCAAAAAATAAAAAAAAGCCAAATTTCACCACATAAGCATCAGGATTTCTTCTTGAAATCCACCACATAAGAATAATTCCCAAAACTCCTGCTATAAGCTGTCTTAAAAAAAAATGAAAAGAACTATAACCATAATACAGCACAGCAAAGCTTGAGAGCGAATAAGAAAAAATAATGCTAATAGTTATTAGGCAAGCAGTTGCCAAAAATAAAGGACGATCAACCATTTGCTAATTGTAGCATAATTCACCCAATATTTTTTCAATTATTTCTAGTTTATTTGCACTCATAATATGAATTTTTGGATGAAGCTTCATTAAATCTTTAAAAAGTTTTTTGCTTTTTTGTATGCCAATTTTTTCTTCATTGTATGTATTTTGCGCTTCTTTTAACTCTATAAGCCAATCTTGTGGCACAAAAACTCCTGGAAGCTTATTGTGTAAAAAAAGTGCTGTCTTGTAAGTTGTAATAGGGAAAAAACCAAATACTAACATACAATTTTTATTCAGTTCCTTATTAATAGAATTAATAAACTCTAATAACTCTTTTGCATTTTGCAAATCATAAACGGGTTGTGTGAAAATCGCATTTGCTCCATTTTTAATCTTTTCATACATTTTTTTATAAAGATTATCTTTATTATTTGCATAAGCATTCAAGACACTAAAAGCATAAATAGGTTTATTCTCGCCAAAAATTTCCTTTCCATTAATATCCTTTTTGGAGTTTAGCTGTGAAATAATCTTTAAAAGCAACTGGCTATTTCCTTCAAAAACTGGTCTTGCTTGGATTTGATTCCCATGCCTTAAAGGATCTCCTGTTAGTGCTAAAACAAGCCTTAAATCAAGACTATTCATACCAATTAACTCACTTTGCAAAGCAAGAGTATTCTTATCTCTCATTGCCATTGTAGTGATAGAAGGGATATTAAAATGATTTTGCAATTTCAAACTTGCAAGAAGTGAATTATGCTTTAGTTTTGCCAAAGGAGAATCAGTGCAAACAAACGCATCTATCACATCTAAAATTTTGCTTTTTTTTAAAAGCGTAAAATGTTCCTCTAAATCAAAGCTAATCGGCACAGAAAATTCATAAGTATAACACTTTTCTTTACTTTTTAAAATTTCAATAAAATTTTCTATTTTATTCATCATATTTCCTTAAATTTGCAAGTTTTTTATCTTGCAAAATCCATAATTTACCCTAATATTTTACTTCCATTAGTAAAATATTTAAAAAATATCTTAAAATATTTTAGAATAATATCAATATTTTTATAAATACAAGTTGAATTTTAAATTTTTAACATATTTTGTTACATAATTTTTTATATAAAATCACTTTTTAATCTTTAAGTTTTAAGTTTTGTTAGTAAAAAAATAGTATAATTAGTAGTTTTATTTTATACAAAAGTTAGAAATATGCTTAGATTGTGCTCTACTTCCAAAATAAGAAGTCATCTTTTAAAGATGAATAATATACCTTTTATCCAAAGTGATAATTTTTTTGATGAAGAGAGCTTACAAATAGATAATCCTAAGGATTTTGTTTATCATGCAACCT
The DNA here is from genome assembly GCF_003245365.1 of Helicobacter valdiviensis. Lineage (GTDB taxonomy): Bacteria > Campylobacterota > Campylobacteria > Campylobacterales > Helicobacteraceae > Helicobacter_D > Helicobacter_D valdiviensis. The sequence continues at coordinate 34,600 of NZ_NBIU01000004.1, forward strand.
TAGGAAAGCACAAGAGTGCAATTGATACTTATGGGCTTTCCTTGCCTCTTTTAATAGCCGATAGCGTGGTTATGGTGGAGAACAAATTGCAAAGAAAAGCAAAAAATCTAAGCCAGGCAAGAGAATTTTTGCAAACCCAAAGTGGTAATTGCCTTAGCATTCTAACTTGTATGATTTATCACTCACAAAGTAAATTTTTTATTGACATTAGTGCAACTTACTATGAATTTGAAAAATTTCAAGACAATGATTTAGAAGATTATCTTTCAAGTAATCTTTGGAAAAATAAAGCAGGTTGCATTATGTGTGAGGGCTTTCATTCTCGCTATATTAAAAGGCAAATAGGCTCTAGCACTAATGCTCTAGGTTTGAACATTGAAGTTCTAAAAACTTTTCTTTAAGGAGTTAATTTGAATACCGCTATGGTAGCTATTATGCTTGCTACCTCAATCATTATTGGACTTTTAGGACTTATTGCATTTGTATGGGGACTAAAAAACGGACAATTTGATGATGAAAAAAAGATGATGCAAGGCGTTTTATTTGATTCTCCTGAGGATTTACAACATGCTGCAAATGCAAAACCTAATAAAAAGGATACAAAATGAGTAAAATTTATAATATTGCAATCATTGGAGGAGGGCCTGGAGGCATTGCTTCTGCTGTAGAATCTGTTATCTTAGGCATTAAAGATGTGATTTTATTTGAAAAAGGCGAAGGACATTCCACAACAATTAGAAAATTTTATAAGGATAACAAACGCGTAGATAAAGATTACAAAGGACAAAAAATAGAGCTCAATGGAAATATCTATTTTTGTGATGGAACAAAAGAAAGCACGCTAGATCTTTTTGATGAAATTATTCAAAAAAATTATTTTGAAGCAAAATTCCAAACAGAAGTGGAATCCATTAAAAAAGATGGGGATTTTTTTATTATCCATACAACCAACAATACAGAAATTAAAGCAAAATTTATTATTATATCCATTGGTAAAATGGGGCAACCTAACAAGCCTTCTTACCCTATTCCTTCTTCTATTCGCTCTTTAGTAAATTTTAACCCCAATAGTGTTTTACCCAATGAACATATTTTAGTTGTAGGGGGTGGAAACTCTGCTGTAGAGTATGCTTGTGTTTTAAGTGAGAGCAATCCTCTTACGCTAAACTACCGCCGTAATGAGTTTTCAAGAATCAATCAAATCAATAAAGACAATCTACAAAATTGTATAGATTCTAGAAAAATTACCCCAAAGTTAGGCGTAGATATTGAAAGCCTAGAAGATAAAAATGGAAAACCTAAAGTAAATTTTACTGATGGTAGTTCTAGTGTATTTGATAGAATTATCTATGCTATTGGTGGTATGGCACCCGTAGATTTTCTTAAAAAATGTGGTCTAGAACTTGATGAACACGGTGTGCCAAAGATTGATGAAAACCATCAAAGCTCTGTGGAAAAAATATATATTGCTGGTGATATTCTCTATAAAAATGGAGGTTCTATTGCAGCAGCCTTAAACCATGGTTTTCACATTGTTCAAGAGATTAATTCTAAACTTTCTTAAGGCTTTAAGCCTTAAATTTAACTTTCTTTCAAGCTAAATCTTCCTATAAATACACACTTATTTACCACAAATATTCTTTAAAGCATTAATTATTTGCATTATAACTTCTACACTCCAATTAAAACCTAACCCCTATTATCTTTAGCTTTTTTGTAATCCTATAAATTGCTAATATCTACAATGTAAAAATATTTATACATTCTCTTATTCTCCTCCATAATCATAAAATAATCCTAATAATAAATTTGATACCAAGTTGCAGTCTTATATAAGCTATCTTTCCTAAATAGTCCATATTTATAAATTCATAATTTTTACAAGCTTGCTAAAAACTAAAAACAATTTAACTATCTATTAAAATGAAATTTTAAAATTAAAAGTGGTATTTTGTTTTTAAATATCAAAACAGCTTTAATCTTAAAAGTATTTTTATAGAAGCTTTAAAAAACAATCAAAATATTCAAGTTTTTGTATAATTATCTCCAAAAGTTACAAAATCATAGACTACATACTTTAATATACAAGATAGTTAAAATACGATTAAGAGATATCTAAAAAGAAAGTTATATTAAAAGTTAAAATTATTAAGCAAAAATGTAATCGCTAAAAACACTTTTAGATTTTAGGATAGAATATATTGGTTATAGTATCATATTAACTAATCTCTACACAGCTTTTAAAGATTTATTTAGGATAAAAACACTAAACATTTTACTTTGCATCAAGTTTTTAGAAATTAAAATTGGAACTTTTTATGTGATTAATATCGCTTTTGAGATTTTATTAGATATTTCTAAGAAAGCTATTCTATTTAAATACCTCCTCTATCTCTAAAACTAAGAAGAATACAGCCTAATGTCTAGGAGAATTACTCTCCATAGCCGTATTTTTCAACAATAAAATCAAGATCCTTATCGCCTCTGCCACTTAAATTTACTAAGATTTTTCTCCCTTTTAAGTGAGGAGCGATTTTTAGTGCATAAGCTAGTGCATGGCTTGATTCAATGGCAGGTATAATTCCTTCTTGACGACTTAACTTGAAAAAAGCTTCTATAGCTTCTTCATCAGAGATTGTAGCTACTTTTGTCCTTCCTATGCTATGCAAATAAGCATGTTCTGGTCCTACACTAGGATAATCAAGCCCACTTGCCACACTATAAACAGGTGCTGGATTTCCTCCATCATCTTTCAACATAATAGAATTAAATCCATGCATAATCCCCTCTTCCCCATAACTTAAACTAGCTGCATGCTCTCCAAATCCATTTCCCTTACCTAATGGTTCAACTCCCACAAGCTCCACAGGATCATCTACAAATGCACTAAAAATCCCCATTGCATTGCTACCACCCCCCACACAAGCCACAACAACATCTGGCAATTCTCCGCTCATTTTCAAAAACTGCTCTTTACTCTCAATTCCAACAATAGCCTGAAAATCTCTTACCATTTTAGGAAAAGGATGAGGACCCACCACAGAACCTATTGCATAAATTGAATTTTCCATATCTTTTAAATAAGCTTCAAATGCACTATCTACTGCTTCTTTAAGAGTTTTAGCTCCATGAGTTACTGGAATAACTTTAGCTCCTAAAATTTTCATACGCACAACATTAGGATGCTCTTTTAAAATATCCACTTCGCCCATATAAATTTCACATTCTAGCCCAAAATAAGCTGCCGCAGTAGCCAAAGCAACTCCATGCTGTCCTGCACCCGTTTCTGCTATTAGCTTCTTTTTGCCCATAAATTTTGCCAAAAGTGCCTCTCCCATACAATGATTTAGCTTATGTGCTCCTGTATGGTTTAAATCCTCGCGTTTTAGATAAATCCCTGCTCCTCCACAAGCTTTTGTGAGATTGTGTGCAAAATAAATGGGAGTAGGACGCCCTTGAAAATGTTCCCTAATCTTTCTCAATTCCGCAATAAAATCACTATTTTGTGCAATCAAATTATAAGAATCACTAATCTCTTGCATTGCCTTTTTAATTTTTTCATCTACAAAGCTACCACCAAATCTCCCAAAAAATCCTTCCTCATTAGGAAACTCTTTCAAATAAGGTTTATTTTGCATTTTAATTCCTTTTTAAATCTTTGTTGTTAATTTCATCATCCAAGAATTACACCAGCCAAATAATATAAGCGCATAAAAGGCTTTTCTTATTTCAAAATAAGCCTCTCCATCAACATTTGTATAAGTGGCTCCAAGCATAATCATACTTAAAATTATTAACAAGAAAAAATTAAAAAACTCATAAGAATTAAAAAAATTTCTTCTTTTAAACACAAAATAGCTTAAAATTAAAAATCCTAAAACAAAAAGGGTAAAATCTACATACCCTAAAACTCCGCCTTTAAAAAAAGGAGAAATACCAAAAGCAAACATTGCACCTATCATAATATTAAAGCTTGGTTGTGTTAAATGCAAGATTCTACCAAGTTGCGTATTTTTATCAAAAGTGAGATTAAAATAATAAATAATACTTGGAAAAATAACTAACAATAAAAAACTTCCATAATCTAGCACCATTTGATACTTACTTTTATAAAACACACTTTCTTGCATCAATTTCAACGAATCTTCTAAAGAAAATCCATTAAAGTATGTCCTAGAAAATACAAAAATTTCATAATATAAAAAAAATACGAAAAAAATTAGAGCCACTCCAATCACAAAGCTATAAATCTTTGGCAAATGCGATACAAAAATCCTCACAAGATGAAATGCACTAACTACAATACCTCCCGCTATTAACACCACCTCAATACTAAAATATACTCCATTAGGCTGTGTAACAAGCCTAAACATTTGCTTAAAATCCCCCACAAATCCTGCTAAAAGCAACATTAAAATAGTAAAAAGAGAAAAAACAAAAAATAAAGAAGAAAAAATAAGTTGTGGAAATGTAATTTTTTTCATAAAACCGCCTCAAAATTATGGATTTTTAGCAAAATACCCATCAATACCATCTGCAATGCCTTGTGCAATATCTTTTTGAAAAGTATTTTGGTTTAATCTCTTGCCCTCATTAGGATGTGTAAGATAACCAACTTCAAGCAAAATAGAAGGCATCAAAGCTCCTACTAACACCCAAAAAGGTCCTTCTCTAACTCCCCCATCTGTAATTTTATATTTAGGCTTCAAATTTTGTAACATTCCATATTGCACATCAATAGCAAGACGATTAGAAGCGATAATTTTTTGTGTATTAAGAGTGTTTAAAAAAGACTGTCTAGAAAAATAAGTCATCACTTCAGTATCATCTTTATTTTCCAATGCTGCCACTTTTTTAGCACGCTCACTTCTAGCCGTGGAGAGAAAATAACTCTCTATGCCTTGCAATTTTTCTTTATTTTCTGCAACCGCATTTGCATGGATAGACACAAACAAATCTGCTTCTTTTTGGTTAGCAAATTTCGTCCTATCTCGTAAGCTTATAAATTTATCCTTATCTCTTGTCATATAGACCAAATATCCGCGTCTTTTAAGCTCATCTCTTAAATGCTTTCCGATATTTAGCACAATCTTTTTTTCGCATACCTTACTAACACCCACAGCACCACAATCTTTACCCCCATGCCCAGGATCAATCACAACCACTTTTCTTTTAATACTTGTTTGCGTATTTTGAAGATTTGTAGTTCTCTTAGGAGTTTCAAACAAAGAAGCAATGGAAGGAGTATTTTTAACACTTTTAGCATTTAAAATAGCAAAACTTGCTTGTTTTTTAGAAGCTTCTAGAGTAATCTTTAGTTTCTTATTGCTAGAAATTACAATCCTTACTTTATCTTTAGAATTTTGCGCAATTTTAATTTGAATATTTTCTTGAAATTTAAAGTTTTTTGCACTTCCTAAAAGCTCTGCATTCACATCATAAACATAACGAAATTCTTTATCACCACCCAAAACAAAACTTTTAAAATTCTCTTCTGCAATGTTTTGGTTAAAATTTAAAAGAACTCCATTTTGTATTTGTTTAGTAGAAACTATTTTTACATCTGCAAATGATAAGAGACTAAAAAGACACAAAAAAACTAAAAATTTCATTTTCTGGTTAGCTCATCAATAATTTCTTGCACACTTACAATTTTATCAATTCTATATCCATTTGCTCCTGTAAAATACAAACCATTCTCTTTATCTCCCAAATAACCATCTCCTAATCCATCAGCAATACAATACCCAACTTTCTTCGCCTCTTGTCCTCTATGGCAAGGTGCCACACAATTACTCACACATGCAATTTTTGGTGCCCTACCCTCTCTTAAAGCTTTAATCACACCTGTAACAATTGCTCTTGCTGGATAACCCACAGGAGATTTGATAAGCTCAATATCTTCTTTTTTGATTTTAGGCATAAGTTCATTATAGTAAGTTGCATCACACTCTCTAGCACCTAAAAAACGAGTTCCCATCTGCACTCCACTAGCACCCAAAGCCATAATTCTATCAATATCATCTCTATCCCAAATCCCACCAGCTGCAATAATTGGCATATCTCCCCATTTTTTAGCCTCTTCTACAACTTGTGGAACAATAGCTTCTAATTGATGCTCTTTTTTAAAACAATCTTCATAACTCACCCCTTGATGTCCTCCACTAAGAGGTCCTTCTACAATTACTGCATCAGGAATTCTTTTATATCTTCCTTCCCAACGCTTACATAAAATCTTCAAAGCCTTAGCAGAAGAAACAATAGGTATTAATGCAACATTGGGAAAATTATTTGTAAATTCTGGCATATTTGTAGGCAATCCTGCACCTGTAATAATCATATTTGCACCTGCCTCACAAGCATCTCTTACTACTCTTCCATATTCGTTAATTGCATAAAGAATATTTGCCCCCAGTGGATTTTGTCCGCAAATTTTTCTTGCATTTTTAAAGATTTCAAATAAGGATTCTTTGGAATAAAAATTAATAGTATCAAAAGGACGGTGCTTGATAGTCTTTTGGATAAAAGCACTATTTTTATAATAACCTGTCCCAACACAAGAGATAATCCCCATAGCACCCGTTTTAGATACACTTCCTGCAAGTCTATCCCAACTAATCCCAACACCCATTCCACCTTGAAAAATAGGTATAGGAAGCGTGTATTTTCCGATTTTTAATGGTTTTAATTCAAGTGCCATACATTTCCTTTAATCAATGATAATTTTTGCAAATTTTCTTTTGCCAACTTGCACGACATATTCGCCATTTTGGAGAGTGCTTTTTTCATCTTGCACCTTTTCTCCATTAAGTTTAACGCCACCTTGCTTAATCGCCCTTAAAGCTTCCGAAGTAGAAACACATAATGCACAATCTTTTAAAAGCTGTGCAATCCAAATTCCACTTTGAGCTTTGAAACTTGGCATATCACTTGGCAACTCATCTTTAGAAAACACCTTAATAAACTCTTCTTGAGCTGCTTTAGCTATTTCTTCATTATAATAACGCGTAATAATTTCTAATGCTAAATTTTCTTTAACTTTCTTAGGGTGTAAGCTACCCTTTTGCACTCCCTCTTTTAATTCTTCAATTTCTTGCAAACTTTTTGTGCTTAAAAGCTCATAATAACGCCACATAAGTGTATCTGAAATACTTAACAATCTTCCAAACATTTCTTTAGGCTCTTGAGTGATACCTACATAATTTCCCAAACTCTTACTCATCTTATGCACTCCATCTAAGCCTTCTAAGAGTGGAACCATTACAACTGACTGCTCTTTGCTAAGCCCATAAGCTCTTTGTAAATGCCTACCCATTAGCAGATTAAATTTTTGATCTGTTCCTCCAAATTCAATATCGCAATTTAATGCAACAGAATCATAGCCTTGCAACAATGGATAGAAGAATTCTACAATACTAATAGGACTTTGAGATTTAAAACGCTTTTCAAAATCATCGCGTTCTAGCATTCTAGCTACTGAAAACTTAGCAGAAAGCTCTATCATTCCACGAGTTCCTAATTCATTAAGCCATTTTGAATTAAAAACGATCTCCATTTTAGAAGAATCTAGCACTTTATAAACCTGCTCTTCATAAGTTTTAGCATTGATTAAAACTTGCTCACGGCTTAAAGGTTTTCTTGTCTCACTTTTGCCCGAAGGATCCCCTATCATTCCTGTAAAATCACCAATTAAAAAATAAACTTTTGCACCATATTTTTGAAAAGTTGCAAGTTTTTGCAAAAGAACCGTATGTCCTAGATGTAAATCTGGAGCTGTAGGATCAAAACCTGCTTTTATTGTATAGGTTTTACCCTCTTTAAAATAATCGCTCACTAATTTTTCAATATAATCTAAGCCAATAATTTCTTGTGTGCCTCTTTTAATCTCTTCTAATGCTTGTTTTATTTGTGTTTCTATACTCATTTTTACTCCTTAATTTGCATACGCATCTTTTAGCGCATAAATATCAACAATCTTATAATGGTTACCTAGTAATGTCCTAATTTCCTTAACATCATTAATATTCGTTTCAAACCGTAACTCACAATGTGTCATATAGGTATTTTTTTGCGATCCAAGTTCCACACCCAAAACATTAATATCACGCTTTGCTAAAAATTGCAAGAAATTTGCCAAAACACCCTTTTGATTTTCTAGTGCTACAATAAGCTTATAAATATGTAGCTTATCAGGAAGCCAATCCACATAAAGCATTTTTACGCCTTTTTGGATTTCCAAATATGCTCTATCACAAAGCTTATGATGCACAAAAGCTTTAGAACCACTTTTAAAAGCAATAATTTCATCACCAAATTTTGGATGACAACAATAATCAAATACTGCTTGATTGATCGTATGGTTAGTATGAATCACCAAATTATCAAAATGCAATTCTTTAAGCTTCAAAATTCTAATTTTAATCTGCTCCAAAAATCCTGCATTTTGGCGATAGTGGTTTTTAATACGGTTTTTAATATCTTTTAAAAAAGTGATATCTTTTGCAGCTTTATAAATGCTATCATCCATACCATTAGATTTTACAAAATTATCAATTTCTTCTGCACTCTTGCCAAAAATTGTTGCCATAATATTAATTGTGCTTAAGCGTTCAATCTCTTTAATTCTTGAAGCACAATTACTTTTAATTTGGCTTTTTGCTCTTGAAGTTTTAACAGCATCCATCCAAGAGCATCGCAAAATTGGATCTTTTGCCTTAATAATTTTAACAATATCTCCGCTTTTTAGAGTAGTCAATAAAGAAGTTTTTTGATTATTTACATAAGCTTCTTTAGCACGATTTCCTACATCAGTATGCACCGCATAAGCAAAATCTAGCACCACAGCTCCAATAGGAAGCGAATAATTATCCCCCTCTGGTGAAAAAACAACAATATCTTCGCGGTATAAGTCATTTTTTACAAGTTCATAAAACTCCTCTGCAGAATTATTTTTAAATTGCAATTTATTGAGCCAATCAAGGCTAGGACCGCTATTTCCACCCGTTTTATATTTCCAATGGGCTGCTATTCCATATTCTGCACTTTTATGCATATCTTCTGTTCTAATTTGGACTTCAAAAATAGCAGAATCATCAAAAAGCGTGCTATGGATTGTTTGGTATCCATTTTCTTTTGGTAATGCAATATAATCTTTAAAACGCGACATAATGGGTTTAAATTGTAAATGCAAAATCCCTAAAGCTTTATAACAATCTAAATCACTTTTTACAATTACTCTAACTGCTAACAAATCCAAGACTTCATCAATGGATATGCCTTTTCTTTGCATTTTAAGATAGATAGAATAATGCCTTTTTATTCTGCTTGCTAGTGTAAAATCTTTTTCAGGAATACCTCCTTGTATAAGACTTTTTTTAAGTTTTTGTATAAAAGCATTTAACTTTAATTGTATAGTTTGCTTATGGCTTGCAAAATAATCATTAATCTTTCTATATTCATTAGGAAAAATATAATAAAAACTTCTATCTTCAAGCTCATTTTTCAAAGAAGAAATACCAAGTCTATGTGCAATAGGTGCATAAACCACAAGTGTTTCTTCAGAAATTCTTCGCTGCTTATTAGGAGGAAGTGCGTCTAAAGTTAGCATATTATGCATTCTATCACACAACTTTACCACTAAAACACGCACATCCTTCACAGAAGTAATAAGCATTTTTCTAAAGCTAAGTGCTGCAACAACCAACTTTTCATTAGAATAAGAAGAAGGTAACTCTTCAGCCCTAATTGCAACAATTTTTGTAAGTCCATCTACCAAAGAAGCGACATCTTCCCCATAATCTCTCCGCACATCTTCTAAAGTATAATCAGTATCTTCCACTACATCATGCAAAAGTGCCGCACATACCATAACTTCATCACCACCAAAATAAGCAACTATGCAAGAAACGAGTAATGGATGCACAATATAAGGCTCTCCGCTTCTCCTTTTTTGATTTTGATGTGCTCTAGTGGCAAAATCAATAGCATTTTGTATATTTGGAGTGATTTCTATCATTCCACACAAAAGCTCTAAAGCTTTTTGTGAATTATTAATTTGTGCAACTTTTAAAAAAAACTCCAAACAACTACCCTCTTTATTTTTTACACAAAAATTATTTTTGTTCTTCTATTCTTTCTAAACCAATCTTTCCTTCTGCAACTTCCAAAAGTGCAATATCAGAAAGTTTATGAATTTTTACATCTTTATTCACTAGTGGTTTAGCTCCACGACTTAGCTCATCAATTCTTGCAAAAAGAATATTAGACAATAAATATCTATCAAAATTAACCTTTTCTAATGCCTTAGATGCAATTTCTTCTGTTCTCATTTTTACTCCTTAATTTAATTAATTAGATACCATTGAATAAATAGCATCTTTTTCTTCTTGAATGATTTTTAAAAGATTTCCTGCTTTAAACATATTGCAAACCACAATAGGAAGTGCATTATCTTTTGCTAATGCAATGGCTGTATCATCCATCACTTTAATATTATCTTTTAAGGCTTGATCATAGCTAATCTTGCCTAACATCTTTGCATCTTCAAATTTGCAAGGATCTTTATCATAAACCCCATCTACCTTTGTAGCTTTAATAATCATTTGCGCTTCAATTTCCACAGCACGCAAAGTAGCAGCAGTATCAGTTGTAAAGAAAGGATTCCCTGTTCCTGCAACAAAAATCACCACACGCCCTTTTTCAAAATGCCTCACTGCTCTTCTATAGATATAAGTTTCACATACCTCTTTAATCTCTAAGGCACTTTGCACTCTAACATCAAGTCCATGATGCTCTAATGCCTCTTGCATAGCCACTCCATTAATCACAGTAGCAAGCATCCCCATATAATCTCCACTTGTCCTACGGATAAGCCCTCCTTCTGATGCAGAAACTCCACGGATAAAATTTCCGCCACCTATTACAATTCCTACTTCAATTCCATTATCCACTAAAGACTTAAGCTCTAAAGCAATGTAATTTAGTATCTCACTCTCTATCCCAAAGCCAGTCTTCCCTGCAAGCGCTTCACCAGAAAATTTTACTAAAACTCGTTTTGACATTATTGATATTAACCTTATTTAATTAATTTTTATAAAAAACTGCTTATTATATTTAAAAATTACTTACGAATAAGTAAAAGCAATTAATTAACCCGATCTTGTTCTTTTCTTAAACGCTCAATCTGTGTTTTTTGATGTTCATAGGCTTTATCTAGGAAATTTTGCGGATTATTTTTTGTAGCATTTTTGGGTAAATCCTTACGGTGATAGAAATTTTCAAAAAATTCTGTATGTTTTTTTAACCCCTCGCCATAAGGACTACTTTTAATATTCTCTATTTTTTGTTTATTATGCAATTCTTGGCTTAATTCTTCCAATCTTATCTTTTGTTCTTCTTTAAGCTTATTTTTTAAAAGATTTTGTTCTAAATCTTCTTGTGTAATATTATCTTCTTTTTTAGGTATTTGTTTTTGTTTTTCTTCAATTTTGGACTTTGTGTCTCCATCAAAACAAGCACTAAAAAATAAGCCAAAAACACACAAAAAAATTCTAAAATACATAAATCTTTACACCCATTCTTGATTTTAAACACCATTTTACTTTAAAGTTTGCAAAAATGCAATTTAAAATTTCAAAAATTAAGATATTTTTTAAGTTTAGATAAGTATAATTCCATCTTTCTGCTTCACAGAATGGACAGATGGGTGAGTTGGCTGAAACCACATCCCTGCTAAGGATGCGTAGTCGCAAGATTACCGAGAGTTCGAATCTCTCTCTGTCCGCCACTTCATTTTATACTTTATTTTAAAAAATCTAAAATTTTCAATAAAATTTTTATTCCCCCTCAATAAACAAGATATTTTTAAAAGTTTTTTTGCTAGATTTAGCTTTTCAAATTTTAAATATTTAATTTCCTAAGGTAAAATAATGAATAACTTTCTTCATAATTTCTTATTACTTTCCTCTTGGCAAACATGGCTAAGCCTAGCAATGCTTGGAATAATTTTTTATGCGATTTATAAAATGAAAAAAGCGGGTGTTAATTTTTCTATGCGTATGCTTTTTTCGCTACTTATAGGCTTGGTGCTTGGTTTTTTAATCCAATATTTTTGCCACTACCCCACAAAAGAAGAGATTAAAAGTATCTCTTGGCTTGTAGAATTCCAAACTTGGCTTGCATTTATAAATTCTGCTTTTATTGGACTTATTAAAATGCTTGTGATACCACTTATTAGCATTTCTATTATTAAAGTCATTATGGATATAGGAAAAGATATTAAAATCTCTTCACTTCTTAGCTACTCTATCTTTTGGCTATTATTAAGCACAGCAATTGCTGCAAGTATAGGAGTGTTTTTAGGCTGGTATTTTGAAGTAGGTGCTTTCTTTAACTCTTCTATTCAAGGGAGAGAAATTAGAGAAGTAGCAAATATTACACAAATCTTTCTAGGTTTAATTCCTAGCAATATTATTGATTCTATGAGTAAGGATAATATTATTGCTGTGGTGATTTTTGCTTTCTTTATTGGATTTGGTGCTAGAGCTTTACACAAACAAGAAAATCTACAAGAATCCCACCAAATATTTAGCAAAATGATAAATGCACTCTATCAAATTATTATGAATATTGCAGATTTTATTATGAGTTTAATGCCTTATGCTGTCGTATGTATGATAGCAAATGTTCTTATTTCTAATGGATTTTCTGCAATTAAAACTGCTGGACTTTTTATAGGGCTTATTTATCTTTGTATGTTAATTATGTTTTTAGTGCATTTTTTAATGCTTTTAAGTGCAGGATTAAATCCTATTACTTATGCTAAAAAAGCCTTTCCTGTCTGGCTATTTGCCTTTAGCTCAAGATCTTCTGTTGGCACACTTCCGCTTAATATCACAACTTTGCAAAATAAATTTGGTGTAAGTTCTAGTGTTGCAAACTTTGTTCCCTCTATTGGCACCACTATGGGATTAAATGGCTGTGCTGGATATTTCCCTGCACTTGCTGCTGTATTTATTGCTTATAGTATTGGAGCTCCGATTGATTTTAATTTTATTGTAATGGTAGTTTTAATTGCAGTTTTAGGCTCTATTGGGATTGCAGGAGTTCCTGGAAGTGCTACGATGGCGGCTTCTATTATGCTTACTGGTATTGGTTTTGGAGAATATTTTGGGCTTTTAACGCTTATTTTAGCCATTGATCCCATCATTGATATGGCACGCACTGCTAGCAATGTTTCTGGTGCGATGAGTGCTGCTCTTTGCACAGATAAAAATCTAAAACTTCTTAATAAAGAAATATATAATTCATAAATTTTAAAAGGGAAAAATATGCAAAATAATGCACTCATCTTAGAAGATTTAAAATATATTTGGCATCCTTGCACGCAAATGCACGATCATTTAGAAAAAATCCCTCTTATCCCCATAGAACGAGCTAATGGAATGTATTTGTATGATTTTGATGGGAATAAATATTTAGATTGTATTTCTTCATGGTGGGTAAATATTTTTGGGCATTCCCACCCTTATATCAATCAAAAACTAAAAGAACAAATTGACAAACTAGAGCATATAATCTTTGCAGGTTTTACTCATAAACCTATTATTGAGCTTTCATCACGCCTTATAAATTTGCTAGATTCTAAGCTTAGCAAATGCTTTTATGCAGACAATGGCTCAAGTGCGATTGAAGTGGCTTTAAAAATGGCTTATGCTTCTTGTGTATATCAAGGCAAAAAAGGAAATAAATTTCTCTCTTTGGAAAATGCCTACCATGGAGAAACAATAGGAGCATTGAGCGTAGGCGATGTAGGCATTTATAAAGAAGTTTATGAACCCATTTTACTCCAAACCCTAAAAGTTAAAGAACCAAAAGGGGAAGATTTTGAAGAATCTTTAAGTTCCCTAAGAGAAATTATTAAATCCCATAAAGATGAAATTGTGGCATTTATACTAGAGCCGCTAATCCAATGTGCTGGAAATATGAATATGTATAGTGCAAATTTTGTTTATGAAGCCACAAAACTTTGTCAAGAAAATGGAATTTATGTGATTTTTGATGAAATTGCTGTGGGATTTGGACGCACAGGAAGTATGTTTGCATACGAGCAGTGTGGAGTTGTGCCTGACTTTCTTTGCTTAAGCAAGGGAATTAGTGGAGGATATTTGCCTTTATCTGTTGTGGTTGTAGGGGAGGAGATTTATAACCTTTTTTACGCACCTTATGAAGAGCATAGAGCCTTTTTGCATTCTCACTCTTATACTGGAAATGCCCTTGCTTGTGCTTGTGCAAATGCGGTTTTGGATTTGTTTAGTAAAGAAGATGTCATCACTAATAACAAAAAAACAAGCGAATATATTTGGGAAAGTATGCAGGAACTTAGGCGTTTTAGCTTTGTTAAAAATATGAGAATTTGCGGAATGGTTTTTGCCTTTGATTTAGAAGGATTTGATAATGTGCGAAAAGGACTAGAAGTCTTTAATGCAGGACTTAAAAGAGGATTATTACTCCGCCCTTTAGGCAATACCATCTATCTAATGCCTCCTTATATTATCACAAAAGAACAAATTAGCCATATTGCTAATACGCTCAAAGAGATTTTAAGCACTTTTGCTTAAAACTCCCACTCATATTTAGGCCTTAGCTTATCTTCTTCTTTAAAATGTAATTTTTCTAAATTATCTAAATTCCTAATTTTATAAAGATTATTTACGGTGATTGTAGAACCATCATATTTATTTAAAATAAAGGCACTTTTGCCATTACTAAAGATTTCTTTTTGGATAAATTTCACTCCTAAATCTGCTAAAGAGATGATAGAGCCATTTTGTTCTATTCCTATTTCTTTAAAGTCTAGCTTATTTAAATCTTCTTCTTCCATACTAACTGCTTCACTCATCATAGAAGCTCTTTGGTTTTTATTGGTTAGATTAAATTCTCCATTACTAGAATAAAGCTCACTAATATGTTGTGTCTTTCCTGAGATAAAGTGTAAAGTGATAGAGCCATCTTTATTAAGTTGTAATCCATTTACAGAATCTAATCCCCCATCTAGTGCTTCTATGTATTTTTGCATAGTTTGTGGATTGTTAATCCCCTCATAGATTTCTTTAAATTTATTCTCACTAAATGCCATACCACTAATTACTTGGAATTCGCGTTCAATGGCGAGTTTGCCTTTATTAGAATAATATTCCTCATACATTAGATTAAAACGATTTTGGATATTTCCTGCTGTGGCATATGCTGGGTGCTTTCCTAATAAGCTTTCTTTTGCTTCTTTATTAGTAGTGCCTACCATAGAAAATCGCTCTAATCTTTCTACTCCACTTAATGCCTTATCCATAAATGCAAAGTTAAAATTATTCATAAGCTCTGCATTTACATATTGTTCATTTCCATATTTGTCTTTATAGGTTTTTGTTAAATCAATATAACCTTTTTCATCACCATATGTTTTAAAGAGTTTTTTAATATCTTCTTCTTTTACTTTCTGATAGCTTTCTTCTGCTCTAAAAAGGCTAGTGCCTGATTGTATTTTCCATTTATCTTCTTTGTTAATATCTTTTTGTGTAATGACAAACTCTGATAAATCAAGAGAACTATAAACATCACTAAGCTTATAGATAAATTCTTCTCCATCTTTATTGACACCTTTTATTTTTAGCTTATCAAAGTATTTATCACTAGAATCTAAAAATCCATCTTGATTAATATCTAAATTAATAAGCTCTCCCATATAGCTTACACCACCTACTCCATATTTATCATTATCATCTTCTAAATCTAAAAAGACTTCTACTTTACCAATAGAGGTTTCAAGGTATTTGTCTTTGCCTTTTTGGCTTAAATAACCCCCTAAGGGATTATCAACACTAACAATGCCTTCTTTAGGTGTATTATTGTAGCGACTAAAATAATTGCGTTTTTCATTATCTAAATAACCATTGCTTAAAATTCCTTGAACCTTTTGATACAACTTAGCTTTATGACTAAACTCATTTAAATCTTCTGGGATACTCAAAGAAGAAATATTAGAAACTTTATTATTAATATTCTCTATCGTATTTAAGCCAAGAGCAGAAAGTTTTAGATTCCCAATTTCCATTACCAAGCTCCCCTTCTGTGATTTCTAAAATCTATAACAATGATGTTAAGTGTATTTTCATCATAATAAATATCAAAGTCTTCATAGCTAACAATATCTGATTTGCCAGTAGCCAATAAATTGTAAGCCTCGACTGCCAAAACTTCAATAGAATAAAATATTGGCTGATTCTCCTTATCTGCATGTCTATAATAAGCAAAAGAAAGTAATTTTTCTTTTGCATTATAATTATTCATAAGCTCAAACATTTTAACTTCTGGATTATAAAAAGCTTCTTGCAAAGCAACATTATTTGGATTGTTTTGGCAATAAAGCCTAATACTGTCTAAATCAAATAATCTATTTCTTTGGATACTATACTTTGAATTTGGTAAATTTTGATCTTCATCTTTCATCTCTAAAGTATCTTTTACAAATGTATCACTTACTAGCTCTTCATCGCTACCATCTTGAGCTTTCCAACCTATTTGATAATTTAGCATTTCTTGAGTAGCTTGGATATATACCCATTTATTAAGTGGAATAGGCTTTTTGGTAGTTATCACATCTACAGAATAATCTGTAATTTTTGAAGAGATTGAAAGCAATCCACTAGATAAAAGTCTAAAGTGAAAATAATCGGTTCTATAACCCTTTACACTTTCTATATTCTCATCTCTTGAAAAAATTGTAACGGGTTCTTTAGGATAATTTGTAAATTTAACCCACATTCCAAAACTATTGCTATGAGGCCTACCCCATTGCGTATAAGCTGCATTAAAATTATGCCCTCCATTATAATATTCATAAGCATTTACATTTCTACCTTCTAGCTTTTGAGTTTGGCTATTCCATTCTTGGATATAGAAGTTTTTTGCTTCTGTTTGCAATGCGTCTATAATGGCTATTTTATCTCCTGTATTGACAATTTCATTATTTGTATATGCAATATAAACAATAGGATTTCCACTTGCATCTTTTAAAGCCAACAAAGATTCTTTAGTTGTATCAATTTCAAATGTGCTAAATGGATATTGTCCCCCTATGGCAGATTTTAATTCCTTAGCTTTTGAAACTTTAAGAGTAGGCTTTAAATCTTTTGAGGTGTTTTTTATTTTTTCTACTGCTTCTTTACCTTTTATATTTTCACCCACTTTTACTTCACTACTAAATGCTAAAACACTCCCCACTAGCAAAAAAGTTGCTAATACCCTAAAAATTTTCACCCTTCCTCCTTTTGTATTAAATTTATTTTACATATTCATTATATCGGCAAAAATAATTATTTTTTTATAAAATCTACAAAATTTGCAAGAGGGGTTTTTACATTTAGTTACATTTAGTTATAATTTTATCATTATAAAACAGACTTGTCCGCTGTGGCTTTCTATAAAAGTTTGAAGTCTTAATTATTCTCTCTTTAGGCTACCATGCAAGTCGTTCCACTGCTTGCTATGATAATGTAGAACTGCCTTCTTAGCCATTGCTTATTCGCAGTGGGAGAGAATAGACTACCATACTCTTACACCTCTACAATAACACAAGGAAGTTCTTATCACATCATTGCAAGGAGAAGCAATGAAGCAACCCAAACAAAGCTATTTTTGGTTTAAAAGCCCACTGCTATCTATTTTAAAATCAAAATATTCAGAACTTACCACTCCATCGCCTATGGTTCTAAACTGTGTAGCTGCGGCTTTAAAGTTTTTCTCTTGTTGGTAGAGAATGCCTATAGCAATTCTTGTTTCATAATTTGTAGGGGCTTCTAGTTTTGAGAGTTGCAAAAGTGTAGAAGCATTTTGTATATGTCCTGCTCCTACTGCTGCAATCGCTGCTAGAAAGTAGGTTTGCGTATCCTCTTCTTTAAAATCATCTAAAAGGCTATTATAAAGAGTGAAAGCCTTTTCAAATTCTTGCAAATAGATGTATGTAAGTGCTAATGCTTGGATAACTCCTCGCACATCTTTTTGCTCGCTTATCATTTTCTTATCCAAATCCTCCTCCACATAATGAAGCGTTCCTGCAATATGGGCGATTTGTATATACATCTCTCTAACCACTGAAGCCCCATAGTAAATAGGATCTTTATTGATTTTAGAATCCCTATAAAAAGACTGCAATTTTAAAGAAAGCTCTTTTGGATTATCTTCAAAATTAATCGCTAAAAGCTCTAAAAGATTAGCAATAGGATCTCTTGGCAAATTTGCCCTCAAAGAAGAACTAGCTTTAATTAGGCGTTGTTTATCCTTTAAAGATACACTTAAAACATAGTCTAGTGCATGATAGATAGAAAGATTGCTCTTTTGTATATCTAGCCAATCTGTGATATTTGGAACTCCATCTCTTACAAAATTTAATAAAGTTAAAATAAATTGTTGCTCCTCTTTGCTTCCTCCCATTTCTGCAATCTCTTGGCTAACCTCTAAATCCAATCTTTGATAATCTCTAAAAGTAAGCTGTGCACTCATCAATGCAAAAATCCCAGCTTGTAAATCCTTAGGATTTAAATGAAAAGAACGCAAAAAATGCTCATAAGCTTTATTAAAATCTCCCATTTGTGCATAATTTAATCCCAAATCATAATGCAAGATAGAATGGTTTGGATAGCGTTTTAATGCTTCTGTTAAAAGTTTGTTTGCTTCTCTAATATTTCCATTTAAAGTTTGCAAAATCGCATCAGCAATATTTTTATTCACACGCGAAATCGTCTGTCCCCTAAGCAAAATATCTTTTGCTTCTTGTAAATTTTCAATATGGATATTAAGCCCACCCTCTTGTATCACATTAAAAGCTTCTTTAGCATCAAACACCTTATAGGGCGCAAAATAATAAAGCAATTTATAAGCATTAAGTTTTTGTCCTTTAAAACTATTCCAAAAACGATTTTGCGCGATATTAACATCAAAAAATTTATCTTGCAAAGTTAGCATAATTGGATAAGGATTTGCATCAATTTCTTCTTTGTTTTGTGCGTATTTATCTAATATTTTTCCCGCAGATTCAAATTGTGAATCTTTTAACATAACAAGCTCTAAAGCTAAATTTTTTTGAAAACTCTCCCCCTCTGCTTCAATAGCCTGTAAAAGATATTTTTGTGCTTGTTGATACTCACCAATGCGTGCATATAAAATACCCATATTAAACCAATTTTTCACTTCTTCTGGATATTTACTTAAACGCTCTAGTGCTAAAGTATCATTCTGTAAATAAGAAAAAATCATAGCCAAAAGCTCATCGCTCTCTTTTTGATAATATTCTGAATTTGGGTGCAAAAGTGGTGAAATAGCCTCTAAATAATTTCCTTTATAATAATGTGTAAGCGCATAAAGATAAGAATAAAGTGCTAAATCTCCTGAACTTGGCAAATAACTCTGTGCTAAATCCGTATAATAGCCAAACCGCCCTTCATATCCAAGCATCAAAGAACAGACTGCAGCATTTAAGGCACTAATCACCCTATCTTCTCCCAAATCAATAGCTTTTTGAAAAGAACCTAATGCTTCTTTATAGGATTTTTCATTCATTTGTGCAACGCCTAGATTATAATTTGAAAGCCCTTCTGAATAATTAGAAATTTTGCCATATAAATCTAATGCTTCTACCTTGTTTCCACTTGTATAAAGAAAATTTGCTTTTTTAATGAGTTCTTCCAAATCGCGTGCATTATTAATAATATCTGCACCTTTTTGAATTTTTAATGCAGGGGGCTCCACCATCTTTTCTTCTTGTGGTTTAACCTCTTCTTTAAAGACAAGTGCTAAAACAAATATTAAAGCCACAATCAAAACACCTAAAAGTAAGGCAAGAAAAATGGTTAATTTTTTATAAGTTTGAATAAAATCTAAAAGCTTATCTATAAAACTCTTAGGTTTTGGGGGCTTGGGATCTTTTTTTAAAACATCTTCTAGAATATCAAAGCTATCATCTAATCTAATAACTTGCTCTTGCCCCTCTTGCACTGCCATTTACTTATCTCAAATAAGGCTCTAAAACAAATGGAATTTCAATACTTCCATCTTCTTTTTGATAGTTTTCCATAATAGCTACCAAAGTCCTACCTACTGCTAAAGATGAGCCATTTAATGTATGGGCTAAAATATTTTTCTTTTGTGAATTTTTGTAGCGAATTTTAGCGCGCCTTGCTTGAAAATCTCGCGTGTTAGAAATAGAACTAATCTCGCGATAACAATTTTGTCCTGGTAACCACACTTCAATATCTACTGTATTACTAGCACTAAATCCTAAATCTCCACTACAAAGTTGCACAAGCCTATGAGGAAGATTCAGTGAGCTTAAAAGACTAGAAGCACAAGCTATCATTCTTTCTTGCATCATTTGGCTATCTTCTTGCGTAGTAATTGCTACAAGCTCTACTTTATCAAATTGGTGTTGGCGGATAATTCCCCTTGTATCGCGTCCTGCACTACCTGCCTCTTTTCTAAAACAAGGTGTATAAGCACACATCATCAAAGGCAATTCCTCTTCTTGCAAAATCTCATCTGCATAGAGATTAGTAAGTGTTACTTCTGCGGTTGGTATAAGATAAAGCTCATGTCCCTTGCCACTCTCTTCATCTACAAAATTTGAAATTTTAAACAAATCATTTTCAAATTTAGGAAGTTGTCCTGTGCCAAATAATGTTTGCGAATTTACAATTACAGGAGTTGCTACTTCGCTAAAACCATGCTTTGCATTAAAATCAAGCATATAATTAATAAGTGCTCTTTCTAGTTTAGCCCCCATACCACAAAATACGCTAAATCTACTTTTAGCAAGCTTTACACCTCTTTCAAAATCAATCCAACCGTTTTTTTCGGCAAGTTCCCAATGTTCTTTAGGCTTAAAACTAAATTCCTTAGGAGTAAGGATTTTTTTAATTTCCACATTTTCTTCTTCATCTTTACCAAAAGGAGTATTGGAATCTGGAATATTTGGAAGAGTTTTAAGGAGTTTTTCTAACTTTTCCTCCCAAGTTTTCACTTCTTCTTCATAAAGAGAAACTTTATTTTTTAGTGTATCACATTCTTCTTTTAGTGCATTAATATCTTTACCTTCTTGTTTATATTGTGCAAACAATTTTGCTTTAGAATTCCTTTGGGCTTGTATCTCTTCTAGTGCAATCTTCTTTTGTTTAAAA
This sequence comes from Helicobacter valdiviensis, assembly GCF_003245365.1. GTDB lineage: Bacteria > Campylobacterota > Campylobacteria > Campylobacterales > Helicobacteraceae > Helicobacter_D > Helicobacter_D valdiviensis. The sequence goes on from NZ_NBIU01000004.1 coordinate 55,824, forward strand.
TTAAGTGCAATTTCTTTTAGCTCTTCTAATAAAGTCTTTTGAATGTTTCTTTTAGATAATCCTTCATTAATACTTTCAAAATCATTTACTAAAAGTTTTAAATCAATCATTTAAATTCCTTATATTTTTAATTATTATACCCTAAAGAAGCAAAATTCTACAAATAAACTTTTAAAACTAAATAAACATCACCTAGCATGAGCTAGGCATAAAAATCCAATAAGAAAAAGGAGTATGGATTTTAAATTAATCCATTTGATTTCTTAGATAAGTTGGCACATCTAAAACTTCTTCACTAGCAAAGTCCGCACCACTCACCTTTTTTCTAATAGTTTCTGCTTGATTGATTTTTTGACTCATATCTTTTGGACTTACAAGCTTCAAAGGAGCTGTATCAATTTCTGCTGAAGCACTAGAAACTGCCTCTTTTTCAAAACCTGTAGCTACAATAGTAATTCTTACTTTATCTTTTTCAATATTATCATCTGTTGTCGTTCCAAAAATAACATCTGCATCTGCATCCACATTACTATAAACAAGCTCCATAGCACTTTGCACTTCCAAAAGCGGATAAGAAGGGCTCATGTAAAAATGTATCAGAAGTCCTTTAGCTCCACTAATTGACATATTATCAAACAAAGGAGATTCAATAGCAATTTTGGTAGCCTCTTTTGCCGCATCTGTGCCACTTGCCTCACCAATTCCCATAAGTGCTAATCCCCTATGACTCATAACAGTCCTTACATCTGCAAAGTCAGTATTAATACCTCCTTCACTGTGCGACAAAATGACACCACTCATACCATTTACTGCACGCACTAAAACATCATCCACAATTCTAAAACTATCTTTAATACCAAGTGCTCTATCTACAATAGATAAAAGTTTATCATTAGGTATAACTACAATAGAGTCGCTCTCTGCTTTTAGTTCCTGATAACCCGCTTCTGCAAGTCTAGCTCTTTTAGGTGCTTCAAATTTAAAAGGTTTTGTAGCGATTGATACAGTAAGTGCTCCAACTTCTTTAGCCGCTTTTGCAATAATAGGCGCTGATCCTGTCCCTGTTCCCCCACCAAGTCCAACAGCAATAAATACAATATCTGTCCCTTCTAAAAACGCTTTTAAATCTTCATAGCTTTCTAATGCAGCATCTTTACCAACTTCTGGTTTCATTCCAGCACCAAGCCCTTTAGTAAGCTTTGCACCAAGCTGTATCCTTGTAGGTGCTTTAGAAGTTGCTAAATGCTGTGCGTCTGTATTAGCTACTGCTAAATCAATCCCATCATAAGTACCTGTAGCTACTAAGTGATCTACCATATTGCTACCGCCACCACCTACTCCAATAACTTTAATGTTTGCCTTAAAATCATTAGGATTCACTTCTTTTACATCAATACTCATTTATTATTTCTCCTTTCTCTAGTTTAAAACATCCCTTTAAATTTATTCCAAATTTGCGATAATGGATTTGGATTTTTAGGCACTTTTTTAACTGCAATATCTGATAAATTTTGTCTAATATCAGCCGCACTATTAGGTATATTATTAGCTGCCACATTACGCTTTTCTTGTAGAGGGTTTAATGATGGAAGAGGATTTTTAGCAAAATTTACTTGTTCTTCTCCCATTTTTCCATTTTTAAAGCGTATTTTCTTTTCAGAATCAATTTCATAATTTGTATATTTTCCTGAAGCATACAATACCAAACCAATGGCTGTTGCATACTCAGGCCTTTTCAAATTATCAAATAAGCCATCAATCTCATAAGGCTTTGCAATACGCACTGGAATTCCAAAAATAGCAGAAGCTAAATCTCTCAAACCTTCCAAATGTGTCATTCCACCCGTTAGCACAATGCCACCACCAATTTGCTCTTTTAAACCACTATGCTCTAGCGATCTTGAAAGTATCATTAAAGTTTCTTCTACTCTTGCATACACAACATCATAAACTAGTTCCAAAGAAACTTGATGCTTAGAGCCTTCCTCACCACCAATCATAGGTATTTCAATAAGATTTTCCATATCTTCTTGCTGTTTATAAAGCTTGCTATATTCTACCTTTACTTTTTCAGCAATAAGATAAGGCGTGTGCAATGCCATAGAAAGATCATTTGTGATATTATTAGAACCTACACCTAAAAAATCATTATAGCGCATAGAATTTCCAAGATGCATCATAAGCTCACAAGTGCTACCGCCCATATCGATACAAGCTACACCTAACTCCTTTTCATCATCACTTAAAACCGCAATAGAAGAAGCATAGGAAGAAAGAACAATATTCTCAACATCTACCCCTGCAGCTTTTACAGCTTTTCGTAAATTTCCAAGACTTGATTTTTGTGCTGTAACGATACGCACAAACACTTCTAGTCTATTCCCATTCATTCCCATAGGATCATCAATAAAATCTCTCTCGTCCAATTTGAAATTATAAGGAAGAATATGCACTACTTCATATTCGCTAGGAATTGTTGCATTATACAATGCTGTTTGTATCACTCTATTGATTTCTTTAAGTCCTATTTCATTATTGGGAATATTAACTATTCCAGAACTATTAACACTTTTTGTATAAGAACCAGAAATAGAGATAACTGCCTTATCAATACTGGTTCCAGCCACCCTTTTTGCATCATTGATAGCATTTCTAATAGCTCTACTTGCTTGTTCAATATTTGTAATTGTGCCTTTTTTTAGCCCTTGAGATTTATGAATCCCAGTTCCAATGATATGGAGCTCTTCATCCTTACAACTTGCAATAATCGCACATATTTTAGTAGAACCAATATCAATTCCTAAAATATTTTGGTTACTTTCCAATCCTTTGTAATTCACTTCCATCTATGAAAAACCCTATTGATACTTTGTAATTTTATAAATTTTTGATAACTCATTCAAAAGTTCTCCTTCAACTAATCTTTGTTTGATTTGGGTTCCACTCTGAATAAGAAAATCCAAATTTTTGCTAATTATATCAGAATTTTTACTTCTTTGCTCCTTTATTGCATATAAAATTGCTTTATTTTCTAAAAGAATATAGTCTTGTTTGTTAGATCCCATAAATAATTTAGAAATAAATTCTTGCGTTTCATCGAGCGTCAAACCCGCTATTTCCTTAGAATAATCTCTCCCTATAAAGCCAATATCTTTACTTCCTATATTTGCAAAATTTGCCATCTGCTCTTTAGCCAGTTTTTCTAACATTTGAGTTTTTTGCCCTCTTATGTAATCTGCACTTGCATCTATTTTAGCATCTTCATAAGCTTTAGGAACACTAGGGATGACCTTTTTAATCTTTGCACTCACATATCCTTGCGGAGTCAAAATAGGTTTTAGCGTATCACCCTCTTTTGCTTGACTTAAAAGATTAATAAAATCATTTCCGTATTTTTGATAATCTTCTTCTTTTTCATAAACACTTACAAGCTTACCCATTTGTTCTTTGGCTTTACGCAATGCTATATATTGTTTTAAAGCTTCCTTTTGTGCTTGAGAATCTTGATAAGCTTTCTGCACTTCATTTTTAGCTTGTTCATAAGGCATAATTTGTCCTTGTGCATCTAAAAACTGATTTTTAAAATCATTGTAATATTTTTCTAAAACTTCTTGTGTGTATTTTACATCTTGCGGTAAAAGTGTAATTACCTCTAACTCATATCCCCTTTGTGTTTGATAAATATCTTGATTTTCTTCCCAATATTTTTTTATTTCCTCTTCTTTAGGATTAAACACAATATCTTTTTTATCTAAAATTTTTATGCTTAGTCTATCTTCTGTAAAATAAGCACTCTTTAGCATATCAATTTCTAAAGGAGTCAAAGGAATATCCAAAAGTACACCTAACTTTTGCAATAGCAAACTTTCATAAATACCCTCTTCAAAATCCTTTGCCTTAAGATTATTTTCTTCTAATGTCTTTAGATAGATTTCTTTACTAAATTTTCCATCTACATAAAATTCTTGCATTTTAGAAAGCTCTTGTATAATCTCTTCTTTCTGCACTAAAAGCCCCAAATCTCTAGCATAATTTAACATAAGAGTTTTATAGATTAGTGTATTAATAGCTTGCTCTTGTATGCCTAACTTTTGAGCTTGCTCCTCATCTAAACCACCACCTGTTATTTGATTATATAGATTATAAAGCCTAGAATATTCTCGTTGCATTTTTTGGATACTAATTTTTGTATCTCCTACTTTTGCTACTGAATTTGATGCACTAGAAAAACTATATACGCCCCATCCCACTACAGACGCTCCAACAAGTGCAATAGTGCTAACCCAAATTGTAATTACCAAATACTTTCTATGCTTCTGCATCCAACCAATCATACATTTTCCTAAAAGTTAAAGTTTTTTGAAATTATAAAAATAATTTAATAAAAGAAGGTTAAAATTTTAACCTATCCTTTAAAAAGAGAAGAAAGAATGTCAAGATTTGTTTTTTGCATTCCCTCATTTTGCATACTCTGTCCTTCTTTCTCTTCTTTTTTATCTCCATCTATTTCTTTAAGCTCAATTTCATATCCTGTAAGCATAGATGCTAGACGAATATTAATTCCGCTTCTACCGATAGCCTTTGGCTTTTGATCTTTTGAAATACTCACTAATGCTTTTTTTTCTTTTTCATTTAAAGCAACACTCACAACAAGTGCAGGAGAAAGAGCCCTTGCCACATAAAGTTCCATTTGTGGAGAATATTCTACGCAATCAATATTCTCATTTTTTAGCTCTTTAGAAACTGCATTAATTCGCACTCCTTTAACTCCAACGGTAGCTCCCACTGGATCAATCTTAGCCAAATCACTCTTTAATGCTACTTTAGCCCTTTCCCCTGGAATTCTTGCACAACTCACTATTTCTACATCTCCATCTTTAATTTCTGGAACTTCAAGCCTCAAAAGCTCTTCTAACATTTTAGGTGTAGTGCGACTTAGCTCAATTTCTATGCCATTTTGCCTATCAATACCTACATGTTTTAAAATAGCTCCCACAACACTTCCCACAGCAAATTCTTCGCCTTTAATACGATTTTTCTTAGGCAAAATCGCTCTAATCTCATCAATTTCTACATAAGTATTACCCAAATCATCCACTCTTACAACACTCCCGCTCACAATCTTTCCAACCTGTGCTTTGTATTTATCAAAAAGTTGCGTTTCCACAAGGCGTTGTATTTTGTATTCTAACTCCCTAAAAAGTAAATTTACAGCACTTCTACTCATATTTTCCAAACTGATTTCATAACGCAATTCATCACCAATCTTAATTTCACTATCATGTTTTTTAGCATCTTGTAAGGCAATATAATTGCTGTCATTTTTCTTTGCATCATTATTATCACACACACTAATCACTTGATAAAGATGTAAAGTCTTATTTTTCTTATCTATTTCTGCATCATAATTAAAACTAGGATCAAATGCTTCTTTAGCTACTTTAATTACAGCTTCTTTAACAGCCTGTGCTACATTATCTATAGGTATCCCTTTTTCATAAGAAATCCCTTCAATAATATCTAATATCTTCTCCAAAATTCTATCCTTTTTATTTCGTAACAAAAGATTTTTAAATCTTTAAAATTATATTTGAATTCTAACTTAAATATTCTTTATAAGGGCTTTATTTATTTTATGTTTCTCTTTAATAACATTATAATATTAATTTTTAAGAAAGTTTCGTGTATAATCAGCCATTTTTCTATAAAACTTAAGGGCAAGATTATGGATATTAAATTAGCACGCGAACATATCAATGAAAAACCAACTAAGGTTAGCGTTAAAAAACTAGAAGAAATGCTAGAAGAAAAGAAGGCAAATATCTTTTATTGTGATAAAGAAAATTCACACAAAGATATGATGGCTTTATTAGAGTATTTTGATAAAAAAGGCAAACATGCTTATTTTAGAGAAGTGAAATACGGTCTTGATGAGGGAGATTATATGTATGAGATACATATCCTTTAAGAAAGGGTTTTGATTTTGAGTAAAAAACTCTATATCCAAACTCTAGGTTGCGCGATGAATGAACGCGATAGTGAGCATATCATCGCTGAACTAGAAGAAAAAGAAAATTATTCTCTTACAGATAATCCAAAAGAAGCTGACCTTATTTTAATCAACACTTGTAGCGTCCGTGAAAAACCAGAAAAAAAACTTTTCTCTGAAATAGGACAATATTCTAAAATCAAAAAGCAAGATGCAAAAATTGGAATATGTGGATGTACAGCAAGCCATTTGGGAGACAAAATTCTAAAGCGTTCTAAAAATGTAAATTTCGTATTAGGCGCTAGAAATGTCTCTAAAATTTCACAAATCATCCATAAAGATAGAGTAGCTTGGGTAGATATTGACTATGATGATAGCTCCTATGTCTTTAGTCAAAAACAAAATTCTAACCTAAAAGGGATGATTAATATCTCCATAGGATGCGATAAGAAATGCACCTATTGCATTGTTCCACACACAAGAGGAAATGAAATCTCCATTCCAAGTGATCTCATCTTAAATGAAGCAAAAAGATTGGTAGATAATGGCACAAAAGAGATTTTGCTTCTAGGACAAAATGTCAATAACTATGGCAGACGCTTTAGCACAGAGCATAAAAAAATCAATTTCACGCAGCTTTTGCATGAAATTTCACAAATTGAAGGACTAGAAAGAATCCGCTTCACTTCTCCACATCCTCTTCATATGGATGATGAATTTATTACAGAATTTGCAACCAATAGAAAAATTTGCAAAGCTATTCATATGCCATTACAAAGTGGCTCCACAGCTATCTTACAAAAAATGAAGCGAGGATACAGCAAGGAATGGTTTTTAAATCGTGTGGAAAAAATGCGCTCTTTAATGCCTAATTTAAGTATAGGGACAGATATTATTGTAGGTTTCCCTACAGAAAGCGAAGCAGACTTTTTAGACACTTTAGATGTGTTAGAAAAAGTGCGTTTTGATACTCTTTATAGCTTCATTTACTCTTCACGCCCTCATACAGAAGCTGCAAGCTGGTGTGAAGATGAAAACTTTAAAGGTTTAGTAGATGAGGAAATCGCTAAAGAAAGACTTGCTATTTTAAAAGATAGACACAAAGCTATTTTGCAAGAAGATAATGCAAAATTACTCCACCAAATCCATTCTGTTTTGCTTGAAAGCTATGATGAAGAGAATAAACTTCTTGAAGGTAGAAGCGATAATAATAAGCTAATAAGAATCCATTCTTTAGATAATCTAGTAGGCAAAATACTTCCTGTGCGTATTTGCAAAATCAATGGTGCACAGCTTATGGGCGAATTTATTTAAAATGGATTTCAAACAACTTAATAGAAAAATCTTTGCTACCCTTGCTCCACCTTTTTTGTATTGCCTAATAAGATTATTACATTTTACTTACCGCCATTCTTATGAAATCCCCCAAAGTCTAAAAGAACACAATCAAAAAGATACTTTTATAATTGCATTTTGGCATGGGGAACTTTTATTGCAACCCTTTTTATTTAAGCATTTTTGTAAAAACCGAACGGCTTATGTTTTAATCTCTCATCATTTTGATGGTGATATTATTAGCAATATTATGAAATTTTTTGGAATAGAATCTCTCCGTGGCTCCTCTTCTAAAGGAGGTATTAAAGTGCTTTTAAGTGGTATCAAAAAACTTCAAGAAGGGGAAGTTGTTGTGGTTACTCCTGATGGCCCTAGAGGTCCTTATCATAGCATTGCAAATGGAATCTTAATGCTTTCACAAAAATCCAATAAACCCATAGTGGTTTTTCGCACTCTTGCAAAAAATTGCTGGAATTTAAAAAGTTGGGATAAATTCCAAATCCCAAAACCTTTTAGTAAAATCCAACATATAGCCATGGAACCCTTTTATATTAAGGATTTAAACGAAGAAGAAGCCAAAAAGCTCATACTCTCCAAAATGGAAGAGCTCCAATAAAATGTATTTTAAAGCCTTTATTTTTATTCTACTTCTTTTTTGCGGACTTACCTATTATTTTTTCTTCTCCCCCTCTTATAAACTTGCCAATGAAGCCAATAAAGCTTATAAGGAAAAAAATTATGAATTATCCTACAAACTTGCTAATGACGCATTAAAAGAAGATCCATACAACAAAAAAGCTTTTGGTATCTCTAGCCAATCTAGGCAAAGAATACAAATCCAAAATTTCTTAAAATATGCAAATGCCCTCTATCAAGATACCTCTAAAATTTTAAACCAAACAAGTCTAACCCAACAAGAATTTCTACAACTCAAATGGATTTGTGAGGAATTTAATTCTAAAAAAGAAGGATTGACTTTTTTAAACAATCCCACTAATGAAGAAGCAAAAAGTATCCAAGCCTATACAAAATGGTTTGGAGATTTAGAAATAAAACTCCAAAACATAAACGCACAATAGCCTTTTTCTCTATCAATCAAACTCTTATATTAAACATTCAGCCACCACAAAAGGATTTTTACCAAGAAAAAAGAATCCTCTTATAGATGATTGTTATTTGCGTTTAATTTGCTATTGTAAAGTTTTTATCATTGCTAAATATTCTTCTCTATTATTGCTAGCCATTATGCAATATTTGCGTGGCAATCTATATTTTCTTACAAAACTTTATACCATCACTTGGTATTAGCTAAAATCTCTAAAAGATTTTCCAAGCAAAGAAGTTATTTTGCTTTAGGGTTTCTTTGGTTAAATCAGAGGAAATGGATTACTAGAATACTTCAATCTATAGGCTACAATACAAAGGAGAACCTCTAAACCACAATCAATAAGACTCTTTTATGATGTTTTCCTTATATCATTGCAAGAACTATGCTAGTAAGTCATAACAGCCTAAAATAAATCTTTCCGATATAGACTTATATTATATTGTATACAGTAATGTAAAAAATCAAAGTGAGAAAAAATATTTTAAAAGAGCGACATTAAGGGAGTTTGTTTGGGTTTTGTTAAAAATCAAAGCAAGTATTTTTGCTTTACATTTCTTGATGGTTTGCTTTATATTTGCTTGACATTTACTAGACACTTACTTTACAAATAGCTAATAAATACCTATTAAACGCTATTTAAAAAGATTTCAAAGGGCAGTTTTTTTAAAATAACCTACAACGCGTCCTAGTATTTCAAAATTCTCCCCTTCTAGCTCTATGGGTTCGTATGCTTTATTATCGCTAAGCAGTTTGAGTTTAGGGCGTTTTTGGAGGCGTTTTACATATAGCTCCTCTTCAATGCGTGTTACACATATTTCCCCCTCTTTAGCTTCTCCTTGTTGCACTAAAAGATAGCAATTCTCTGGGAGAGTAAGACATAGAATTACCATATCCTAATAATATATTGGTTCTAATTTTCTTTAATAATTTTTTGCTTTTGATTGTTTTCTCTTTGGATTGTATTTTGAATTCTATTGCAAGTTTTATCATATCTTCATAGAGAGTTCCATTTATTTTAATAGAGATAATATAGATATAATATTACAGATTTATTTTGCAACCCTTTTAAAGTCTTATAATATTTTAGTTTTTAGATTCCTAATTCTTTTTGATAATCTCTTATTAGATTGCTATGATTTGCTTATGCAAATCATACAATAATGCTCTTAGCTATGACACTCCACTCCATCATCACAAGCAAAACTCACAATGATCAGAGATTGCTTCAACCATAAAGGGTTTTACAATAAAACCCTGCTTACCATTAAGCAATAGTAAAATATCTCTTTTGTTTTAGAAATTCTTCGGTCCAATCAGAGCTAACAATATGTCACTACAAATAAAATAAAACGAAGTATGGCAGTTTCTCTTTTGCTACTATGAGTGTAGCTTGTGAATCTATGAAAATACTTTGGGATTTTTGGTAATTTTTTATGGATTACCACACAAATATTTATTTACTCATAATGGTATGAACTTTACAACAACAAAAAAGAGAGATTATTTCACTCTCTTAACTCCATAACCGCAAAAATCTTGTAATACCTAAATACACTACAAAAAACCAAAATATTTCAAAATCTCTAATAACCACACCCATAAAAAGATTTAGCTAAAGATTTTTCATAAAAAAATCTTTAGCTATTTTTAAGGCCTCTTGGATTCTATCCAAATCCTTTCCTCCAGCAGTAGCAAAATCATCGCGTCCTCCACCATTTCCACCCATAGCTTGTGCCACTTCTTTTACCCAAAGTCCCGCTTTAATAGGAGCATTTTTCACACCTGCTGCGATTTTACCTTCATTATTAATAAGCAAAATTGCGACTTTTTCGTGCTGATTTTTAAATGTATCAATACATTCTTTGATATTTTCCATATCTGTTTGGCTAATTATTAAATTAATCCCTTGAAAATTCTCAATATTTAATGAATTTGTATTAATATTTTCCTTACTACCCTTATCCTTTGCACTCTTTAGCTGTTCTTTTAGCTTTGAAATTCCTTGAATCAAATCTTGTGCTTTTAGCTGTTCTTTAGCTTGTGATACTTGCAAAATTGCATTTTTACCATAAAGATACCCAGCCTTTCCACAAACCGCCTCAATTCTCCTAACACCACTACTTACACCACTTTCTTTTACAATATAAAAACTACCTATATGGGCTGTATTTTCCACATGGATTCCTCCACAAAGTTCAATAGAATCCCCAAAGCTAACCACACGCACAACTTCTCCATATTTCTCGCCAAAAAGTGCCATTGCCCCCTTTGCCCTAGCTGCTTCAATTCCCATTTGCTCAGTGATTTGAGTGTGTGCATTTAAAATCTCCTCATTCACACACATTTCTATTTTTTCCAATTCTTCTTTAGAAAGTGGCTTAGGGTGTGAGAAATCAAAACGCAATCTATTTGCCTCCACTAAGCTTCCTGCTTGTGCAATATGCTCTCCTAAAACCTCTCTTAAAGCCTTATGCAAAAGATGTGTAGCACTATGATGTTTTGCAATTTCAAAGCGTTCTTTATCCACTTCGCTTTGCACTTGCATATCACTTTTTAATTCCTCTAAAACATTAATTTTAGAGATATTAAGTCCAAAATATTTTTTAGTATCTACCACTTTTGCTATTTCTTTTCCTTCAAACCTTAAAACACCTTTATCGCCGATAGGCCCTCCACTCTCTGGATAAAAAGGAGTAGAATCTAAAAACACATACCCTGCTACTCCTTTGCTAAGATTTTCCACTCTTTTAAAATTGCTATCTAAAAGCGCTAAAATTTTGGAATTTTCTTGCATTGTGGTATAGCCTACAAAGCAATTTTCCCCAAATACATTCAACAATTCTTTAAAATCGCCCTCTTTTTGTGCTTCTTGAGAACCTTTCCAGTTTGCCCTTGCAAGTTCTTTTTGTTTTTTCATACATTCTTCAAAGCCATCTAAATCAAGTGGCAAACCACTCTCTCTTAACATATCCTGGGTTAAATCTAGTGGAAAACCATAGGTATCATAGAGCTTAAAAGCAACTTCTCCACTAAAGCTCCCCTTACCATTCTCACTCTTTAATTTAAAAACTTCTTTATTAAATAGATTCATACCATTTTCTAAAGTTTCAAAAAATCTTTCTTCTTCATTTTTACACTGCATTAAAATAGCATTTTTCTTTTCCAATAAATACTCATAATGCATACCCATATTTTCGCATACACATTCAAGAACTTTATACAAAAAGGGTTCTCTAAGTCCAAGCAAATATCCATGTCTAATCGCACGCCTCAAGATTCTTCTTAGCACATAGCCCCTACCCTCTTTATCAAAATTCACACCTTGTGCTAGTAAGAATGCTACCGCCCTTGCATGATCTGCAATCACCCTAAAACTTGCACCGCTTTCATAAATATATTTTACTCCTGTAATCTCTTCAACTTTATGGATAAGTGGCATAAAAAGAGAGGAATCAAAATTGCTTCTTTTCCCCTCTAGTAGTGCCATCACACGCTCTAGTCCCATTCCTGTATCAATGCTAGGCTTAGGAAGTGGTGTTAGCTTTCCGCTTTCATCTCTTTCATACTGCATAAAAACAAGATTCCAAATCTCTAAAAATCTATCACCATCTCCTCCAAAATAATCTTCATCGGATTTAAAAAACTCCTCGCCTTGATCTACAAAAATCTCGCTACATGGCCCACAAGGTCCTGTATCTCCCATTTGCCAAAAGTTATCTTTATCCCCCATTCTTTTAATTCTACTAGGTTCAATATGCTCACACCACAACTTAAATGCTTCATCATCACTTTCATGCACCGTTACATACAAAACTTCCTTACTAAAGCCTAAAACTTCTGTTACAAACTCCCAAGCATAAGCAATAGCTTCTTTTTTAAAATATGCTCCAAAGCTAAAATTTCCAAGCATTTCAAAAAGCGTATGGTGCCTTGAAGTATAGCCCACATTTTCTAAATCATTATGTTTTCCACCTGCACGGATACATAGCTGTGAGCTTGTCGCAATATTTGGGCTAGGCACTGGAATTTTACCTGTAAAAATATCCTTAAACTGCACCATTCCCGCATTAGTAAAAAGCAAACTCGCATCATCTGGCACTAAAGGCATAGAGGGATAAATCTTATGCCCCTTATTTTTAAAAAATTCTAAATATAAGGCTCTTACATCTTTTTTCATTTACTACCTTCATTAAAAAATTTTACAATTCTACTTTTTTTATCTAAAATCAAGCCTTAAGAAAAGCCTAAAATATTATAAGCTTTTAAAAAAACTTTCTAAAATTTTTCCAAAAGTGTTTTAAAGCAATCTTTTAAAGCATTTACTTCGCTTATCTTAACACATTCATTCACAGAATGGATTTTGTCATTTACCACTCCACATTCTACCACCTCTACCCCAAATTCTGCAAAATATCTTGCATCACTTGTTCCCCCGCTCGTGCTTAAAATAGGAGTAAAACCATTAACTTGCTTTAAAACTTCTTGTAATTTTAGTGCAATTTTGCTCTCTTTATTAGTCAAAAAAGGTTTGGAGCTTTGCTTTAATTCTAACTTATGCGGAATATCTTTTAAAAGAGTATCAAAATAAGTTTTTACATCTTCTAGGGTTGTGCTTGGAGAATTTCTTATATTAAACATAATTTTTACTTCACTAGGTGTAACATTTACAACCTCCATTCCTCCGCGAATATCGGTAATTACAATCTTGCTAGGCTCAAATCCATCTTTACCCTCATCTAAATTAAAACCTGAAATCTTATGTAAAACTTTAGCCAAAAAATCAAGCGGATTAATACATTTGCTAGGATATGCTACATGTCCTTGTTTGCCTAAAATTCTTAAAACCCCATTAATAGAACCCCTACGCCCTATTTTAATCATATCACCAAATTCTTTTAAACTTGTAGGTTCTGCCACAACCGCAAAATGAGGCAAAAGCTTTTCTTTTTGTAATTCTTCTAAAACATATTTTGTGCCATAAATTGCCTCCCCCTCTTCATCACTCGTTAGCAAAATAGAAAGAATTTTAACATTTTTATTTTCTTTAAATTCACACACAGCACTCAAAAATGCAGCAACCCCACCTTTCATATCTTGTGTGCCTCTTCCATAAAGATATTCGCCTTTGATTTGCGGAATAAAAGGATCACTCTCCCAGCCCTCACCTGCTGGAACTACATCAATATGTCCTGCAAAACAAAGATGGTGGTTGCTTTGGCTATTTTCAAATTCTTTATATAAAAAAAGATTTTTTACACCATTTTTATGGAATTCCTTTATCTTAAAATCTGGCAAAATCTCTTTAATAAACTCATAAATACCACATTCTTGTGGAGTAATTGTGGGATAGCTCACTAATTTTTCTAAAATTTGTATTTCATTCATTATTTTTCCTTATTCTTTAAAAGCTATAAATGTAGCAAAATTCACCCATCTAAAAAGAGTTTCAATATGATAAAATCCACAGTTTTCAAGCATTTTTCTATTTTCTTGCTCTGTGTAAGGGATTAATACATTTTCTAATGCCTCCCTTTTTTTAGTAATTTCAAACTCACTATAACCTTGCTTTTTTTTACTCTCCAAATAATAAGAAATCATTTTGTAATCTAGCGTTTTATTCTCACTAATTACCTTTTCTGAAAAAATGAAAACTCCCTTATTATTTAGACTATTATAAATCTTTTGCACTAATTTTTCCCTTTGCATTGGGCGGATAAATTGCAAGGTGTAATTAGAAATAATCACATCACTTTTTGGAAATTCCTCACTCACAATATCCCCACAAATTAGCTTTGCTTCCATTCCATAGGCTTCTAGCTTTTTTTTTGCATATTCTAGCATACTTTTAGAATTATCTATCCCATACATTTTAAGCTTCTTTTGTCCTTTAGAAGCAAGCTCTAAAAGCATAGCACCTGTAGAAGTCCCTAAATCCAAAACTACACCATTTTCTTTAGCAAAGCTAAGCGCAAAATCTGCACTAAGTTCTAAAACTTCTTTATAAAAAGGCACAGAGCGACTTATCATATCATCAAAAACACCTGCAACTTTTTCATCAAATTCAAATTGTTTTTCTAAAGGGACTTTAAAAACTTTATCCATGATTTACCTTTAAAATTTTATAAGCCTTTGCAATATCTTCTGCAATCTTTGCTTTTAACTCTTTTAAATCTTCAAATTTTTGATTTTCTCTAATCTTTTTAACAAAATAAAATCCTGCTTCTTTCTTGCTAACTTCTATTTCTTCTCCTAGTAAATGCCCTTCTATTGCAAAACTCTTATCTGTGCTCACACGATTTCCTAAAAAAATTACAGAAGGATATTTTTTTGCTTCAATGCTTTGCTCTCCTAATTGGACATATCCTGCATAAACACCCTCTTGAGGAAGAATAAAACCATCATTTTCTAAATTAATCGTTGCATAAAGCTCTTTTTTTCCTAAGCCTTGTCCTTTAATAATCTTGCCTCTAATCTCATAATCTCTACCTAATAATTTATTGGCTTGTTTTAAATTTCCATTAATCAATAATTCTTTTATTAATCCACTATGGATAGAAAGCTTTTTGCAAAATACCTCATCTACGACTATAACCTCCCCATCAAAACTACTTTTTAAATCAAAAGTATAATAATGCCTATCTTTGCCAAATCTAAAATCATACCCCACAATGATTGTTTTTAAATTTGGCACAACCTCTTTTAAAAAGCAAACAAATTCCTTATCATTTTTCTCTCTTACCACATCTAAACCCAAATGATAAATAGGAAAACTAGAATAAAAATCCCTATATTTTTTAGGCAAAAGTTCTCCATTGTCTTTTTCAATACATAAAATTGCCCCACCCTCTTTTAACTCCTTAAAAAGTGCTTGGTGTGCTCTATGCATACCATCAAACTTTCCTAACGCTAAATTTGTAATTTTACTTGCTTCTTTATAATCTTTTAGCAGCGATAAAAAACTCCTCATTGCCTTCCTTGCCTTTTATTTTTGATTTTTCTACAAATTGAATTTTAAAACAAATTTGCTCTAATTGCTTCAAAATTTGCTCTAGTTTTTCTTGTATTTTTTGTTCCTCTTGCACTACTCCTCTTTTATTCCGTTTAGCCTCCTTACCTACCTCAAATTGAGGCTTAAAAAGCAAAATAAGCCAAAAATTAGCAAAACTTTGCAAACTTGTTAAAATCTGCTCTAGCGAGATAAAAGACACATCACATACAACAATAAAAAAGCCCTCATTATATTTAAAATCTCTAATATCTGTTTTTTCATAAAGTTCAATTCTGCTATCTTCTTTTAAGCTTTTATCTAGTTGATTTTGCCCTACATCCACACATACCACTTTTTCTACACCAAACTCCAGTAGAACTTGAGTAAAACCCCCTGTGCTAGAACCAACATCTAATGCCTTTTTACCTTTTAACTCTATGCACTCTTGCTTATCTTGTAAAAAGTGATAAAGTTTTTCTCCTGCTCTGCTTACAAAAATTTTTTGTGCTTTTAGTTCTATATTATCTTGTTCTTTTACTTCTAAAGAATTTTTATAGCACACAACACCATTTACAAAGATAAATCCCTTTAAAATAGCTTCTTGGACTTTATTTCTTGAATCAAGCAAGCCTCTTTTTAAACACTCTTTATCTAATCGCATCCAACTTTGCCTTAAATCCAAAGCTCATTAAGTTTTCTCCATATTGCGGATGGGAAAGAATAAGAATTAATCTATCCCTATCGCGTTTATTTTGCATAGGAAATCTTACCAAATAATACTCTCCCCATCTTGTCGCATTCTCTTGCATAATAGGCTCTAATTCTTCTTTTTTAACTGGTTTAAACTCCAAAGGTGTATCCCCATTTGCCAATCTTAAGGCATATTCATTTTCTAAAAACCCTTTTTTAACACTTGCTTTTTTAGCATTTATCCCTTCATATACATCTACCAAAAAAATTTCACCTTCTTCTTTGGGATATTTTTGCTCATCATAAGCATTTAAATGTGTTGCTACAAGCACCATTTGTGTTTTATTATCATACACTAATTCTGTTTTTCTTGTAGCTTGCACATAAGATTCTTGAGGCTTTGTGGGTGCAAGAGTGAATTTTGCTCCCTCGCAACCCAAAAAAAACAAAACTAAAATCCATAAAAAATTCTTTTTCATTTTACTCCAATTCCATAATAAATTATTCCATTTTCTCTTAATTTTTCCCCATTGTATTGATTTCTACCATCAAAAATTATAGGACTTTTCAACCTCATTTTAATCTCTTCAAAATCAGGACTTCTAAATTCCTTCCATTCTGTTACTAAAATCATCGCATCACAATTATCTAAAGTATCGTATTTATTGGTTTTGTAGCATACATTAGGGACATCTTTTAAAAAATATTTTTGAGCCTCTTGCATAGCTTTTGGATCATAAACTTTAAAACAAGCACCTCTAGCTATTAGCTCATGGATTAAAACAATGGAAGTTGCCTCTCTCATATCGTCTGTTTCAGGCTTAAAACTAAGCCCCCAAAGAGCAAAACATCTTGTGCTTAAATCTTCTCCAAAATGCTCTATAATCTTTTGAGAAAGCACTCTTTTTTGATCTTCATTTACCTTTTCTACAGCCTTAACCAATCTTGCATTTATTCCTACTTCCTCTGCACTTTTAATAAGTGCTCTTACATCTTTTGGAAAACAACTCCCACCATAGCCACAACCCGCATAAATAAAGCTATACCCTATGCGTTTATCACTCCCTATCCCTTTTCTTACATCATTAATATTTGCACCCACTCTCTCACAAATATTTGCTATTTCATTCATAAAGCTAATTTTAGTTGCAAGCATTGCATTAGCAGCATATTTTGTCATCTCTGCACTTTTAATATCCATATAAATAATTTTATCTCTACTTACGCTAAAGGGCGCATAAAGCTCACTTAAAAGCTCTTTTGCAAAAGTATCATCTGCTCCTATAACAATTCTATCTGGCTTTAAAAAATCATTTACCGCATCCCCTTCTTTTAAAAATTCTGGATTACTTGCAACACTAAATTCTATCTCTTCTCCCCTTTGTTTTAAAGCTTCTACAAGCAACTTTTTAACCTCTTGTGCACTTCCTACGGGAACTGTGGATTTATTTACTACCAAAAGTGGCTTTTTAAAAGTTTTGCCAATCTCTTTTGCTGCATTAAATAAATATTCTAAATTAGCTCCTCCATCTTCTTTTGTAGGAGTTCCAACAGCCAAAAACACAATAGAACAATTCTCTAAACCCTCTTTTAAATCTGTGCTAAAAAATAAATTTTTATTTTCTATATTTTTTAACACAATTTCTTCTAATCCTGGTTCATAAATAGGAATGATCCCCTTTTTTAATTTTTCAATTTTATCCCTATCTACATCAATACAATGCACTCTATTGCCCATTTCTGCAAAACAAGCACCGCTTACTAAACCAACATAACCACTTCCAACAACTGTTATATTCACACAAAAACCTTTGATAATAGATATTTTATCCTTAAAATCTCTTTTCCAAAAGGGAACTTAAAGAAATTTAAATTTATAATTTTAGCATTTCTTCTTTAATCTAAGCAAGGGGATTAACAAATGTCGCGACATTTAATTGAAACTAAAGATTTTAACAAACTTGAGGTAGAACAAATTCTAGAACTTGCAGAATCTTTTTTAGATGGCAAACAAAGAAATACTTTGCAAGGACACACTATTATTACGATTTTCTTTGAAAACTCCACACGAACACTCTCTAGCTTTGAAGTTGCTACAAAAAGGTTAGGAGGAAGCGTGGTAAGGCTTGATGTAAGCCGTAGTTCTACCTCTAAAGGCGAAACGCTACTTGATACTGCTGCTAATTTAAATGCAATGATGCCAAGTGCAATTATTGTAAGGCATAAAAATTCTGGAGTGCCAAATATTTTATCCAAATATGTTTCCTGCTCTATTGTAAATGGAGGTGATGGAGCGCACGCACACCCTACACAAGCACTCTTAGACTTACTTACCTTAAAAAAGCATTTGGGAAATTTAGAGGGCAAAAAAATTGCAATTGTTGGAGATATCAAAAACTCAAGAGTAGCCAATAGTAATATTGAGCTTTTAGGACGCTTTGGAATGGAAGTCATCTTAGTAGCACCTCCACATTTTGTCCCCAAAACCAAACTTAGACACTCTATTTATTTAAAAGAAGTGATTGATGAAGTAGATGCGATTATGAGCCTAAGAACCCAAACAGAACGCCATGATTTACCTATTTATTCTAGTTTAAAAGACTATGCAGGAGATTATTGCATTACAAAAGAACTCTTAGGAGATAGAAACATCATCCTCTTACATCCAGGTCCTGTGCATAGAAATATTGATATTTCCGATGAAATGCTAAAAGATCCACGCTCTAAAGTGTTAGAGCAAGTAACACATGGTGTAGCCATTAGAATGGCAGTTTTACAAAAACTTATTTTAGAAAATAAAGAAACTGCCAAAAACTTTCCTTATTTTTAGGAAATTTTACAATAATGGAACTTTTTGCTCTCTTTTTAGTGGGTTTTACCACTGCTATTACCCCCGGTCCTGATATTTTATTTGTTCTTAGGAATACGCTTGCCCTAGGAGCTAAAGAAGGAATTTTATCTTTTTTGGGAATCTTTAGTGGCTGGATTATCTATCTTGGACTAATTTATTTTGGATTTGCACATTTTTTGCGAGGTGCTTTAATTGAAGGAATTTTAAGTCTAGTAGGAGGTATCTATCTTTCTTATATTGCCTATGCACTTTATAAAAAACCTAAAAACAAAATTGACTTTAACCAAAAAACACAAAAATCAAAAACGCTCTATTTTAAAGGACTTTTGGTAAATCTTTCTAATCCAAAAGCTATTTTGTTTTTTATGTTAATCATCACTCCCTTTATCCAAAAAGATTTAGAACTTAGCCTTATTGTGCTTTTAGTAAGCCTATCTTTAGCCTTTTTAAGTATTATTTTTTTAGCCATAAACTTAAGGAAATTTATCACAAATACACTTTTTAATAAAATTGATAAAGCTTGTATTGTGATTTTTTTAATTTTTGCACTTTTGCTTTTTAGTGAGTCTTATCGCTCTTTTTCTTCCTTAATAGTAGCCTAAATCTACTATTTTTGCTCTTGATTTTTTATCATTTGATATTTTATCTTTGCAAGCTCTAAATCTTCATAATTATCAATATCTTGTGCTTCAAGCTCATTTAAAACAATACAACTAGAATCTTCAAAAATATTTTCTCTATTTTGCCAAGTTTTTGCCTGTGCTAGATAAAATGCTCCCGCATCATGATAAACCTGCTCTAAATCTTGTGAACGCTTAGCAAAACACTCTTGAAACAACATTTTATTTATTCCTTTTTCTATTTTAAAAGCCCTAAAAGGAGAATAAGAATAGGCAAGTGCTGGAAAAATATAACTTCCCTCTTGTTTTTTACTATAAGCTTCTTGTAAATGTTTAAGTTTTAAAAGCGGTGCAGTAGCATACAAACAACACACCCATGCTTCTTTCTCTATTTTTAATTCTTCTATACAATCTACTATCACTTCCCTTGTTCCTACATAATCCCCACTTAATTCTTCTTTTCTTTTTAACCCCACAACCCCTTTAAAATTTCTTGCAAATTCTAAAATCTCTTCTGCATCACTAGAAACATAAATTGCATCAAAAATCCCACAATTTAAAGCATTTTCCAAGCTATAAGCAATGATGGGCTTGCCTAAAAAATCTACTAAATTTTTATGCTTTATTCTTTTACTTCCTCCGCGTGCTGGGATTATACAAACCACCTTATCTTGCTTATCTTTTAGCCCTCTATTCATTTTTTAGCCACATTTTCTTTTAAAATCTCAATCACTCTTTTTTGCTCTTCTTCTTTTAGACTCGGAAATAGTGGTAATGAAAGCGTTTTTTTATAATAATTTTCTGCATTTTTAAAATCCCCTTTTTTAAAACCAAATCTTGCATAAAAAGGTTGCAAATGGATAGGGATATAATGCACTTGCACCAAAATTCCCTCTTTATGAAAAATATCAAAAAGTTTTTTGCGTTTTATTCCGCTTTTTTTAGTAAGCAAAATAGGATAGAGATGGTAAGCACTATAATTATAAGCCTCTATTTTAGGAGTGATGAGCTCTAAATCCTCTAGGGCTTCATCATAGATTCTAGCAATTTCATTACGCTTTTTTACATACTCTTTAAGCCTTGTTAGCTGACTTAAGCCTAAACTTGCATGCAAATCACTCATTCTATAATTAAAACCAATAATTTGCTCTTCATAATACCACCCCTCCTTTTTCCCATTCTTTCTTGTAAGCTCTTGTGCGTCTTTTGTGATTCCATGGCTTCTTAACATTTGCATTTTTTTAGCATATTTTTCCTCTTTACAAGTTGCCATTCCCCCTTCTGCACTTGTAATGATTTTCACTGGATGGAATGAAAAGATACTAATATCACTAAATTTACAGCAACCAATAGGATAAGTGCGATATTTACCACCTAAAGCATGGGAGGCATCTTCAATAATCTTAAAACCATATTTCAAGCTTAGCTTATAAATTGCTTCCATATCACAGCTTTGCCCTGCAAAATGCACCGCTACAAGAACTTTTGGGAGTTTAGATTTTTTAGTATTTTTAAGCTTTTTTTCTAAAAGCTCCACATCTAAATTATAAGTTTTAGGATTAATATCCACAAAATCTATTTTTGCACCACAATAAATCCCACAATTACTAGAGGCCACAAAGCTAATAGGACTGCTCCACAGCCAATCCCCCTCTCTTAATCCAAGTGCTAAACACGCACAATGCAATGCTGAAGTAGCACTATTAAATGCTACTGCAAATTCTACACTCACTTCTTTTGCAATTGCTTTTTCAAACTCTGCTACTTTAGGTCCTTGTGTGATAAAAGAAGAATGTAATGTTTCTAAAAGTGCTTTTTCATCTTCTTTTGTAATTTCTTGTTTGCCATAAGGTATCATTTGATTAACTCCAAAAATTCTTCTTTGCTAAGCCACTCTTTGTTGCTTCCTGAATTGTATTCAAAACCTCTCTCTACCAGCTTCCCAACCTCTCCTAAGGCATTTTTACTAAAATCTGTTACAAAATTAAATTGTATCGTAGGAGCAATCACAAAATGATCACTAAATTCATAAGTAATATGAGAATCATCGCTAGGGCACATTACTTCATGGATTTTTTCACCCGGTCTAATACCTACTAATTTATGAGCTAGATTAGGTGCTAATGCTAATGCTAGATCTGTAATTTTCATAGAAGGAATTTTTGGCACAAAGGTTTCTCCCCCCACCATTCTTTCAAAATTTTTTAGCACAAAATTCACACCTTGCTCTAGCGTTATCATAAATCTTGTCATTTCTTTATCGGTAATGGGAAGCTCCTTTGCTCCCTCTTTGATTAACTTTAAGAAAAATGGAACAACAGAACCTCGTGAGCCAATTACATTACCATAACGCACGACACTAAAACGCGTTTTTCTACTTCCTGTCATATTGTTTGCAGCTACAAAGAGTTTATCACTTGCAAGTTTGGTTGCCCCATAAAGATTGATTGGGTTTGCTGCTTTATCTGTGGAGAGTGCTATCACTTTGCAAACTCCATTAGCTAAAGCTGCACTGATAACATTTTGTGCTCCATAAATATTTGTTTTGATACATTCAGTAGGATTGTATTCTGCTGCTGGAACTTGTTTAAGCGCTGCTGCATGGATAATATAATCAATTCCATTGCAAGCCTCTTTAAGCCTTGCTTCATCTCTCACATCTCCTAAAAAATACCGCATACAAGGTGCATTATAAATTTGTGCCATTTCATATTGTTTTAATTCATCACGCGAAAAAATAACGATTCTTTTAGGCTTATAACGCTCTAGCAAAGTTTTGGTATAACATTTGCCAAAACTTCCCGTTCCACCCGTGATTAAAATACTTTTGCCATCAAACATTTTTACTCCTCACAATCTTTTTTAATCCGCATACTATTTCCCACTACCAAAAGTGAGCTAAGCGACATAGAAAGTGCCGCTATAAGAGGTATTACATATCCTGCCATTGCAAGAGGAATGGTAAGCAAATTATACACTAAAGAAATCCATAAATTCTGCTTTATAAAACTATAAGTTCTCCTACCTAGATAAATAGCCTCTCTAATCCCCCCTACTTTATCATCTAGCACCACTACATCTGAAACACTAATAGCAACATCTATTCCCCCTCCCATTGCAATAGCCACATCACTTTTACTAAGTGCTAGCGCATCATTAATACCATCTCCTACCATAATCACTTTTTTACCACTTTTATGGATTTTATCTACAAAATCTGCCTTGCTAATAGGAGAACAATTTGCATAATACTCACTAATGCCTAATTCTTGTGCGATTTTTTTACAAACACCATGATTGTCTCCGCTTAAAAGCACTAAAGAAATTCCCATTTGTTTAATGGATTTTAGAGCAACTTTTGCGTCCTCTTTTAATTCATCTTCTAGCATAAAAACTGCTAAAAGCTCATTATTTTTTGCATAGCAAAAAATACTTCTTTCTTTAAACTTTTCTTGAATCTCTGTTGGTATCTTAATACCATTTTCTAATAAATGTGCTTCATTCCCACCATAATAAAAATCTTCCCCAAGCTTTGCACTCATTCCTCTAGCACTCACTTGTTCTAGCCTAGAAAACTCCACTTCCTTATCTAAATCTCTCCCTAGATACTCCAAGAGGGCAAGTGCAATAGGATGGTTACTTTTAGCTAAAATCTGCTTTAAAATACTAAAATCCTCACAATAAGCGATTTTATCTACGACTTTTAATTTTCCTTTTGTAAGTGTGCCTGTCTTATCTAACACTAAAACACTAGCTTGTGCAATACTTTCAATAAATTTAGCTTCTTTAAATAGTATCTTTCTTTTAAATGCTTCATTAAGCCCAACCAAAGAAGCAATAGGAGTAGCAAGAGCAAGCGCACAAGGACAAGCAATGATAATCACTGAAATCATTACCATAAGACTTTTTTCAAATCCTGCATAAATTCCAAAAAACCAAACCAAAAAAGTAAGCATTGCCAAAGATAAAATCACAACAGAAAAATATCGCGAAATCTTATTAGCTATCTCTTCAATTCTAGGGCGTGCATTAAGAGATTCCTCTACTAAATGAATAAGCTTACTCATAAGAGAATCTTTAAAACTCTTAGTTACCTCATAAATAAAAGGATTATTAAGCACTAAAGATCCTGAAAGTATAGGATTAGCATATTTTTTAAAAACAGGCAAAGATTCACCACTTAATGCACTCTCATCACAAACTGCTTCACTAGATTTTAAAATTCCATCTAATGCAATCCTCTCCCCCACTCTTACTTCTATTAAATCTCCTACTTTAACCGCTTCTATCGCCTTTTCTCTTTTTTCTCCCCCCTCACATACCACCACGCTTAAAGGCATTGTAGCATTTAACATATCAAGAGAATCCACGGCACTTTTTTTGCCTCTAATTTCTAAAAATTTTCCCACTAGCACAAAAGTAACAATCATAGCAACTGATTCAAAATAAGTTTCCCCACCATAAAAACTCGCATAAATAGAGTATAAATACCCTAAAGTTGCTCCACTAATCACTAATAAATCCATATTTGGAACTTTAAACCTTAAAGCCGCATACGCTCCTCTCCAAAAAATAGAACCGCTAAAAAATAAAACCGGAGTAGAAAGCACAAAACCCGCAAAATTCAAAATATTTTTCATATCTTGAGAAATGCCGCTAAAATACCCCGCATATTGTGCTACTGCAATCCACATAATATTCATCACACAAAATATTCCAACGCTCATTTTAATATAATAATCGCGTTTTTCTTTTTTAATATACTGCTCTTGGATTTTAGAATCATAAACATGTGCATCATAGCCTAGCATTCTAATTAGTGCAATAATTTGAGAAAGCTTAATTTTATCTTTATCAAAGAGAATAGTAGCTTTATGGTTTGTGTAATTAATTAATGCTTTTTTAATACCCTCTTGCTTGGTTAAAATCTTTTCATTTAGCCAAACACATGCAATACAATGAATCTTTTCTAAAATTAAAGTTGCCTCGCACAAATCTTCTTTTTCTTGGATATATTTTTCAAAAAAAGCTTCACTATCAAAATATTCTAGTCCCTCATTTTGAGAACTTTCCACAGGCGAGAGTGCTTGATTTCCTAATTTTGCATAAAAATCTTCCAACCCCTCATCTAAAAGCAATTCATAAACACCCTTGCAACCCTTGCAACAAAAGTATTTATCCTCCCCCTTAATTTGTGTTTTGATAAGAGAATTTGTATCAAATTCTAAATGGCAATGATTGCATTTTCTTAGCATAATTTTAGTAATTTATCCTGCTTAACTTTCAAATTTTTTAAGAAATTTTTTGAGATTTCTTGCAGCTTGTCTTATGCGATTTTCATTCTCAATCAATGCAATTCTTACATATTTGTCCCCTTTGTTTCCAAAACCAATCCCAGGACTAACAGCAATTTTTGCTTCTTCTAAAAGCTGTTTTGAGAACTCCATACTTCCTAAATGCTCCGCACATTTTGGAAGAGTTGCCCAAATAAACATACTCGCTTTTGGCTTTTTCATCTCCCAACCTGCTGCACCAAAACTTTCAATCAAAACCTCCATTCTTTTTTCATATTTTTGTGCTATTTCTTTAACACATTCTTGCTCTCCATTTAATGCAATTGTAGAAGCAATTTGGATAGGCGTATAAATCCCATAATCTAGCCAACTTTTAATCTTTTGCAATGCTCCAACCAATCTTTGATTTCCTACAATACAGCCCACTCTCCAACCTGCCATATTATAGCTTTTTGAAAGCGTATAACTCTCTACTGCTACATCTAATGCACCCTCTACTTCAAAAATAGAAGGAGCCACATAACCATCAAAACTTAAATCAGCATAAGCAATATCATTAATAATATAAAAACGCTCTTTTTTGGCTAATGCTACAAGTCTTTCATAAAATTCTTTATAAACCACTACGGTTGTAGGATTATGCGGAAAATTTGTTACTACAAATTTTGGCTTTGGCATTGTATTTTTTAAAGCTTCCTCTAAAGATTTAAAATAAGCTTCTACATCTAGCTCATAATTTTCATTCCACTCTAGCCCAAAAGTAGCCACATTTGCACCTGCTAAAATAAAAGCATAATAATGGATAGGATATGCAGGTTCTGCTACAATAGCAGTATCCCCTGGATTTGTGATGGCTTGCACTAAATGCACATAACCTTCTTTAGAACCCATAGCTACGCACACTTGACTCTCTGGATCTAGACTTACTCCATATTTTCTTTTATAAGTATCACTAATTGCTAGGCGTAACTTATAAATTCCCTTGCTCGCAGAATATCCGTGGTTTTTTGGCTTAGTAGCTGCTTCACAAAGCTTTTGTATAATATGATTTGGAGTAGCTCCATCAGGATTTCCCATACTAAAATCAATGACATCTTCGCCCTCTTGCCTCATTTTAAGCTTAATTTCATTGATTGCTGCAAAAACATATTTTGGTAATCTTTTAATTCTTTCAAACTCAATCTCTTCAAACATCTCCACTCCTTATTGCATAATAACATTTAGTCCATTTTTAATATTGATAGGCAAAAAAGTATCACTCACTTTAATAAATTTTACTTCTTTTGGCAAGGTTACTTCAAGCTTTTGCACACTCTCTTTTGTTTCTTCTACTTCTATAATATTCATAAATTTATCAAAAAACACAATCTTAGGGAACCACTTAGCTCCATTAGCACTTTCTAAAATCAGCTTATTCCCACCTTCACACTGATACCAATACTCGCCTGCTAGATTTGCCATAAACTTGCTTTCATTTAAAAGTAGTTGTGTTGCTTTAGGATATTTAAATTCTACATTTTTAAAAGAATATTTCCATTCTTGAAGACTTTTTCTCTCAATCAAATTTGCTTCATAACCATATTCTTTTAATTTTTCTTGCAAAATCACAGGATCAATAGCGTATTCTGTATTCATAGATAAAATAAAACGATATCCTTTTTCATCTATCTGACTTTCTTTAATTAAATAATAATAATATCCCATTGCACGCAAAACTTCATAAAGCGCATTCATAAAAACAAGAGGATTTTCTTTGATTTCAAATTCTACTAAAAGCTCCTTTGGAACGCCAAAAGTAAGGCTTAAAAGCCCATTAGCTTTCAAGGCTTGAGAGATTTTATAGAGATTTGGCTCTCCTTTACCGTTTAAAAAATTTTCCTCTTTAGCAAAAACCTTGTTAATAAAGCGTTCATTTCTTTGAAACTCTTGTGGTCCCAAAATTGAAATAATAGAATAAGTAACTGAATTTGCAAAAACAATACCACTACAAAATAGTATCAAAAAAAGCTTCTTTACCACCCAGCTCCTCCACTTAATCGCATATATTCTGCATAATTAATAGGGGAAACATTCCCTTCTTTATCTACATAAAAACGCATCTTTGTTGCTTGATTGTAATCTTGCAAATTTTCTCCCTGCCCCATCTGTAGCATTCCATGACCTGTTATAAATACTTGCTCTCTTTTTGTGTCAATTTCAATAGGCTTATCAGTAGTTAAAGATACTTTTTGATGATTATCCAAATAAAAAATACCAATCCACATATTTCCTTTAGGTTTTAGTTCAAAAATCTTAGGAGCCTCTACAACCTGTGTTTCTTGTGCTTCTTGAAGTGGAGAATTTATAGGAGCTGAAGAAGAAAGATCTTCTGCAACTTGTGGCAATAAAGTCTGATTATTTTCACTAGATACAGGTGAATTTTGTTCCCCATTTTGCTGTGTAATATTTTCCTCATTGATTTGTGCGGTAGTGTTAATTTCTGTAGCATTTTCATCTTGTTTTAATGAATTAGAAAAATTATTATACACATAAAAACCAATTCCACATAAAATCAAAATCACAGCAATAATAATAATTCCACCCTTATCTTTGCGTGTTTCTGTTACCTCGTGTGTAATTTTTAATTGGATAGAGCCTTCTAAATCCTCATTTTCCTCCCCATTTGCTTTTAAAAACTCCTCATATTCACTCACCCATTCCTTTAAATCCACCTTATATTCACGCTCTAAAATATGCACCAAACCTATTGTGCTTGTCTTATCCTTTAAGGCAGAAAAGTCCTTATTTAAGATATTTTCCACTCTATTAATAGCAATATGAGTTTCTTGTGCTATTTCTTTTGCACCTATTTCGCTTAATTTATCTAATGCTTCCATTTACGATCCTATCCATTAAAATTGCACCCGCAACGCCAACATTTAGCGAGTTAAATCCGTTTTTCATTGGTATATTTAAACAAACATCCATTTTAGCCAAAGTTTTCTTTGATAATCCTCTATCTTCACTCCCTAAAAATAAAGCTTTTTTACTTCCTATATTATTCTCCCCTCCTTTTTCTTCTAAACTTGTCCCAAGCAAGCTAAAACCTGCCTCTTTTAACTCATGAGCAACATCAAGAGTATTTTGCACGATACAAAAAGGCATACCAAACATAGCTCCCGCACTTGTCCTAATAATACCTTCTTGCTTTAACTCTTTTAACTCACAAATCACAATCCCTTCTACTCCAAGTGCATAGGCACTCCTAAAAAGCGAACCGATATTTCCAACATCACTTACTCCACTAAGCACCAAAAGAAAATTTGCCCTTTTTAAATCTTTAAAAGGGGTTTGCAAAAGAGGTTTAATTTTTGCCAAATATCCTTGATGGTTTCCACCATGACAAAGAGCTTGTGCTTTTTTATTATCCAATCTTAAAATAGGCTTACCCAGCTTTTTAAAAAGATTAAAATTACTCTTTTCAATCTCCTTAGAGAGATAAATCTCCTCACACAAATTAGGATACTCCCTAGCAACATACATTACAATCTGTTTTCCATAAACAATCATTCTTCTATCCTAATTTTATTGTCCGCAAAGCTCTTTATAAATCTCTTGTGTAGGTCTATCTTGAAGTTTGCTTAGAATTTTTGCCTTAATTTTTGGAGGAATATCCATACTATAAATTTCCTCTTGAGTAAGACTTCGTTGCTCCTCTTTTTTAGAAACTGCTTTTATTATACAAACCCATTCACCTTTAATATTAGCCTTGTTTAAAATCTCACAAATTTCTGTAATTTTACCAAAAAAGATATTTTGATATTTTTTTGTAAGCTCTTTTGCTAAAAAAACTTGCAAATTACTGTCAATTTTACACAATATTTCCATAGTTTCTAATAATCTATAAGGAGATTCATAGAATACTAAAGGAACTTCACTGTTTAGCCTCTTGCTAAAAAACTCTATTTTTTCTTGAAATTTATGAGGAGGAAATCCCAAAAAAGTAAATTCTTTCTCCACAATTCCACTAAAAGCAACACCCAAAGTCAATGCACTAATCCCCCCATAAACATCATAAGCAATATTATGCTTTTGCAAAAAAAGGATTAATTTAGCCCCTGGATCGCTAATGCAAGGCATACCCGCATCACTTAAATAAGCTATTTCTTGATGAAAAAAATCAAGCTGAATATTTTCTAAAAATTCTTCTTCATTATGGGAGTGCAAAGGGTAATAAGTAAATTCTTTTTTAATAAGAAATCCGCGTTCTTGTAAAAGAGTAATAAGTTTTTTAGTAATTCTTGTATCCTCGCAGAGTAAAACTTCACATTCTTTTAAGCGTTGCAATACTCGCAAGGTAATATCTTCTAAATTACCTATGGGAGTAGGAAGAAAGGTAACCATAGGTTATTTAAGATTGTATTTTTTATTAAACCTTTCTACTCTTCCTGCTGTATCTACTACTTTATCAGAACCTGTATAAAAAGGATGGCAATAAGAAGAAATATCAATTCTTAACTCGCTCTTTGTGCTCATAACCTCAATCTCTTTACCGCTTGTAACGCAAGTTACTTTGCAAGGTACATATTCTGGATGAATTCCTTTTTTCATTTCTTATCCTTGATCTTCTATCTTTGTAGAAGCAATTTTAAAATTAAAGGCAAAATTATATCCAACAAATAATAAATCAATAATAAAAGTTTGTGTAGAATACAATTTATTTTAAAAAAAATGGAGAATATTATGCTAATCACCCCAAAAACTCTAAGTGGTTTTAAAGATAGGCTCCCCAAAGAAGCCTATGCAAAAGCAAAAATGTTAAGAAGCATTACAAAATCTTTTGAAAAATTTGGTTTTTCCCCCATTGAAACCCCCCATTTAGAATATGCAGAAATCCTAAAAAAACAAGGGAGCGATGAAATCCAAAAAGAGATGTATCACTTTTTAGATCATGGCAATAGAGAAGTTGCACTTAGATTTGATTTAACCGTCCCTCTAGCAAGATTTATCTCCCAATACAAAAATGAGCTAGGTTTGCCCTTTAAACGCTATTGTATAGGCAATGTTTTTAGAGGAGAACGGGCTCAAAAAGGAAGATATAGAGAATTTACACAATGTGATTTTGACTTTATTGGAACTACAAGCATAGGAAGTGATGTAGAGATTTTAGAAGTTATCTATCAAACCCTTAGTGATTTAGGATTAAAGGCTTTTACAATCCATATTAATAATAGAAAAATTTTTAATGGGCTTTGTGAATACCTTGGAGTAAAAGATTCTACTGTTGAAATTTTAAGAATCATTGACAAAATTGACAAAATAGGTAAAGACGCTACAAAAGAAGAACTAAAAACCATTCCGCTAGAAATAGATAAAATTGACTTTTTGTTATCTTTCATTCAAAAAAAGCAAGAAAGTAGTGCCCTTTCCCTCTTAGAAGAATTGCAAGATTACAAAAGCTATAATACTACTTTAAAAGAGGGTTTAGAAGAGTTAGAAGAGCTTTGTAAAATTTTACAAAACCTACTGCCTCAAGATTTTTACAAAATCAACCTCTCGATTGCACGCGGACTTGGCTACTACACGGGTATCATTTATGAAACCACTCTTAATGATTTGCCCTCTTTAGGCTCTGTATGTTCAGGAGGAAGATATGATAATCTTACACAAAACTTTTCTAACGAGGCTATGAGTGGCGTGGGTGCAAGTATTGGGCTTGATAGACTTTTAGCAGGATTATTAGAGCTTAACTTAATCTCTACACAAGATAATGTAGCCAATGCTTTACTAATCCCCCTATTTTCTTTAGCACCAAGCTACCAATGTGCCAAAAACTTAAGAGAACTTGGAGTAAATATTGAAGTTTATCCACAAGTTACAAAACCCAAAAAATCTTTCCAATATGCAAATAAAAAGGGTTATAAATGGGTGATTATTCTAGGGGAAAATGAGATTAAAAACAACAACTACTCCCTTAAAGATATGGAAAGCGGAGAGCAATATAGCAATCTATCTTTAAAAGAAATTAAAGAGAAAATCACTCTTTAGTTTCCTTTTTCACTCCCTAAAACCCTATAAACTTTAAAAATCCTATACCATCTAATAAAACTCAAAAAACTTTTTAAAACAATGAAAATTTTTGTTTTCTCTCTAGCTTATGCCAAAATTACGCATTTATTGTAAAAAAGGAAATTTTTATAAAGTTTTTATAAAGATTAAAAAAGCAGAAATATTTAATTGCATTCATAATAAGACAATAGGGTTGCTAGAAGTTTAAATTTTAATGCAAGATTGCAAAAACTATAATGCCACTCTAAAAGATGTTTTATAGGAGCTATGAGAACTTTTTAAAATTTGATAAAACCCACTGCCTCAATATTTTTATAAAATTTTAATAAATTATCTCTTCTAGTTTTATCTTAAATATTTGCAAATCTTCTTTTTTAGCACTCAAATCAAGTAAAACGCCTTGTGCTTGAAAATCTTTATTTACAATCTCAACACCCAAATGATTTGCCATATACTCTATTTTAGCTAGATTTGCATAAGAGATTAAAAGCGTATCACTATCCTTTAAGATAAACTCTTGCAACTCATTTTCATTTTGAGCTTTTAAAATCACATCTTTTGCACCTTGCGTGTAAGCTCTAACAAGCCCACCTGTTCCAAGCAATGTGCCCCCAAAATAACGGATTGTTAAGACACCTGCTTCTATCACCTCATAGCCTCTTAAAACTTTCAAAGTTGGCATTCCTGAAGTGCCTTTGGGCTCTCCATCATCACTAAAAGATTCTTCAATTTGCAAATTGATATTCATCATTCTTGTAGCCCTCACAAAATGCACTGCTTTTGGATGCTCTGCTCTTTGCTGTGTTTCAAATTTTTCAAATTCTTTAATAGGAACTAAATAAGAAATAAAAGTAGATCCTTTTACTTCAAAAGAAGAAGAGATAATATTTTTAAGAGTTTTCATTTAAGCCGTTTTAAATCACCTTTTGCATACTGGATAATCTTTTGTGCAATGGATTCTAAAGCTACAACTTCCACAATTGCACCTCTACTAATAGCTTGTTTTGGCATACCAAAAACAATGCAAGTTTCTTCATTTTGAGCTATAGTATAAGCACCATTACTATGAAGCTCCTTAATACCAATACTTCCATCATCTCCCATACCCGTTAAGATGATGGCTAGAGCACTTTTTCCTGCTACATTATTAAGACTTCTAAACATCACATCAACACTTGGGCGGTGTCTTGAAACTTTTTCTCCATCTAGTGGCTTTGCATAATATTCATTGCCACTTTTTTCTAACACTAAATGCTTATCGCCTGAAGCCAAATAAGCACAAGAGTTCTTTAATATTTCCTTTTTACAAACTTCTTGCACCTGAATTTGAGACAAATCATTTAAACGCTTTGCAAATGATGAAGAAAAACCATCTGGAATATGCTGTGTAATAATAATAGGTGGCAAGCCTAGTGGCAATGCTTGCAAAATCTTAGCA
Source organism: Helicobacter valdiviensis (assembly GCF_003245365.1). Lineage (GTDB taxonomy): Bacteria > Campylobacterota > Campylobacteria > Campylobacterales > Helicobacteraceae > Helicobacter_D > Helicobacter_D valdiviensis. The sequence goes on from NZ_NBIU01000004.1 coordinate 88,185, forward strand.
ATCGCTTCTACTCCACCTGTGCTAGCACCAATTGCGATAATCTTCTTACCCTCACCTTTAAAAGGGGAGGATTTTAAAACCACATCTGGATGATATTTAGTACTTGAAACTAACACTTTAATCCACCTTCTTTATAAAGATATTCTGCCCTAATCTATCTACTTTATCAGCAAGATTTAAAATGCTCTCACTATGTCCTAGATAAAGTGTTCCACCTACTTTCAAACAAGAAAAAAGCCTCTGTAAGATTTTTTCTTGATCTTCAATTTTAAAATAAATCAATACATTACGACAAAAGATTATATCAAATTCTTTCTGCGAAAAAGGGTAAGAAAGTTGCATAAGATTTAGCTGTTTAAAAGTAATTGCTTCCTTAAGTTCTCTTTTTACCTTCAAAGAAATCTCTTTAGGTGTGAGAGTTTGCATATCAAAATACAAAGAAAGATCTAGCCAATTAGGCAAAGGATTTAGCTTAGTATTTACAATATATTCGCCTTTTCTAGCAGTTTCTAATACCGAAGTGTCTATATCTGTTGCACAAATTGAAAAAGATGTGTTAGATTGATACACTTCTTTTGCATGGAGCAGTGTAGCCGCAATAGAATAGGGTTCTTCTCCTGTGGAGCTAGCTGCACAATAAACTTTGATAGGCTCTCTTTCTTTAAGACGATGGGGTAAAATACGGTTTAACATATCTATAAAATGAAACCCCTCACGAAAAAAATCTGTTTTGTTTGTCGTAAAAGCATTAATAAAATCTTGTTTATTTCTACCTAATTTTACATTTCTAAAAAAAGCTTCAAAATCTTCAATATTGAAATCTCTAGCTAATTTATCAAGACGATTTTTAATCGTAGAATTTTTACTAGGTGGCAAAAAAGTTCCCGCTAATTCATAAATAATATCTCTTGCTTTATCAATATCTTTATCCGTTATTTCTGCCACTTTCTTCCTTTTTAAAATTTTCACTCCAAGTTTTAAAATCTATACTATCTAAAACCTGTCCATTTTTCTCATATTCTTTATAATAGCCTTCTACAAACTCTCTTACTTCTTTGGTATTGGGTTTAAAATACCCTTTCTCATCAAGAGAAGCAAAAAGACTTAAAAACTCTTTAGCATCCTGCTTATTTAAATAAACTTTTGCTAAATCTTCATAAGTTTGCAAATAAAGCTCCACTAAATTAGGTATTTTTGCTTCATCAATACTTAAAGCACAAGTATTAAAATCCCCATTAAATTTCACAATTCCACTTTTAAACAAAAGTTCTAAATGGATTAATCCTTCACAATAATAAGGCAACACTTCGCCCTCTTTCATCCAAGCAATCAACCCCACAGCCCTAGAAATTAAATTAAAAACAAGATCTTTTAAATACTTTTGATGTTGATTGGTAAAATAATAAATCAAACCTCCCATTGTTGCTTTAAATTCTTCAATATTTTTAAATTGCCCACTTTTATTCATAACTTGTTCACTATCTTCATCTACCCACAAGATATGCCCAAACTCATGCCCTACTGTTGCAATCTCATAAATACTATACCAATCTTTTTCTCTAAAATACAAAAGCTCTCTAGTAGAATCCAAAAAATATTTAGGAAAAGTTAGCGAACTCAATTTCATAAAAGGTTTTGCACAAGAAAGCTCCCTCACCCTATCTGGAAAATAAAAAATTTTCTTACCATACTTTTTACTAACACTCTCATCATTAGGCACTACTTGTGCACTAAATAATCCATTCATTTCTGCACCATAAAAAATGAGTGGCATTCCACCATAACTTTGAGTTTGAAGCAGTGATTTTCTTGTAGTTTCATCAATATTTTGCTTATAAGGTGTATTCTCTAGCTTTTTAGTAAAATCTTCATAAAATTTCAAAATCTCTTCTTTTTTTATTTTAAAGCCCTCATCCTTTTGCTCTAGCAAATCTATTCCCTCATAAATTCTAGCAATCCTTATATCCCATTCTGGCGCAACCGCTTTCCTATAATGATCCTCATAATATTCCAAAGGATGTCCAATTTGCAAAGGAGAGCTAAGCTGCATCCATAGCTTATCTACTTCTCTCCATGCTGGCAAAAGCTCTTGAATATCTTTTTGCAAAAGTGCATTTTTTAAAGCTTTAAAATAGTTTAAATGTGCTTCTTTTTGCTCTAAAGAAGGTAAGATTTCTTCAATTTCCTCAAGTTTTTTTAGACATTCATCAAATACTCTTTCAAACTCCAAAAATTCTTCTTTAAAAAATTCTGCATAAGCAACTGCTTTATATTTCCCTTCATAAATTTGTGGCACAGAGTAACTTCTATCGTTTATCTCTCCATCTCTTGCAACTTCTAATGTATCTTTTAAGGCTTCTAAAATTGCTTCCAAATTGCCTCTAAAGTCTTCTGCTAACTTTTTATTAATTTTTAAAATAAGCTCTTTATTCCATACATAAAAAAATTGATTAAAAACAATTCCAATTTTATGCACACTTACAATAACCTCTTGCAAAAAAGGAGTAAGCAAGTCTTTTTCTTTAATAAAATCAATAAGATTTTGGTGTGCTTTTGTATGGTAATCTCTTGCAATAAAATAAAGCTGTTCCTTTTTTTCTAAAATTTGTTCTTCTTTAAAATTTTCTTTTTTTAAAACATTTTCTATTGCACCCTCTTTAAGCCCCACTACTCTATCAATACAAGCTAACAATATTTCTTCATTTTTAGGAGTAGTTTTAAAAAAATTCTCCAAAATTTCTGGAACTCTCCCTTCTTTTACATATTCATAAAATGTATTGTTTTGCCGATTTTGCTCTTGCAAATAACTATAAATTTTAGCTATATCACTTAAAACTTTATTTTTCTCCATTATTATGCTCTTTAATTTTTATAATACTCTTTTAAAACTTCATAAGCTGCATTAATTTCTTGTAACTTTGCATTTGCATTTTCCATAATAGACTGCTCTAAACCCTTATGGTGTAAAATATCTGGGTGGTATTCTCTAACAAGCCTTTTATAGTTCTTTTTCACCTCTTCAAAACTAGCTCCCTTTTGGGTTTCTAAAATCTCATAAGCTCTATCTACACTTACTATTGAACTTTCTTTAGCATAGAATTCTGCAAACTCATCATACATTTTATTAAAATCATCATTTTCTATTTCCAAATAAGCAGCAATATCTAAAATAACTTCTTGCTCTTTAGCCTCTAGTTTAGAATCCGCATAAGCTAGCATTAAAAGATATTCTACTAACTTCAATCTTCTTTTATACTGCCCTTTTGTAACTTCCGCATAAGCATAGGTTAGCTCTTCTACTTCTTCTGTTGTGTTTTTAAAAATATCATAAAGTATCGCTAAAATTTCCTCTTTTTGATAAGTAGCACTTTGGAGTGTGATTTGCTGTGCAATATCTTCTAGAGTATTCCTTACAAGCTCTTTTTCTAAAGGACAAAAATCCCCATCAATATGCGCCACTTTTGACATAAGAGAAGTTAAAATCCCAAGTTCACTTCTTTTAATCTTATCTTCTTTGCTTGTGCTTTTATAAGGATCTTCATAATTTTCATATTCTCTTACTTGACTTTGCGTTTCTATTTCCTCAATTTTTGGACGCGAACTTGGATTATAAAGATAATCCCTAAAATTATAAAAAGCTATAGCAACAACTATAATCGCAACAATAATAAGTATTTCCATACTCTAATTTCCTTAAAACTATAATTTATTTTTGAAAAAAACCTTTAACTTTAGCAAACATTCCAGCATTTGCCAAAAAGCCTAAATTTTGAAGCGTGCTTTTGATAAATTGCTCTTCTTGTGTATTAGCTTCTACTTCTACACTTTGTGTGGCAATATCTACTTTTAAACTTGGAAACTTCTCTTTTAAAGCTTCTTCAATTTTATTAACACAACCTTGACATTTAATATTTTGACACTGTATTTTCATAAGAAAACCTCTAATTTTGAAAAATAAACGAGGAATTGTAGCATAGATTTAACAATTTAAAAAGTTTGTTTTGATTTTTAAGAAGTTGGTGGGCCCTATAGGACTTGAACCTATGACCAATCGGTTATGAGCCGAGTGCTCTAACCAGCTGAGCTAAGGGCCCTTCTCTTTGAAAAAGAAGTGCGATTATACAACATTTCGTATCTAAAAGCAAGTATATGTTCTAAAAATGCAAATAAAATTACAAAAGTAATAAAGCTACTACCCCCATAGCTAAAAAGTGGAAGCGGTATTCCAACTACAGGCGCCAAACCTATTGTCATTGCAATATTTACACTCACATAAATAAAAAGTAGCATTCCAACACAATAAGATACTACCCTTAAAAAATGATCCTTAAAATCCACATTACTTAAGCCAAAAATATGAAAAATAAGCACTCCATAAAGCAAAAATAGCCCAACCGCACCAACAAATCCAAATCTTTCCATAAAATATGGAAAAATAAAATCACTTGTAGCAATGGGTAAAAATTTGTAAGCTGCTTGCGTAGCTTCTTCTTTATTCTTGCCCCAAATCCCTCCTGAACCAATAGCAATCATAGATTGCTTGACTTGATGATCAGGATCTTTAGTTACAAAATCCACAATACGCTTTTTTTGATAATCGTGTAAATTTACATACATAATAGGCGAAGTTAAGCCAATTAAAATAACAATAGCTATCCAAATTTTATAATTTACCCCTATTAAAAACAAAACCCCATAACTCATCAAAAGTAAAACTAGAGCAGTTCCCAAATCTGGCTGCTTTAGCACAAGCACAAAAGGCAACATTATAAAAAAAGAAAGTTTGAGAAAATCTAATAATTTATAACCGCCCTTTGGAGGAGGATTTTTAGCTACTAGATATGCTATCATTAAAATAAGAGCAGGCTTCATAGTCTCTGAAGGCTGAAAGGTAAAATGCACAAATGGCAATTCAAGCCATCTTTGTGCCCCAAGTCTTGTATCTCCAAAAAATTCTACAATAACCAATAAGAAAATATTTAGCCAATAAAATCCAATAATTGCCCACGGTATTTTTCTAATAGGAATAAAAAATGTCACACAAAAAATACAAAACCCAATCATAGCATAAATTAGCACCTTTTGTCCCAAAAATTCGTTATTCTCACTCACTAAAAACCATGAAAGCAAAACAATAGGACTAATTAACAAAGGTAGAATAAAATCAAAATGTGCTAAAATTTTCCTATTAAAATTATTAAGTAATACCAAAAACTACCTTCTTTACAAATTGAATTTAAAGAAGAATTTTAACATAATTTATAAAATGATGGATAAATTTATGCAACATATACACTCTTTTTCTCCAAATCAAGAAGATTTTGGAACAAGATTAGATCAATTTTTAGTTAAATCTTTAAATCTTTCTCGCAATCAAATCCACTCGTTATTAAAAAATGAACGCATTTTACTCAATAATAAAAAAGTGCAGAAAAACGGAATTTCGCTAAAAGAAGGTGATAAAATTACACTCTTAGAGCAAGAAAAGACACAAAAAGAAGAAAAAGAGCTTTATATCCCTTTTTTATATGAGGATGAAGACTTGCTTATTCTCAATAAACCTATTGACTTAATTACTCACAAAGCAAATGATAAAGATTTACAATTTACCCTTATAGATTATTTAAAAAAACACTCCATCCCTCTTTCAAACCTTGGCGATAATACAAGAGAAGGTATTGTGCATAGATTAGACAAAACAACAAGTGGAGCAATGATTATTGCTAAAAATAACTCTACCCATGAACTTTTAAGCTTGCAAATTAAAGAACGCCAAATCCAAAGATACTATCTATGTGTGATTGATAATCCTCTAAAAAATAACATCATAATAGAAACTCCTCTTATGCGACACCCAAAAAATCGTCTAAAATACATCACTACAAATTCTAAAGATGCAAGAGGCAAAGAAGCCAAAAGTGCTTTTTTTAAAATACAAAGTCAAGGAAATTTAGAACTCATAGGTGCAAAACTATTTAGCGGTAGAACACATCAAATAAGAGCCCATCTTGCTAGTTTAAACCGTCATATTTTAGGAGATTACTTTTATGGATACCAAGGCGATTACTCCAAAAGAATTCTACTCCACTCACATTTTCTAAGCTTTATACACCCAAAAAGTAAAAAACTTATAGAAATTTATGCACCCCTTTATAAAGATATGCTATCATATATAAAAGAAAATTTTTATAAGGATAAGCATGAAATTACAGCGGAGTTTAAAATTCCTTTGCACGAGCTTTTTTCTACTAGTTTTTAGTCTTGTTTTATGGGGCTGTTCCTCTTCAGTAGGAACTTTAAGCTTTAATGCAAACCCGACAATCAATCCTAACTTAAAACCACCAACCAATATCCGCACATTAAGTGATGTTAATTCCATAGCATTTGAATGGAATCTTCCTAGTCAAAATGAAATTGCAGGTTATCATCTCTACCGCAAAAAAGAAAATGAGCAAAGTTTTTCCCATATAGCTACAATAGATTCGCGTTTTGCCACACATTATGCAGATAGCAAACTAGAAGCAAACACTACCTATATCTATCAATTTGCTTCTTTTGATGGTGCTAAAAATGTTTCTCCTTTCTCAGAAGCAATCAAAGTAAAAACATTACTCATTGATCCAGTTGCCTACATTGAAGCTATTGGAGGTTATCCTCGTATTGTAAAAGTTATTTGGAGCCCACACCAAGATCCACGCGTAGTAGGCTATCTTATCCAAAAGAAAAACAAAAATGGAGAATGGAAAGATTTAGAAAAAATCAATAATCGTCTTTTAGTGGAATATATTGATAAAAATTTAGAAGATGACTCTACAAGTGAGTATCAAATCCTAGCTTTCAATGCTAATGGAACTTATTCTGCCCCTACAAAAAGCGTGATTGCTTCTACCAAGCCAAAACCTATTCCTGTTAAAAATTTAAGTGCTACTAAAAATCTTCCTAAATCTATAGATCTTAAATGGGACGCCCACCCCAATAAAGAAGTTACACATTATGTTATTTTACGCTCTTCTTTGTTTGGCAGTTTCTCACGCCTTGCAACTATTGATGCAAAACAAACTACTTATAGTGATAAAATTGACAAAGATGGTGCAGAATATAGCTATAAAGTAATTGCGGTAGATAAAGATGGAATTGAAAGCCTTGAGAGCACACCAGTAGCGGGTGCTACTCTTGGATTGCCTCGCACTCCTTTAGTTGTTTATGCACAAATTGAAGGAGATGTAGCAGTATTAAGATGGAATCCACAAGATAACCGCGCTAAAGAATATGTTGTTTATAAAAGAGGCTCCAATTTCTTAAGTGAAACTTTACGCTATACAGAAGTAATGACACCCGAATTTGTAGATAAAGAAGTCAAAGTAGGAGAAAAATACTACTATAGTGTAAGTGCTATTGATGAAAATGGTTTAGAGTCTAAAAAAAGTGAAGAGGTAACTCTCTTCTTGCCTGCACCAAAATAATGCCACATTTTAAAGCTCTTTCCCTATCGCTCCCCGAACTTCCTTGCACCCTTTCTTGCAAGGAAAATGAATTTAGCTTTTTAGAGCTATACTCATCTTGTGTGTTTAAAAATTATTCTCTTTTACACACAACTTCTAAAATATCAAATCTTAAACCTAAAGAATTCTTTTTAACTCTCAAGCAAAACGATAAAAATGCTAAAGAATTTTTAGTAAAATGTGATAAAAGCTCTAAAATTGCGCCCATTGAAATTGCCAAAAATGCCCTTATGCTTCTTGCAAGCAATCAAAAAGTCATCACACACAATCTTAACCAACAAAACATCACCCCCCAATTTAAACTCCCTTTTATCAAAGAAATCAATGATTTTTTAAATTTTGAAGAGCTGTTGCAAAAAGAGGGTTTAGAAAATAAAGAAATTTGGCTAGAAATTGGATTTGGCAGTGGAAGACAGCTTTTGTTTAACGCACAAAACCACAAAGACATTTTACATATTGGTATTGAAATCCACCTACCCTCTTTAGAGCAAGTCGCAAGACAAATTGGACTTCTTCAGCTAAATAATATCCTTATTTTAGCTTATGATGCAAGAATCTTTTTAGAATTATTGCCCAAATGTTCTCTTAGTAAAATTTTTGTGCATTTTCCTGTTCCTTGGGATAAAAAACCTCACCGAAGAATTTTTAGCAATGCTTTTTTAACACAATGTGCTAGAGTCTTAAAAAAAGAAGGAAATTTGCATTTAAGAACCGATAGTTATGAGTATTTTCTCTACTCATTGGATTTAGCTAAAGAATTTAAAAATTTTGAAATCTCCCATCAAAAAAACCAGCAAAATTCCATAACAAGCAAATATGAAGCAAGATGGAATAGGCTCAATAAAGACATTTATGATTTATATCTTTTACAAAAAGAACCCCTAAACATAGCCACAAAGCATTATGATTTTAGCTTTCCTAAAATAACTAGCTCTCCCTTACTTACTCCCTCTTTTAAAAAACAAAAATTTGTCAAAGAGGACTACTTTTTAAGTCTTGAAGATTTACTTATTAATCCAAAAGGAGATAAAAAAATTTTAAAAATTTCTTTTGGAGATTTTGCTTATCCAGAAACCCGTTATATAATTATTGATGAGAATTTGAAATACTTTAGAGAACCTCCCTTAAAAACAGAGGCAAACTTTAAAGCCCATAATCTTTTATGTTCTCTTTTAAAGGAATGTTAAATGAGTGCCATTATTCAAGCAAGCAATATCAATCTAGGCTACAAAAATGAAATGATTATCAAAAATGCTACTTTTAGTATAGCACCTCAAGAATTTGTCTTTATAAGTGGTCCTAGCGGGAGTGGCAAAAGCACTCTTATGCGATCTTTTTATGGAGATTTACCTCTAAAAAGTGGCTCTTTAGAAGTATGTGGAGTGGAGATGTTTAAAGCTAATTCTAAAAGCATTGAAACTTTAAGAAAACATCTAGGTATTATTTTTCAAGATTACAAACTCATCAAAGAATGGAATGTAGAAAAAAATGTAATGCTACCCATGATTATAGGAGGATTTACCAAAGAAGCTTGCAAAGCACAAACGGATAGACTTCTAGCACACATTAAACTTTCCCATAAAGGCAATAAATATCCCTTAGAATTAAGCGGTGGAGAACAACAGAGGGTAGCTATGGCAAGAGCTCTCTCACACAATCCACTTTTGATTTTAGCCGATGAACCCACAGGAAATTTAGATGATTATTCTAGTGATGTGATTTGGAGTCTATTAAAGGGTGTCAATGAACAACTTGGAATTACTATTGTGGTTGTTACTCACAGAATTCCTGAAACTCTAGGTATCCATTACCGCCATTTACACATTGAAGAAGGGGTGATTTATGAACTCTCTTAAAAACCATTTAGCTTTAATTATCCCTCTTGTCGCACTGCTTTTTAGTTTGGAGGGAATTTTATTAATAGATAGAATCTTAAAAGACTATGAAGGAAAACTTGGCAAAAACTATGCCATCATTTTAGCCTCTTCTAGAGAATTATCTTTAGAAGAAATCCAACAAAAAGTGATTGAAGCACAAACACTAATGCCTATTGATACACAAATTGTGCTTGATAGACTAGGAGAAAATATCAGCCAAGCCAATCTTATCCTCTTAAAAAATTCCTTGCCATTTTTTTATTCCTTAAGCTTAAAAGAATATCCAAGTGCTGAAAGATTGCAAGTCATTAACAATACCTTAAAAGACTTTAAAGAAATTATTAGATTTGAAAGTTTTACAAAAAGTCATAATCAAATCTATCAACTTCTTTTAATTATCAATAGCAGTGTGCTAGTATTTGCTTCTTTTATTGCTCTTATTAGCTTACTTTTAATGTTTAAGCAAATTGAAATTTGGCGTTTCCAACATAGCGAAAGAATGAATATTATGAGCTTACTAGGTGCTCCTTTATGGATGCGTAACCAACTGCTTTTTAGGCTTGCTTTTTTAGATACTCTTATTGCTACTTTGATTTGCTCTAGCACTTTAATTTATCTCTCTCAAAATAGCAATCTTGTAAATTTTATGCAAAATGTAGGCTTAAGTAGTGAAGTATTTTCACCCTTTTTAGACACTATTTTGCTTTTGTGTGTAGGCTTAGCACTCTCATTTGTATCTGTATGGATTGTTAGCCTTTACAAGAAAGATTAAAAAATGCGAAGAATTCTTTTTAGTTTCTTGTTGTTCTTGGCTATTTTAGAGGCTAATAATATCAAACAGCAAATTGATAAAAACCAAAGTGCTCTTATTGATAAAAATAAGCAAGTAGCCCTTATTAACCAAAAATTAGAAGAACTTGGAAATGCTCTTAACAAAAAAGATAAAGAACTAAAAGAATTAAATTTAAAAATCAAAGAAAGTGAAGGTAGCATTACCAAAAATGAAAAAGAATTCACTTTAAAACAAAACCAAATGTCTCTTCTTTCTAAAGATCAAGAAAAGCTTTTCTCTCAAAGAAAAAAGATTGAAATGGAAATTATAGATTTAGTAATTAAAGATATTTCTTTTGTAATTTTGCTTAATGATTTTCAAACTGAATCCATACAAGATTTAATCACGGAAGAAAGCTTTAAAATCCTAAACCAAAGCACAAAAAATGATTTAGCAAAGTTAAGCAATGAGCAAGGAAAAGTGATTGCCAAAATTACCTCATTACAAAAAGAAATTGATATCATTAGAAATTATATTGATTTAGAAAATAAAAAAAGATTGGACTTAAAAGAACTCCAAAACAAACAAGAAAATGCACTAAAAGATTATCAAAAAGAAATCCAAAAATACGATAATGAGCTAAAAACAATCATCAAAGAACGAGATTCTTTACAAGAAATTTTAGTCCAATTAAATATCCTAAAAAGTCAAGAGGAAGAAAAAAAGAAAAAACAAGCAGAATTAGCCAAGCAAAAACCTATCAACAAAGACAAAACTCCCAATAAAGATTCCAATATTGATGTAAGACAAGTGGCTAGCTCTTACCATAAAATTAGCACTACAAAATACAAAGGTGCTAAAACGATTGCTCCATTAGATGACTTTACCATACAAAAGCGTTTTGGAACTTATTATGATCCTGTATATAAAATGAAAGTATTTAACGAATCAGTTACTCTAGCTCCAAAAGGAGATGACAAAGTAAAAAGTGTTTTAGATGGCAAAGTGGTTTTTGCAAAAGATACACCCATTTTAAAAAGAGTTGTTATTATTGAACACAAAGATAATATGCATACTATCTATGCACAATTAGACAAGATTGCCCCCACCATCAAACCTGGTAGCACTGTAAAAAAAGGCTACACCATAGGACGCACACAAAATGCATTAAAATTTGAAGTTACCCTAAAAGACAAACATATTGATCCTCTAGAATTAATTTCTGTAAAAAATTAATTCTTTCCTCTTTACTTTTTAAAAAAATATCCGATATACTTTCTAAGTTAGGTTATAGGTTTTAGTCTAAAAAGACTATAAATAAAAGGAGATTACAATGAATATTTCAGAAAGTGGAATGAATATTGCTAGTTCTTTGGGTAATTCTTATGAGAATTATTCACAGCCAAATAGCCAAGCTTCTTCTCTAAAAGAGCAGCAACAAGATATAGAAGCTCAAAAAGAGAAGCAAGACACAGAAGATCAAAAAAGGCAGCTCAATGAATTAGCTCAAAAATTAAACAAAGAGTTAAGTCCGCTAAATACGAGCGTAACTTTTGATTTCAATGAAGATATAGAAGGGCTCTATATCACAGTAAGCGAACGCGATACCAACCGCGTAATTCGCAAAATTCCAAGTGATGAGGCAATGGAGCTAATGGCTAAAATGAAAGAAGTCGTTGGTATGATTTTTGATAAAAATGTGTGAAATTTAGCAATTTAAAGGAGTTATTATGGCTTTAGGTAGTTTAGCATCTTTAGGGGTTGGAAGTGGAGTTTTAAACTGGGATACTCTAAATTCAATGAAAGAATTGGAAGTGCAAAATCTTGTTAATCCCTATGCAACAAAACTTCAAACCAATATGCAACAACAAACAGAACTTACTGCTTTAATGTCCCTTATGAGTTCTGTAAATAGCAATTTTAGAGCTTTATCAGATTATAGCACCTTCCAAAAGCGTTCTGCAACCGTAGAAGGAACTGGCGTAAAAGCAACAGCAGGCGATGGACTTCCTGTGCAAGATATTACCATCAAAGTAGATCAACTAGCACAAAATGATGTTAATCAAGTAGGCAAAAAATTTCAAGCTAAAGATTCCGTTTTTAGCAATGAAAACACACAATTAAAATTCTACCATAATGGAACAGACTATACTATTGACATTAAAGCAGGAGCAACGCTTACAGAAGTAGCGCAAAGTATTACAGATGCTACAGATGGTGCTGTAAATGGTATTATTATGAATACAGGCGGGGATAATCCTTACCAACTTATGATTCAAAGTAAAGATAGCGGAGAAAAAAATAAAATCTATTTTGGTAGCACTCTAAGTGGTGCTGCAATCCCTGGTGGAGAAATCCAAGATGAAGGAACTTTTAAGGTAACCATTGGTGGCAAAGAGATTGAAATCCAAGGAAGTGAGATTGATAGCAAAGTAGGCAATGATTCCAAACAAAACGCACAAGCCCTCCTTGATGCTATCAATAAAAAAATTGATGAAGATCCAAGCCTATCTGACATCAAAGAAAAAAGAGATAGCGGAGAAATCACCATAGGCTTAAACAAAGATGGCAATGGATTAATGTTTAATGATTCTAAAGGTGGAGAAATCAAGGTTGTAGCAGAAGGCATTAAAGTAAAACCTGCTGAGGGAACTACACCTACAGATAGCGATTTAGGTTTTGGCAAAAAAAGCTCTGTAGGTTCTAGCTCTCTAATCACTGGCAAAAAAGGTGTTGATGAGGGTGAGCTAAGTGGAGTTTTTACAATCAATGGAGAGAAATTTGATTTAGCTGAAATTAGCAAAAATGGCACAGGTGCTAATAATGCTGAAAAAATCATCAACGCAATCAATAGTAACTCCAATCTACAAGGCAAAGTAGAAGCTAAAGTGGAAAATGGAAAATTGGTTATCAATAGTCTTGATGGAGGCACTATTAGAATATCATCTGAGGGTGAAAATGATGAAGCCAAAAAGAAAGTCTTAGATCAAATAGGCTTAAACTCTGGAGCTTATACTCCTAGTAGCAAATTCCTTGAAAGCTTAGATATTACTAGCATTCAAAAAGGACAAGACGCTAAATTTAGCTTCAATGGTATTCCAATCACTCGTGATAAAAATACAGTTGATGATGTAATTTCTGGACTCTCTTTAGAGCTTACTGCGGTTACCAAAGAAAATGAAGAAGTAACTGTAAGAATAGGGAGAGATGATACTGCAATTTTAGATGAAGCAAAGGCTTTTGTAGAAAACTATAATGCTATGATTTTAAAAATTCAAGAGCTTACAAAATATGATGAAGAAACAAAAATAGCAGGTCCTTTTAATGGAAATAGCGAAATAAGAAGTATTACAAGAGAGTTAAATTCTCTTCTTAGCTCCAATGATTTAAATGGTAATAATCTTGTAAAATTTGGGATTTATTTTAACGATGATGGAACATTAAAGCTAGATTCATCTACATTTACTTCAGAATTCCAAAAAGATCCAGATGCAGCTGTAGAATTTTTTAGAGGATCCACTTCTACTATCAATGGTAATACAGAAGAAGTTCCAGGAGTTTTTGCAAAACTAAAAACATCTATGGATAGTTTAATCACCGGTAGTGATTCTACTTTAAAAACACTAGAGCAACAGCTCATTAATGAAAACAAATCTCTCACAGAAGGGAGAGATAATGCAATGGAGCAGATTGATACTCGCTATGAAATGATGGCAGCAAGATGGTCAGCTTACGATCAGCTAATCGCCAAGACAAACCAATCTGCTAGTGCAGTAACCAATATGATTAATGCAATGAATAATAGCAATTAAGGAAATTTACAATGAAAAGCACTTTAGCTTATAACTCATACCAGCAAAATTCTGTAGCAGTAGAATCTCCTGCAAGATTAGTAGAGATGCTTTATGAAGGAATTTTACGCTTTGCCTCTATGGCAAAGAGGTGTATTGATTCTGGAGATATTGAGAAAAAAATCTACTATATCAATCGCACAACAGATATTTTTGTAGAACTTTTAAATTCTCTTGATTATGAAAAAGGCGGACAAGTAGCACATTATTTAACAGGGCTCTACACGCATCAAATCAAGCTTTTAACCCAAGCAAATATGGAAAACAATAAAGATAAAATTGATATTGTGCTTAAAGTAACTAAAGGATTGCTTGAAGCATGGAAAGAGGTAAATCATGAATTGGCTTAATGAATTAAAAATAGCATATTTAAACAAAAACGATGAGCGTCTCTCGCAGCTTTTGGATAACACCCCTATGCTTAAAACTAGAGAAGAGATGTTTGAAGCCTTAGCAATTTTAGAACAAATCACATCTTATGCAAAAGCACAAAAAGATGCCCTCTGGATAGAGATGAAAAAACTAAAACAAACCAAGCAATTTCTTCCTAAAGAGCAAAAAATATCAAGACTTAATATATCTTTTTAGACAAATGTATTACAATTGCCTCTTTAAACAAACAAGGATTTAAAGATGCAATGGAAACCTATTGATATAGAAGATAAAGAGATCATAGACTCATTTTTAAAAAGTCGTGAAATCTTAGTATCTGATCTTACTTTTACTAATCTTTATTTATGGCATTACTCGCGACATATTAGCTATTGTGTGCATAATGAATGTCTAGTGATTAAAACACAATACCCCAATCAAGATCCCTTTATTTTTTATCCTATCCATAAGGAAAATAATTTAGAACTTAAGAAAAAAACAATCTTAGAACTTATGGAGATTTGCCATTCAAAAGGTTACCATTTTTCTATCCATTCTTTAAGTAAAATTGACAAAGAAGAGCTTTCCTCTCTTATGCCTGATATTTTTTCCTACACTTATCGCGAAGATAGAAGCGATTATATCTACTCTATTCCTGAACTTATTGAACTAAAAGGAAAAAAATACCACAAGAAAAAAACCCACTTAAACCGTTTTGTAGAACGCTATAATTTTAGCTACGAGCCTCTAACAGAAGCAAACTGCCAAGAGCTTATACAAACCTATAAAGAATGGTTTGGAAAAATAAGCGATGATGCAAGCGATGGCTTAAGAAATGAATATGTGGGAATTATTGAATCCTTAAAAGAATTTAAAAGACTGAAATTCCAAGGAGGAATTCTAAAAGTAGAGGGAAAAATCATTGCCTTTAGCTTTGGAGAACCCCTAAACTCTAGCACTATTGTTATTCACATAGAAAAAGCTGATATTGAATATATGGGTGCTTATCAAGCTATTAATAGAGAATTTCTTTTCCATGCTTGGAACAATTATACGCTTGTAAACCGTGAAGAAGATTTAGGAATTGAAGGGCTTAGAAAAGCAAAACAATCCTATCAACCCCTTTATTTGCAAGAAAAATTTGATGCTAAAATCATTCAAAAGAATAAATAACTTCACACAAACTTAACACTTTTATTTTATAATTCCTCTTTTTAACGGAGTTTTAGGAGTTTAAGGAATGAAAAAAATTCTTTTTTTACTGCTACCTTTAGTGCTTTTTGCTAAAGAAACCCTAGTGGTTAGCACGCCTATTAGAAGTGGAACTTTACAACAAGCCCACAAATTTGTTGGATCACTCTATTTTAGTGATCGCTCCTCACTTGCTTCAGAAATTCAAGGCGTGATTGATGAAATCTATGTAGATGAAGGCTCTAAAGTCAAAAAGGGTCAAGCACTAGCAAAACTAAATAGCGATCTTTTAATCAAAGAAATTAATGCTAAAACCGCACTTTTAAACCAATCTCTTGCAATCTTAAAGAAAAATACAAAGGATTTTGAACGCTATTCCAAACTTTATAAAAGCGATTCTATTGCCTATAAAGAATACGAGGACGCACTCTTTAACCTAGAAGCCCAAAAAGCAAATACACAATCTATCAAAGCAGATTTAGAATACCTAAAAACCCAAAAAGACAAAAAAACCCTTATAGCCCCCTATGATGGCGTTATTTTACAAAAGCTTCTTAAACAAGGCGAATGGGTAAGTGCAGGAGCAAGCATTTTTAATATTGCTAAACTCTCTCCGCTTGAAGCAAATTTTGAAGTGCCTTTTAGCATTTTACGCTCCTTAAAACTAGGAGATTCCATTAATGTGGAAATCGCCCAAAAAACCTATCCTGCTAAAATATCTGCACTCATTCCACTAGGAGATGCAAAGGCTAGAACCTTCCCCATAAAACTAGCAATTACAGATAATAAAGGAGAACTTATTGAGGGTTTAGAAGTAAGAGCAAATTTCAATCTCTCTTCTCCTAGCGACACACTCTTGGTTCCACGCGATAGTATCTTGCCCACCCAAAATGGCTATAGTATTTTTATTATTCAAGGAAAAACAGCCAAAGAAGTTGCCATTAAAGTAAATTCCTATGAAGGCTTAGAAGCTTCTATCACTCCTTTAAACGAAACTCTAAGCACAAAAGATAGAGTAATTACACAAGGACATGAACGCCTACGAGATGGACAAGCTATCTTGGATAAAGGAAATTAAAAGATGAAAGAATTGCTTAATCGCCCCGTAGTTGTTCTAGTAGGGATGATTTTAGTAAGTCTTTTTGGGATTTTAAGCCTTAGCACAATGCCTTACCAATTAACCCCAAAAGTTACACGCCCTGTAATTTCTGTCAATACCACTTGGAGTGGCGCCACCCCTTATGAAGTAGAAAGAGAAGTTATTGAAAGACAAGAGCAAGCATTAAAAGGGATTGATAACCTCATCTCTTTAGAATCACGCTCACGCAATGGAAGAGCTAATGTTACTTTAGAATTTAATATTGGCACAGACTTAACAAAAGCCCTTTTAGATGTTAGCAACAAGCTTAATGAAGTCAAAGGCTATCCAGATGATATGGATCGCCCCATCATTAAAGCCACTGGAGATGATACAGCACCTATTATCAGAATGATGCTAACTAGCCTAGATGACTCTATAAATGTTAGAGAATATCGAACCTTTTTTAATGAAAAAGTAATCCAATATTTTGAACGCATTGATGGAGTAGCTGAAGTCTTTTTCCCAGGCGGTGATGATAGAGAAATGCATGTAATTTTGGATTACCAAAAATTAGCTGCTTATGATCTTACTGTTGATACATTAATTAATGCGCTTGAAAGAAATAATGTCAATATTTCAGCAGGAACTATGAATTATGGACGCAAAAGCTATCGTGTCCGCACCGCCTCAGAATACAAAACACCACAAAGCATTAGCGAAACTATTATTTGGAGCGATGGTATAAAACGCGTAAAAGTAGGAGATATCGCGGAAGTCAAAGAAGGCTATGAAAACAAAACTACAGCCTCGCTTTATAATTTCAAAGAAGCCCTAAACATCTCTATTAAACCTACAGCCGATGCTAATGTGCTAGATCTTACCAATGCAGTAGAAAAAGTCTTTTTAGATTTAAATTCCAATCTTTTAAAAAAAGAGGGATTAAAACTAGAATGGATGAATGATCAAAGAGATTATATAGAGCAAGCCATCGCCCTAGTTAAAGGCAACATCTTAGTGGGTGCATTTTTAGCTTGTGGAATTTTATTTATTTTCTTGCGTTCTTTAACCTCCACACTCATCATCGCCATTTCAATGCCTATTAGTATCTTTGGCACTTTCATTGTTATGGCAGCCTTAGATAGAACTCTAAATGTCGTTTCGCTTGCAGGAATTTCCTTTGCAGTGGGAATGTTGGTGGATTCTGCAATTGTTGTTTTAGAAAACATTGATCGCCATAGAAAAATGGACAAAACCCCGCTAAATGCTGTAATTGATGGAACAAAAGAAGTAATTGGAGGCTTAATTGCTTCTGTTTTAACCACAGTAGCTATTTTTATCCCAATTATCAATATGCAAGAAGAAGCAGGACAACTTTTCCGCGATATTGCACTTGCTGCAAGCACTGCTGTGCTTTTTTCTCTCTTTGTATCTATTATCATCATTCCCACTTTAAGTTTTCAAGCAAGTATCTATGTCAAAAAAATTCCCAAAAAAGAAATTATTTTTTTAAATAATCTCTCCAATAAACTTGTAAATTTTGGAAATCTTTGCACTTTTTGGATTATGTTTTTTGTAAAAAAATCTATGCAAAGCACCAAAAACAAACTTTTAACAATTTTTAGTCTAACTTTTATTTCTTTTGCACTTACTTTCTTGCTCTTTCCTAAAATGGAATATCTACCACAAGGCAACCAAAACTTTGTCTTTGCCACTTTAAACCCACCCCCAGGGCTTTCTTATGAGGAGCGTCAAAAAATAGGAAAAGAAATCTTTACTTGTCTTAGCCCTTATTTTGCCCAAAATGGCTTTAAAGGTGAGGGAGATATTCCACCTATTGATAATATGTTTTATCTAGGAAGTGAAACTTCTATGCACTTTGGTTTGCGTTCTACTAATATGCAAAAATCAGGCGATTTAATTCCTATTGCAAAATCTTGTATTGCAAAAATTCCAGGAATTAGTGGAAATGTCTCACAAGCAGGAATCTTTGAACGCAGAGGCGGACAAGGACGCAGTATTGATGTAGATATTAGCGGAACAGATTTAGAAAGCATTGTAGCTACTACTCTAGCTTTACAACGCCTTGTATTTGCTAAATTTGGTGATGGGGTGCAAGTAAGTCCGCGTCCAAGTTTAGAGATTTTATATCCTGAATTAAACCTTTATCCAAATTATGAGCGTTTAAGTGCAGTAGGTTTTGATGCAACAAGCTTTGGCATTACTCTAGATAGCCTTATGGATGGACGCAAAATCTCTGAATACAAAGAAGAAGGTAGAGAAAAAATTGATTTGGTTCTAAAAGCTAAAGAAACCCAACTTACCTCTCCTGAAGAACTCTATCGTGCTTCTATCTATACGCCAGATGGTGGGATTTTACCTATTTCTTCTCTTGCTCTTTTAAAACTTGAATATGGAATTAATGAAATCCGCCACTTAGAACGCGATAGAACCATAAGTTTGCAAGTTAATCCCCCAAAAAATATCACTATAGAAGAATCTATGGAACTCATTAGCACAGATATCCTAAAGGAACTAAAAGAAAGCGGTGCTTTAGGGGATAACAAAATCACTCTAGGAGGCACAGCCGATCAGCTTACCAAAATTAGAGCCGCACTAGAGGGGGGCTTTATTTTGGCAATTTTTATCATTTATCTTTTAATGGCGGCTTTATATGAGGATTTTATCTATCCTCTTATTATTCTTTTTACAGTTCCTTTAGCAGTAGGTGGTGGGTTTTTGGGACTTTTCTTAGTGAATATATTTATCATTGAGCAACCTCTTGATATTCTTACTATGCTAGGTTTTATTATTTTAGTAGGTGTTGTAGTAAATAATGCTATTTTGATTGTTTATCAATCCTTGCACAATGTAAGACTTTATGGATTTAACACGCATGAAGGTATCTTAGATGCTGTCCAAACAAGAATTCGGCCTATTTATATGAGCACCCTAACTTCTCTTTTTGGAATGCTTCCATTAGTGATAGCACCAGGAGCTGGGAGTGAAATTTATAGAGGGCTTGGTGCAGTTATTTTAGGAGGACTTGGACTTTCAACTTTTCTCACACTTTTTTTAATACCTTGCATTCTTTCATTTTTCATTAAAAGGGAAAAACCATGCAACTAAAAGCAATCATAATCCTTTGTATTTTAATAAATCAAATCCACGCACTTACTCTTGAAGAAGCCATTAGGCTAACATTAAATGCTAATGCTGGTATTAAAGAACAAGAATATTTACTACAAGAAAGCCAATATAACACAAAAGCACAATACGCACCCTTTTATCCAAGCTTTAGTATTACTTATGGAGCAGATAAAAGCAACCGCTTAAATTCCCGCTCCAAAGATAGCTCTAGCACTCTTAGTTTAGATATTACTTATAATCTTTTTAATGGATTAAGCGATGTGTTTAATCTAAAAAGCTCACAAGCTTTACAAGAAGCTCAAAGCTATCAACTACAAGCACTCAAGGAAGATGTGATTTTGTTTGTAAAAAGAGCCTATATTGATATTTTACGCCAAAAACAAAATGTAATTGTCGCCACACAATCTAAAGAGTTACTAGAAGAGCAAAGAAGAGAGAGTGCAGAATTTTATAAAGTAGGACTTATTCCAAAAAATGATCTTTTAAAAGTAGAAGTGGAACTGCAAAACTCCATACAATCTCTCCTAAGCGCACAAAGCAACCTAAACTATGCCATTAAAACCCTTGAACGCTACACAAGAACAAAGATAGATACAAACACACTAGAAGAACTCACTCTCCACACACCAACCCTGCTCCAATCCAACCTCCAAAACACTATGCACCAAAAAAGAGCAGAAGTTTTATTTTTAGACAATATTATAAAAAGTAAAGATTACTTAAGCAAAAGTATTCAAGGTAGATTTCTCCCAAGAGTTGATATTTTAGGAAGTTATAGCCAATATGGAGATGATTATAAACTCCAAGAACGCATAGGCACCTACAACGATCAAAAAAGCGCACAATTACAATTTAATCTCAATGTTTTTAATGGTTTTAGCGATAAATTTGAACTAGAAGCTTCTAAGGCCAATAAACTTGCCTTTGAAAGCCAAAAAATTGATCTTTTAGAAGAGCTAGATTTGCAACTTTTTAGCGCATTAGAAAACTACCATTTAGCTATCAGTGCTTATGAAGTAGCTAAAAAAGCACTCACACAAGCTGAAGAAAATTACAGAATCTCACAAAACCGCTACAAAGAAAGGATAGAAAGCACAAGTGATTTTTTAGATTCTGAATATTTACTCACAGAAGCTAGAAGCAATGTAGTGCTAAACCGCTATGCAATCTTACAAGCCATAGCAGAAATAGAACGCATCACACAAAGCAAAATTGCTCCTTTTTAGACAATTTATAATTTTTAAGTTTTACTCATTGTAACCACTTCATACCTTTTTTATTACAAACCCTCCTTCTCTGTTATTGTGTTTTCTCTGTCATTGCGAAGAGCTTTAGCAACAAAGCAATCTAAAATCCTCCTTATATTCATACTATAAACTTTCATTATTACAAGAAACCTATCATTTTTAAAAGTTTAATTTATCTTTTTATATCAATCAAGCAAACTCTACCCTATTACTATTCTAAATACTTAAACTTCTTTTTGTAAGTCCCCACCCTATCTCATTGCAATAGCTTTCTTTTTTATCATTATAAGCCTTCCCCTGTCATTGCTAGGAGCTTTAGTAACAGCAATCTAATATTGTTACCCTATCATTACGAGCAAATATGCAATATTTGCGTGGCAATCTAAAAGAGCTTCCAAGAAACCCTAAGCATTCTCATAGATTACATAACTCTACTTAATTTTATTATTCTACTTCACAGATAAAAAACTATTAATACTATATTGTATTTATACTAAACAAGAAGAATTTATTTAAAAACAAGATTAAAGAAAGAAAGATTTTAAACTTTGCAACCCTTTTAAAGGGTTTAAAGTCTTAAAATTCCTTTTTAAAAGATAAGAAGTAAAAGCTAAACTAAATATTATTTAGCCTCCTTACCCGCTTTATCTTCCAAAGACTAATTTTAATAGTTTTAAGCATAAGTTAAGCGGGTTTT
>NZ_NBIU01000040.1 GCF_003245365.1 Helicobacter valdiviensis
ATTCTAAAAATCCTTCTATAATTGCAGGATTATTACAAGGAAACAATAATAATGTATTTATTGTAAATCCTAGTGGGGTAATAGTAACAGAGAGTGGAAGTATTAATGCTAATAAGTTTGGTATTTCTACATCTGCTATAGATACAGATACACTTAATGCTTTTAAAGAAGCTAATGAGGATAATACTTTAGCTTCTTTCTCTCCTGTGTTTAAACCTAATGGAGATATTGTTATCAATAAAGGCTCTATTCAAGCAAAAGAAGTCTTTTTAGTAGGTAACAAAGTAGAAATCTTAAATAAAGATGTATCCATTAAAGGAAATACAGATTTAGCAGGTGGCAAAGAATATGCAGATTTAATAGATATAAAAGGCAATGATGTTTATATCAATGGAGATACATTAACAGGAAAGAATATCAATATAGATGTTAAACAAAAAGGAAGCTTTACACAGCATACAGGAGATTATTATAATAAATACAAAAATGACTGGAATTTAGGCAAATACACCTTTAGTGGAGAAGGATTAAAGGATTTTCAAAAGATAGGATATATAGGCTATGAAGATGAGCTAGCCAATAGTCAAAAAAATCAAAACGAATGGATAGGATTTGCAAACTCTTGGAATAAGAGTGCTAATTTTAGAGATATTTTTACAGAATTTAGGCTAATGAGTGATATTAATATGAGTGGTGCAGGTGCAGTAGAACCTGTGGGGTTTTATGATCTTTTTGGAGATCCAAGAAACGCCCCTTTTAACAAAAACTTTAATGGTCTAGGACATACAATTAGCAATATCACAATTATTGCAGATAGTTATTATACAGGATTATTTGGGTATATTGAAGGCAATAATCTAAAAATAGGCAATGTAAAAATTGATGGGTTAGAGTTTGAGTATCAAAATGGATTGCCTAATTTTGTGGGTGGGTTTGCAGGTTATATTGGAGGAGATAACTATAACATTTCAAATATAGCCCTAAAAAATATAGGTGCTATCAAAGCTACAACATCAAATTATGAATTTTATATGAATGGCACTGCGGGTGGCTTTGCTGGCTGGATTGAAGGAGGAGAATTTTCAAACATTGTTTTGAATGGTATAAAAAGTATTGGAGGACGCCTTTATATAGGTGGTTTTGCTGGAAATATTGAAAAAGGTGAGTTTTCAAATATTGCTGTAAACAATATTAAAGAGTTAAGAGGATATGGTGTTGGTGGTTTTGCAGGAGACATTACAGGTAGCAGGGTATCAAGTATATCTATTAACGATATAGAAAAGCTTATAGATGATAGTGAAATAGGTAGTGGTTATGCAGGTGGTTTTGCAGGAGTGATATCAGATGGAGAAATTAAAAATGTTACCCTAAATAATATAGGCAATATTTCAGGGCATACTGTAGCAGGATTTTCAGCCATGGTTGCGAGGAGTTATTTATCAAATATTGCTTTGAATAATATTGGAGATATTACAGGAGGTGCATTTGGAGGTCAAGGTGTAATAGGTGCTGTAGGAGGGTTTTTGGGAAAAGTTGGAGAAACAAAAGTAGAAAATATTGTTATGAATAATATTGGTGCTATTAAATCTAAAGACACTATAATTAGTGTTGGTGGTTTTGTGGGAGAGATTGAGGATGGGAGTATAACTGGGAAGTATAATGAATTTAAAAATATTACAATGTATTTAAATAATTTTGTGGGATATGATGAGGATATTACCTCATATGCTCTTACTGGATTATTTGTGGGTGGCAATTATGTAAGAGATGGTTTTAAGGTTGATAATATAGAGATTAATTATGTAAATAATAATGATGGAGGCACAGGAACAGATAATATTGTTGGAAATGAGGATATTTCTTCGGTAAGCTATTTTAAAATTAATAAACTAGCAAACAACCAAGCCTTGGAAGAGCAAAAAGCTACTTTCAAAGGTTTCAATAATAATGTAGGTAAAGTCTATTGGGATGATAATCTAAAACTGTTTGTAGCATTAGAAGAGGGCAAAGAACTTTTCTACAAAGAATTAGATGATGGTAAATCTATAATGTATGCTAAAAATGCAGATGGAACAATAGGAGATAAAAACTCTAATATCATCTTCAATGATAAAACTAATTCCTTTGAATTAAAAAAAGACTCTTCTAGCACTTATCCTAAAGATGAAATCAATATTCCAACCAATAAAGGAGAGTTAAGTAAAGTAGATTTAAAAGAAAGCGACTTTAGCAAAGAAATCCTAAATCAAATACTAGGTGATTTAAGTCTTGATTTATTAACACAAGATGCAGAAACTATTAAGCAAACTTTAGAATTCTTATTAGCCTTTATAGGAGAAGATGGTTTGTTAGTAAAAGGCTTATTTACAGAAGAGTATAAGCTAACAGATAATAATGTAGGCTCTAAATTGGAAAAAAATTTAGAAACTATCATTAAAGCTATTAAAGATAGTCAATTAAATGAAAATAGTGATTTATTAAAGTATAGAAATGATTATCTAGCCTATATCAATGAAAGAAATTTGTATTGGGAAGGATTAAAGAATAATACTTTAACACAAGATCAAATCATTATGCTAGAAAACTCTTTAAAAAGTAAATATGAAAGTTTATTAAAAAGAGAAGCAAGTATCTTAAAAATTGCAAATGATTTTATTGCTCTTTTAAATAATACTTTAGAGGTAGATAAAGAATATTCAATGTTTGCAAACAATCCATTAAAATTCCAATTAGGCTTAAAAGCAGTAGATGGCTATGAATGTAAAGATTGTGGAAGTGCAGGAAGTGATCCAACCCTCAATGCTCCTCTAAAAGACATCAATGCTTCTATGCTAGATAAACAACAAGTAGTCTTAATAAAACCAGCAGAAGAAGAAAAAGAGGCACTAGATGAAGAGAAAGGAACACTAAATTATAGAACTTGTGTAGTGAGTGAGAACTTTAAGACAAATAATCCTTGTATGGCACAAAGAATATAGAAGAAATTCGTATTCAAGACAGATAATAATAGATGAAAGGATTTTTACAAGAGGCACAACCCATAAAGGTTGCTAACCTCTTGAAAAACCCTTTAAAACTCTTATTCTATACCGTAACTACTAGAATTTATTACATCTTTCCCTTTTTATCTTTCTGCTTTTTAGCCTCGTTTCAAAAATTTTTAAAAAACTCCTAAAGCCTCACTGCCACTACTAGAATTTATTTAATTCTTGTAACCTTAACTTATAAAATTTTAATAATTTCATTGATAATCTCTTGTCATTGCGAAGCTCTTTAGAGCTGAAGCAATCTATCAAACAATCTTTAAAGTAAATCCCTTTGGAGTAAGCATTTAAGAGATTTTAAAAATTATAGGGTTTATAGATATTTATCTAGTCTCACCCTACACATTGCTTAGTAATTTATCCATACTTGCACAACATTTTAAAAAACTCCTAAAGTCTCACTGCTACTACTAGAATTTATTTAATTCTTGTAACCTTAACTTATAAAATTTTAATAATTTCATTGATAATCTCTTGTCTTTGCGAGAGTTCGTAGAGCTCGTGGAAATCTAAATTATGGTTTTGCTTATAAATGGGGATTAATAATGGCAAATAGCTCTCTAGTTTGCTTTGCGATGATAAAATTGTAGATTTATAAATCAAGTTTTTATATTTTTATCAAAATAAATAAAATAAATATTATTTAATTTTTTAAAGCTTATTGTTTTATGGAGTTTGGAAGATGTTTTTGTATTATTTTTAAATAGTATATGAGAAATGTGGAGTTGTTTTGTGCAATAATTTTTAGATAAAAGCTAAGAAAATATAAGTTTTTAGCATATTTGTATTTAGTTTTTTTGTATTTTTTGGTATAGTAAGCCTTAAAAAAAGAGTGTTTATGTCCTTGCAAAATCTTAAAACAAAATTGCAACATTTAAATCTTTCGCCTACCTTTGGGCTTATTGTGCGTGTAGATCAAGGGTTTTTGGTGGCAAATGGATTATCTCCTAGCATTGGAGATATTGTTAAGATTGTGAGTGAATATGGTTCAAGTTTGGGTATGGTTACTTCACTAGAGGAAGGGAGTTTTAAAATCACACCTTTTTCTTTTATTGAAGGCACAAAGGTGGGTGATAAAGTTTATTTAAATACAAAAGGTTTGCAACTTCCAGTGGGTCCTGAACTTTTAGGGCGTGTGATTAACCCTATGGGAGAGCCTATAGATGGTAAGGGAGAGCTAAGAGCACAAGGTGCTATGCCAATTATTAGAGCGCCAATTGCTGCAATGAAGCGGGGAATGATTGATGAAGTTTTTAGTGTGGGAGTGAAAAGCATTGATGGGCTTTTGACTTGCGGTAAAGGACAAAAACTAGGAATTTTTGCAGGAAGTGGAGTTGGAAAATCTACTTTAATGGGAATGATTGTAAGGGGTGCAAGTGCCAAAATTAAGGTAATTGCACTCATAGGAGAGAGGGGTAGGGAAGTTCCTGAATTTGTGGAGAAAAATTTGGGAGGGGATTTAACCAACACAGTCTTGATAGTAGCTACAAGCGATGATTCCCCTCTAATGCGTAAATATGGGGCTTTTGCTGCAATGAGTGTGGCAGAGTATTTTAAGGCTAAGGGTGAGGATGTGCTTTTTATGATGGATTCTGTTACGCGTTTTGCAATGGCACAAAGAGAAATTGGACTAGCATTAGGAGAGCCACCTACAAGCAAAGGTTATCCGCCCTCGGTGCTAACACTCCTTCCGCAACTAATGGAGAGAGCAGGAAAAGAAGAAGGGCATGGATCTATTACTGCTTATTTTACGGTGCTTGTAGAGGGTGATGATATGAGTGATCCTATAGCCGATCAAAGCAGGAGTATTTTAGATGGGCATATTGTGCTTGATAGAAGCCTTACAGATTTTGGGATTTATCCTCCTATTAATATTTTAAATTCAGCTTCAAGACTTATGGGCGATGTGGCAAGTAAAGAACATATTGAGGCGGCTAGAAAGTTTAGGAGACTTTATTCTATGCTAAAAGAAAATGAAGTTTTAATCCGCATAGGAGCTTATCAAATGGGAAATGATAAGGATTTAGATGAGGCAATTTCTAAAAAAGAAGCAATGGAAAATTATTTAAAACAAAATTATGATGAAGCACTTCCTTATGAAGAAAGTGTGAAGTTGCTTGTAGAAATTATGAATTCTTAAGGAAAATAATTTAACTAAGATTTGTATTTTTAGAAAGTCACTAAAACCAATATGGGTAAAAAATACTCTTAATAGAATTTTCTTCTTTTCTCCCCAAAAGCGATTTTTACAAAAATATAAAAAAATATATATTCATAAAATTTTTATAAATTTAAAAGGAAAATTTTATAGATTTTATTACAAAAGGTAAATATAGTAGTAAAATGGTAAATGAAGATTAAACAAAAAGGAGGGAAAATTGAGTATTCAATCTAATATTAATAGACGCGATTTTCTTAAAGGAGTTGGAGCCACTTCTGTTGCCTTAAGCATTCCTGGAACTTTGGGTGCTTTTAGTGGTAAGTTGGAGGGTTCTTCAAAATTTGTTCCAAGTATTTGTGAGATGTGTAGCACTCGCTGTCCCATTGAAGCGAGGGTAGATACACTAAAAGAGGGGCAAAAAGTTTTTATTCAAGGGAATCCTTATTCTTCTAGCACAGGTGGTGCAGTTTGTGCTAGAGGGGGTTCAGGGACTAATCAGCTTTTTGATCCTAATCGTCTTGTTAATCCTATTATGCGAACAGGCGAGAGAGGAGAGGGGAAATGGAAAGAGATTTCATGGGAAGAAGCCTATGATTATATCTCTAAAAAGCTCAATGAAATTAAAGAAAAATATGGTGCTAAAAGTGTAGCTTTTGCTTCTAAGAGTGGTCCAGAGCAGACTTTTTTAAACCAGTTTGCCTATGCTTATGGGAGTCCTAATATTTTTGATCATGGAAATACATGTCCATCAGGCTATGCGGTGGCACTCACAAGCGTATTTGGCAATGGTTCTATTAGCAGAGATTTTTCAAATTGTAAGTTTATGTTAAATTTTGGACACAATGTCTATGAAGGGATAGTCATAAGCTATGCAAGAGGGGTAACACAAGCTTTAGAAAAAGGGGCTAAGTTAGTTTCGCTAGATCCTAGATTTTCTGTGCTTTCATCAAAGGCAAGCGAGTGGATACCTATCCGCCCTGCAGGAGATACAGCCTTTATGATGGCATTTGTGCATACTTTAATTTATGAAGAACTTTATGATAAGAAGTTTGTAGAAAAATACACAGTAGGATTTGAAAAGCTTAAAGAGAGTGTTAAAAACTACACTCCAGAGGCAATGGAGGGTGAATGTGATGTAAGTGCTACAAAAATTAGAGAATTAGCAAGAGAGTGTGCAAAATATGCTCCACATTCTATGGTGGATTATGGACATAGGGCGACTTTCACTCCAGAAGAAATTGAATTTAGAAGAGCCATTGCTATTGCAAATGCACTTTTAGGCAATATTGAAACTAAGGGTGGATTGTATTTTCCAAAAGCTCCTAAGCTTTATAATAAACTAGCAGGAGAGAGCGTAGCACCAGAATTTAAAGGTTCTATTTTGCCAAAGTTACAAGAGCCTAAAGAACCTAGGATTGATTATGTGGATGTAAAAGAGGGTGAATTTAGCAAAATCTCTAAAACTAGAGGGATTTATTCTAGGGTGTATCAAGCAATTTTGGATGAAAAGCCTTATGCAATTAAAGGGTTAATGATTACGCGTTCTAATCCAGTAATGACAGTGAATAACTCTAATGAGGTAGTAGAAGCACTTAAAAAATTAGATTTGTTTGTAAGTGTGGATGTATATGTCTCAGATACTTCACAATATGCAGATATTATTTTGCCAGAATCTACCTATTTAGAAAGAGATGAGCAGTTTTTGGCTAAAAATGGAAAAAATCCTGGTTATGAAGTGAGGCAAAAAGTTGTAGAACCTATAGGAAACACAAAGCCATCATGGCAAATTTATTTAGAACTTGCTAAAAAAATGGGTTATGAAGAGGCATTTCCTTATAAAGATATGGATGATTTTAGAATGCAACAAGGCTATAATTATCCTGATGAGATGTTTGAGCTAAAACATAAAGGAATGAGTAGCTATGGGATTCCACTTCTTGCAAGAGATAAAGAAAGCATTGCAAAATTTGTAGAAAAATATCCAAACTCTAAAGCAAATTTAGATGGCGATGGAGAATTTAGCGAAGTTTTAAAATGCAAAACCAAAAGTGGAAAAATTGAGCTTTTTGATGAAACTTTAGAAAAAGCTTGTGGCAGAGGTGGATTAACCTATAATAAACCAAATTTAAAAGCAGAAGATGAGTTTTATTTTATACAAGGAAAAGTTGCAGTGCATACGAATGGACACACAATGAATGTGCCATGGTTGAATACATTAATGAGTGATAATGCTGTATGGATTAACCAAAAAGTTGCCGATAAATTAAAGCTTAAAAAAGGTGATAAAATCAAAATAACTAGCAAAGTGGGAAGCCAAATAGCAAGTGTATTGCCTACAATTGGAATTAGAGAGGATACACTTTTTGCTTATTTTGGTTTTGGACATACAAGCAAAAAGCAAAATCTGGCTTATGGGAAAGGAATGAGTGCTAGCCATTTGCTAGAAAATACCATTTCTCCAGTTGCTGGGAATAATGTGCATACTATCGGCGTGAAAATAGAAAAAGTGTAGGGGGTAAAGATGAAATATGCAATGATACATGATATGGAAAAATGTATTGGTTGTCAGGGTTGCACAATCGCTTGTAGAAGCGAGAATGCAATTCCAGATGGCTATTTTAGATTAAAAGTAAAAGTAGATGGACCAAAGGGCGAGTTTCCAAATCTTAGTTTTAATTATGTAAGGCATTCTTGTGAGATGTGCGAACACACTCCATGTGTAACTGTGTGTCCTACACATGCTTCCTTTATGGATGAAAATGGGATTGTGGATATTAATGCAGATGTCTGTGTGGGTTGTCTTTATTGTGTAGTGGCTTGTCCTTATAATGCAAGATATGTAAATCCGCTAACTAATGTGCCAGATAAATGTAATTTTTGCAAGCATACACATTTAAAGCAATATGGAGAGCCAGCTTGTGTTGCAGTTTGTCCTACAGATGCGCTAATCTTTGGGGATTTAGATGATCCGCTAAGTCCTATTTTTAGCTATCTAGCAAATAAGCCATTTGTTACAAACAAACCACACTTAGGCACAAAACCAAAATTATTTGTTGTGCCAAATAAAAAAGGAGGAGTAGTATTATGAATGAGATATGGGGACCAGATAGTGCAGCAATCATTTGGCATTGGCCTATTGCACTTTATTTGTTTTTAGCAGGACTTAGTAGTGGAGCAATGATGACAGCTTTAAGCGTGGAGTGGATGAATCCAAACAAAAAAGCTCCATGGGATGCGTTTGTAAGAGCAGGTGTGCTAATAGCTCCTTTTAGCATTATTATTGGTTTAATTATTCTAATTTTTGATTTAACTAAACCGCTAAATTTCTACCAACTTCTAATTACTTATAATCTAAAATCAGTAATGTCTTTAGGAGTGCTTTTGCTTTTATTTTACACTCCACTTTCTTTAGTGTATGCAGTGATTAGATTTAGAGGAAGTTTGGAGCAAAGTTTTTTAGGCGGGATTGTTAAAATCTTTAGTCCGCTTTTAAGCTTTTTAGAGAGAAACTCTTTATGGTTTGGAAGATTGGTTTTTGCATTAGCAGGAGGCGTTGGGGTTTATACAGGATTCTTGCTTTCTGCAATCCAAACTTTCCCACTTTATAATAGTCCTATTTTACCTATTTTATTCCTAGCTAGTGGGCTTTCAAGCGGAATTGCAGCTTGTATTTGCTTTGGGCTTATATTTTTTGAAAAAGAAGTTTCAAAAGATACTACAAAATACCTTTTAACAATGGATTTAAGGGTGATACCTATTGAATCTTTATTGCTTTTTGCACTTTTTGTAGGGCTTTATTTTCAAGGCGGTGAAAAAGCAGTTGCTGCTATTGCATCTTTAACAAGCGGAAATTGGGCGGGTATTTTTTGGATTTGTGTGATT
The DNA here is from genome assembly GCF_003245365.1 of Helicobacter valdiviensis. Taxonomy (GTDB): domain Bacteria; phylum Campylobacterota; class Campylobacteria; order Campylobacterales; family Helicobacteraceae; genus Helicobacter_D; species Helicobacter_D valdiviensis. The sequence goes on from NZ_NBIU01000040.1 coordinate 9,088, forward strand.
GGATTTAGCGTTGTAATCCCAAGTGTGATTGCATTAACAGCACTTAAAAATCACGCTTATAAAGTTAATTTCATACTTTTAAACTCCATTTCTATTATGATTGGTGTATTTGCTTTAAGAATGTATATTCTTTATGCAGGGCAAATTTATCTAGGAGTATAAATAAGCTAGTATTTTTACTAGCTTATTTAGTATTTTTGACATTTTAAAAACATATCTTTAAAAGCGATATTGGCTTTTTTAATAAAATCTTTATCATTTAGAAGAAGTAAGGTTTCATAATTGGTTTCAAAGGCACTTTTAGACCAGTTAGCCGAACCTAAAATCAAAGTTTTATCGTCAATAATTGCCATTTTTGTGTGCATTAATCCAAAATATTTTCCATTTTTAGAACGCAAACCACTTAGGGTGCAAGCTTCTATATTGTTAAGTTTTGCAAGATAGCCTAGTGTGGATTGTGTAAGATCTTTGTTGGCAGATTTATCATATACAATCCTTACCTTTACTCCTCTTTTTGCGGCATCTCTAATGGCTTTACTAATTTCTCTATTGGTAAAACTATAAATGGCGATATCTAAAGTTTTATGGCTATTTTTAATATTAAAAAGAATGGCAGAAATTGCCTTTTTTTGATCTTGTGGCATAAAATAGAGCTCTTTTGCAAAAAGTGGCAAATGAAAAAGTAAAAGAAAACTATTAAAGAGGAAAAATTTTCGTAACATTTTTGTAGTCCTTGTCAATATGTAGTAATAAATGCTATAATTTTAACACTTGGTGTATAAAAACTCAATCAGTTTGTTGCATTAAATATAAAAACCTAATTTTAAGGAATTTGCAATGAAAGTGTATTTGGTAAATAAGAATCCTATTATCACAAAGTTGGTGGCATTAAGTGCTTCTAAAGCACATTTGGAGCTAATACAATCTGAAAGCATTGAAGTAGAAAAAGAAGCAGGTATTTTACTTGTAGATGATGAAAGTTATGATGAGGAATTGTTTTTAGCCTATAAACAAGCTTATGAGGATATTAAAACTGCATTTTTTTACTCTAAATCAGGGGAGAGGGTAGAAGGGTTTAATGAATATATTCAAAAACCCTTTTTGCCTACAGATTTATTTAATGTATTAAATTCTTTTACGGGCGGATTTGAATTTGCAAAAGAAAATTTACTAGAAGCTAAAGAAACGCAAAAAGAGGAAAAAGAGGAATATGAAGATATTGTAGAAATGGAAAAAGAACAAGAAGCAGATTTTAGTGAAAGCGATTTTGTAGCTCAAGAGGAAAATCGGGACAATAAAGAGCAAGATAGCAAAGAGAGTGTTTTGGATTTAGATGAAATCAATACTTTAAAAGAATTGCTAGATGAAAAACCACAAGGGGATTTAGAAGAAAACTCTTTAGATATAGAGAAAATGGAAGAAAAAAAAGAAGAAGTAGAGGATTTTTCTTTGGATGAATTTGGAATTGAAGAAAATCAAAACCCCTCTGAAGCTAAAGAAGAAGCAGATGAAGATTTTGATCTTGATAAACATTTAGAAGGGTTGCTAGATGAAAGCAGTGAGACAAAAGAGGAAGCAAGCTTTTTGGAAGATGAGAATATTTTAGAGAGTAAAGAAAAAGAAGAACAAGCACCTAAGGATAAAGAGGAAGAGGAACTAGCGGATTTAGGCTTTGAAGAGGGTGTGGAAGAAAATGCAGAAGAGAAAGTAGATGATTTAGAAGAGCTTTTAGAGGGGATTGATAGTTTTGATGAAGCAAAATTAGAAGAAGGAGAGCTGGCTAAAGAAGAAATATCCCAAGCTTTAGAAGAAGATAGCAAAGAGCAAGATTTGGGAGGTAGCGAGGGACTAGAAGATTTTAACCTAGATGCTTTAGATGAGTTACCTATGCATAATCTAGAGGAAGAAGAAACAAACAAGCAATCACAAGAGCAAAAAGAAAAATTTACACTAGAAGATTTAGGCGGTATAGAAGAAGCTTTAGATAATAATCAAGAAGATAGTTTGCAAGAGGAAATAATAAAGCAAGAAGTGTTTAGCAAAGAAGAGGCATTAGAATTAGAAGAAAGCAAGCAAGAAGAAGTTCAAGAAGAAGTTCAAGAAGAAGTTCAAGAGGAAGTTCAAGAGGAAGTTCAAGAGGAAGTTCAAGAGGAAGTTCAAGAGGAAGTTCAAGAGGAAGTTCAAGAGGAAGTTCCGGCTCAAGAAATTCAAAAAGAGGTAGTGCAACAAGATTTTTCAGGAGAAGAAGATTTTAGTGCTTTGAGTTTAGAGGGATTAAGTGAAGCTTTAGGAGAGCCTATTGCTAAAGAGCCAAATATCACCCCTATCGTGCCTCAAAATGAAGAGAAAAAGATTAGTGGAGATTTGCAAGTAAATTCTATAGAATCGCTTATGGTGGCCTTGCAAAGTCTTCAGACACAGGGATTAAAGGAGCTTCTAAGTGGAGCTACAATTAATATTAGCATCCAGTTTCCTAAAAAAGAGCAAGAATAATGGGGGACATCAAACAAAAGGGAGCAATCTTAATTTTATCAGGACCAAGTGGAGCAGGGAAAAGTTCTCTGTATAAAGCTTTAGCAAAAGAATTTCCTAATCATTATTTTTCTATCTCATCTACCACTAGAGAGAAAAGAGAGGGTGAGATTAATGGAGTGCATTATCACTTTATTAGCCAAGAGGAATTTAAACAGGGTATTGAAGCAGGCAATTTTTTGGAATGGGCTAAAGTGCATGGAAACTATTATGGAACTTCCAAAAAAGAGGTGCTAGAAGCATTATCGCAGGATAAACTCGTTGTTTTTGATGTAGATGTGCAAGGACAGGAGAATATTATTAAAACCTTTGGCAAAATAGCCACCTCTGTTTTTGTTACCACTAAAGATAAGAAAACGCTTCAAGATAGGCTAATAGCAAGAGGTAGCGATACATATGAAGTGATAGAAAAACGCTTGGAAAATGCCTTTTTTGAAATGGAAAAAATACAAAAATTTGACTATTTAATAATTAATGAAGATTTGGAAACGGCTACAAAAGAGCTTCTAAGCATTGTTAGAGTTGCATTCTGCAAAAGTGGGCTTTATGATTTGAAAAATCTTTTACAAAAATGGAACTCTTAGGATTATTTAAAATAAGTATATTCTAAGAGTAAAGATAAACTGCAGATTACTTTTTATATTTGCCTAAGTAGTTCCTAGTTTTATGAAACTTTGTAAGTGGTTGTGGTAGTCTAAAGAGTTGCTTTAATATTTTTGGTCGCTCTTTTAGATTGCTTTGGCAACAAGTTGCCTTGCAATGACACATAGGAGAATTTGCAATGATACATTTCCACCTTGTCATTGCAGGCAAAGTAAAGCATAGTGTGGTAGTCTATAAGAATATTAAAATTTTTAGCAACTCTTTATAGATTGCTATGGTGATTATATTGTTTTGCAATGACAGATAAAACATTGTAGGGTAAAAAATAGAATTCTTTAGTTCTAGAGAAGTTTTACAATAGCATTTTGTTCGTCTATTGGATGAGAGCGAAATATCTTTGTTTTTGGTATTTGTTGAGTAAAATTTTAGAAATGTAAAAATAAAGTCTTTAGGATATAAATTGTTTTACTCCTTGTTGGGCGATATCTTCTTATCAATGCAAAAGTGTAGTTTGTGGTAGTCTATAAGAATATTAAAATTTTTAGCAACTCTTTATAGATTGCTATGGTGATTATATTGCATTGTAATGGCAGAGGAGAATTTGTAATAATACTTTCTTATGTCATTGTGAAACTTTGTAAGAAGCTGTGGCAGTCTAGGAGTTGCTTTGTAAGGTATGTTATTGAGAATGTCTAGTTTTTTTGGTTGTTTTTTAGATTGCTTTGTTGGCTATGTCTCCTTGCAATGATAATGTGGAGCTTACAAAGGTGACTAGGGCAAAGTAATTGCTTAGCAGTTAAAACTTCTTGCAATGATAAAAAAGAGTTAAACTTTTAAAATGGTAAGATAAAACTTCTTTATTAATTCTTTATAAAGAGTGTCTAGGCCTTTAGAATGCAATGATGATGTAACAAGATAAAATTTTTATTGATAAAATCGCATAAAATCAAGATTTTTACAAAGCATTGGGAATAAAAATTCTAAAAAGTGGAACAATATTTGCTTTAAATTCTTGTAAAAATATTTCTACAAAGGATTTAAGATGTTAAGGTCTTTATGGTCTGGTGTAAGCGGTATGCAAGCCCATCAAGTTGCATTAGATGTTGAATCAAACAATATTGCTAATGTTAATACGAATGGTTTTAAATACTCAAGAGCAGATTTTTCAACGATGATTAGCCAAACCAAACGCGGAGCAACTATTCCTTATGCAGGATATGGCGGTATTAATGACTACTCTGTAGGACTTGGAACAGGCATTGAAACAACTACCAAAGTTTTCTCACAAGGTTCTTTGCAAAATACAGATAGAAAAAACGACTTAGCTTTAAGCGGTAATGGTATGTTTGTCGTATCTAACAATGGTGGCTTTACTAGAATGTATACAAGAGATGGTGCATTCTCATTTGATGCAGTGGGAAATTTAGTAACCACTTCAGGTTTTATCGTGCAAGGTTGGGTGAGAGATCTCTCAAAGCTTGGTTCAGATTGTGGAGGAGATTCTATTAATAAAGTAGATTCTACAGGACCTATTGGCAATATTACTATTGATCCTAGATTGTCTATTCCTGCTAAAATGACTTCAGAGATTTGGGGTAATATCAACCTAACAAGTGGTAATAAAACACAAAATCTCACTTGTCCTAGCCCACTAGATAGCACACCAGGGAACAATTACATTCAAGGTGGCTTAGATAGAGTATATGACTCTAATGATAGGCAAGTAGAAGTAGAACAAGATATTGGAACAATGTTTAGCGATGGTGGGGAAGCGATGAATTTGCAAGAGGGGCAAGGGATTTGGATAAGCTATCAAACTGCCACTTCTAAAGAAATTGCTCTAGGTAGTGCAGCTACACAAGCAGCTGCAGGACCTATTACTACAACAGTTACCATCAACGGTCAGCAAATCACTTGGACAAATGATGCAGATGTTTCAGGTTCTTCTCATCTTCTTGCAGCACAAGTAGCTATTAATAATCTAAAAGATAAAACCGGAGTAGAAGCTTTAGTAAAAGGGGATAGATTAGTTTTACAAAATACTAATCAATTAGATGGCGATGGATCTAATAAAAATATCCGTGCAAGTGGATTTGATAATGGAATCTTTGCTGCAAATGGTGGAGGCGGTGCAGATGGTGGATTTGTGACAGGTGCTGGCGGAGGAATAGGAAATGTTAGTGGCAGTGATACAGTTACTACAGCATTCCAATACCGCTATACAAACCAAACCGATGCAGATTCAAGCTCAGGCAGATTTAGAACAACAGAAGATTTAAGAGCTTTAATGCAAAATGATGCCAATAAAGTAAAACAATTTGGTGGAGATAGTGCAGCAGCTGCAAATGCTATGACAGGAGGAGGTGCTTGGTTTAAGGCTTCTAACTTTAGTGTATCTGTAAAATTAAATAGCAACGGACAATTTGAGATTAATAACAAGCAAGATGGAAAAGTGCAAGGAAATGGTGGAGTAAATGGCACAGAAGCAGCTTATGATAATTTAAATATTTTTGTTTCTGCGTATAGTGATGATTTAAATACTACCAATGTGCTTTTCAAAAATCAAATGAAAGCAATGAATACAGGTGTGCTAGTAGAAGGCGGAAACACAACAACAACAGCAGGTATTAGACAAGCATCCTTTGCACAAACTCTAGAAGTATATGATAGCTTAGGTAACAAGCATGAAATGAAGATTGAGTTTAAAAAAGAGAGTAAAAATCAATGGAGTTGGAGAATTATCGTCCCAGAACCTGCAGAACTCATCGGTGGGACAGCACAGCGTCCAAATATTTTAGAGGGTGGAAGTGTAACCTTTGGTGAGCAAGGAGAGCTTTTAGGATTTAACCCATCTACTATTCAATTTAAGCCAAATACGGGTGCAAAATTCCCTCAAAGTATTGATTTAAACTTTGGAACAGCGGGTGGATATGATGGGCTTACAAGTAATGCAAACGAATCTAATGCTGAGAAAATTAATGGCGATGGATATGCAGCAGGAAGCCTAAAAGACTTCTATTTTGATGCAACAGGAACAATGATAGGAAACTTTAGTAATGGTGTGAATTTAGCTTTAGCACAAGTTGCAGTTGCTACATTCCCAAATTATGAGGGCTTGCAAGAATCAGGAAGCAATCTCTTTGCAGAATCACCAAACTCTGGAGATCCTACCTTTGGAACTGCTGGAAGTGGAGGAAGAGGTGAGATACAAGCTTCTAAGCTAGAGATGAGTAATGCGGACTTAAGTAGAGGTCTTACACAGCTTATCGTGGTGCAAAGAGGTTTCCAAGCAAGCTCAAAATCTATCACAACTTCTGATCAAATCTTAAATACGCTTCTAGGATTGAAGCAATAATTTTTAGCAAGAAGTTTTTCTTCTTGCTTTTTTTGTTTTCTCCACAATTTTTTAAGAAACTATTTTATTCTTTTGAAAATTTTAAACTCTTTTTTGTTATTCTAAGGTTTTAGCTAAAGAACTTCCATAAGAAATCCCTAAGGACTTTTTAAATAAATCTATAAGATAAGAATTTAAAAGAAGATTTTCTAAATCAGCGATATTTCGCTTTACCTAATATAATAAAGTAAAGATGTTAATATGTATCATTATAAGAAAGCGGAGGATATCAATATAACAAAATATAATAAAGTAAAGATGTTAATATGTATCATTATAAGAAAGCGGAGGATATCAATATAACAAAGTGAAGTGTCATTGTAAGGCATTCTCCCTCTATCATTGCTAGGAGCTTTAGTGGCGAAACAATCTAAAAAGAATATCCAAAACCCCTAAGCATTCTCATAGATTGCATAACTCTACTTAATTTTATTATTCTACTTCATAGATAAAAAACTATTAATAC
>NZ_NBIU01000041.1 GCF_003245365.1 Helicobacter valdiviensis
TTTATTTAAGCATTAAAAGAGATATGTAAATATTTATAATTTACATAAACTATACTTAGAAATTTAATTTTGGAATTCTATTATATGTTTTTTTAAATTTTGATTTATTATTTTTTATTTAGGAAAAATTTATTTATTATTTAAATAATTTAAAAATTTTTTTATTTTAGAAATTCATTTAGAGAAGCTTATCTAAAGTCTTTAGAATGATAAAAGAGATTAAACTTTTAATATTTTTTATTAGACTGCCATACAAATACTTTGTATTTGTATGTGATGATAATGAAAAAATTGTATTAATCTTTTATAAAAGATTTGCAAATAAAAAAGTATCTTAGTAATAATAAATTAAAGTTCAATTATTTGCTTTTAGTTAATAAAGATAATAGAAAATTGAAAGATTTCTTTATCAAGTTTATAATAAAGAAATCTTAAACTTTTTAGTATCTAGCTACAGGATAAGGATCACGAGCTTCTACACTACTTCTTTGAAGCCAATAAGGGTAAGGGAGTTTTGTTTGACTTGCACGATCTAGCATTTGTATATGCTTAGTATCTAGCGTGATTGAAGAGGCTTTTAAATTGTCTTTTAGTTGTGTAGTGTTTTTTGCTCCGATGATTAATCCGCTAATGCTAGGACGACTTAGAACCCATGCTAAAGAGATTTGTGCGAAACTATATCCACTTTCCTTTGTAATGATTTCTAATACATCTGTAATATTATAAAGATGCTCCATATCCATATCCCACGCACCTCCAGCATTTAGCCTAGAACTTTCAATATTTTTTACATTTCTTGTGATTTTTCCTGTAAGCATAGCTCCACTTAGCGGACTCCATACAAAAGTGCCAATCTTTTCTTCCAATGCTAAAGGCATAAGCTCATTTTCTATATCCCTTGCTGCTAAAGAATAATAAACTTGCTGTGCTACTGGTCTTTGTAGTTTGTATTCATCTGCGATTTTTAACATCTTCATCAAATGCCATGCTGAATAATTACTAATACCAAAATATCTAATTTTCCCTACACGCACTAAGTCATTTAAAGTTTGTAAAGCTTCTAAATGAGGAGTTTTTGCATCATAACAATGCAAATAATACAAATCAATATAATCACTTTTTAATCGCTTCAAGCTCTCATCTACACTTTTTAAAATTTTTGCTCTTGAAGTGCCTATATCATTTGGATTTTCGCTTAGTGGTTGTCCTGTCTTTGTAGAGATAAAAACATCTTCTCTTTTATAATCTTTTAATGCCTCTCCTAAAATCTTTTCTGAATCTCCTAAAGAATAACAATCTGCTGTATCAAAAGCATTACAACCATAATCCATACAAGTTTTAATAAGCTCTTTGGCCTCTTGTAAGTTTGTTTGCCCCCATCTTTTAAAAAATTCTGTGCTACCTCCAAATGTAGCTGTGCCTAACATCATTGCTGGTATCATTTGTCCGCTATTACCTAATTGTCTATATTGCATAAATATCCTTTATTATTTTTAATAATACTTAGATTATAGCACTTATTGTTGTATCAAAACTTATTCTTAGGATTTTTGAGCTTTTTTGGATTTTGTGTGTAGAAATAAAACTCTACTATAAATTAAACATTTATTGATTTATTTTTTCAATAAATGCTCTAAAAAGATATAAATTACTTTGAACGAAGTGAAGACTATTCTCATTTATAATATATTCATTATTATAAAAACACTCTATATTTTGAAAATAATTCTCTGCATTTTTTATATTCCCACCCTTATCTAAAATTTGATAATATAAATCTTTAGTAGATGCTTTAAAACTCTTTGCATCACTGTATCCTAACTTTTTGTAAAAACTCTCTTTACTATTTTTACTATTATCTTTAAAGTGAAATCTCAGCCAATCCTCAAAATTATCAAGTGTTAAAAATATTTTTATATTACCTTTTGATTTTTTTATCTCGCTAATAAGATTTTTTAAATATTTTAGTTCATTGTTGTCATTTTTTGCCCTATCTAAATCTATCACAATTATAAGCTTATCAGGATAAGGCTCTCTTTTTATATCAATAAATATATTTTTATAAGAATTTTTATTTTTTAAATTTTTTATGCTTATATGGATATTTTCATATCTTATTTCTCTTAATAAAGATTTAAAATATTCTTCCTCTGTTTTACCTTCACACCAAATTTGTATATTAGGCTTTATCTTCTTATTTTCTCTCCTATTCATCATAAAGCCCTTTTAAATAGTCAATATATGCTTTTTTCTTTTCGCTTCTAATATCATATTCATAATATGTTCTTATCTTGCTTTCTAGATTTTGGTCTTTTTGAACTAAAAATATTTGTTGTGAATTTAAAAAGCTTATATCAAATAATAAAACATTATGTGATGAAACAATTAATTGACCTTTAGCATTTTCTTCTGTATTAATAAGATTATTAAAAATACGAATTAATGCTAAAGTGCTTATAGACGAATCAAATTCATCTATAAAAATAATTTTATCATTTTCTATAATTTGAGTAATTTTATCAGCAAAATTTACAATTTTTTTAATACCTTCTGATTCAGATTGATAACTAAATCTTTTGTCATTGCGAATGAAGAAGATTCTATAAGTATTTTTATCATCTTTCTTATATTCTTCAAATTCAAAATCACTAATTGTTTTATCTAGTAATTGAAAAACATCTAGAATATTTTCTTTATGTGCTAAAAAATAATCTTTCTTATATTCTTCAAAATCAAAAATATAGTGTTTAGAATAATTACTACTCATATAAACCTCAATATTGTCTATGAGTTTTATAAAATCATTACGCTGAGACATTTCAAAATCTTTCAAAAAATAAAAAATATTCTCACTCAATTTTCTTGAAAATAGCTCATCTAAACTCCCATCAATATTTTTTATACCAAGATTAAATTGAGCTTTTTCATTAGAAAAATTATAAATATCTTTATTGTTTTTGATAAAATATTCTTTCAATATATATTCTCTATCAAACTCTATACCATATACAAAAATATTATTCTTATTATCTGATAATTCAATACTAAGTTTAATAGTCTTTGAATTTTTATTAAAGATATTACTCGTTAAATGCTCTCTTAGAGTATGTGAAAAACCATATCGTATAATATTAAGTAAAATTTTAATGCCTACAAATAAATTAGTTTTCCCACTTGTATTTTGTCCAAAAAAAACTGCTGATTTCATGGGCTTATCATTTTGAGAAAGACTAAAATTATACTCATATTTTGTATTTTTTAATTTGCTTTTTGGTTTAGCTGTAAAATCTACAACTTGAATTTCTTGACCAAATGAATATAAACCTGCTATTTCAATTTTTCTAATCATATTATATCCTTAATGTTTCTATTATATAATATTTTTTATTAATATAGACAAAAAATATGTTTATATTAAATTTGTATTTTCTTTTTAATAACAAGGTGCAACTATATTTCTCTCTTAATCTTTCTCTAGTTGTAAAACCTTTTTTGTTTGAATGCCAATGGGAATTTTTTTCATAGGTTGGCTAAAATCTCTACAATAATCACAAGATTTATAAAAATCTTGTGCATAAAACTCTAAAAATCTTTCTTTACTATCTTCTAGATTGATAAAATCTCCTTTAAATTCTTCTAATCCTTTTAAACGCGATAAAGAACTTGCAATAGGACATACAAAAATAGCTCCTTTTGGTGCTAAACTTATATCTTTTAACCCTCTTGGCTCATTAAGCTCACACAAGACATTCTACAATTATGGTAATTTTTAATAATTTCTTCTTTGCTTCTGCCTCTTTTATAAATCTTATCTATATCATACCAATAACCTATTGTATTATAAGAATAAGCGATATTATTCTCTTTTAACTTTTTAATAATGCTATCCTGCTTAAGAGGCACTTTAAGATTTGGGGAACTTCTATAATCTGAAATGCTAATTTTTCTAGCCTTTTTAGATTTTTTAAATCTTTCTACAAGTTCATCTTTAAAATCAATTGTAGCATTTGTTAAAATATCAAAAGTTAAAATCTGCTTTTTATCCTCTAAATAATCAATCAATTTTGGTAAATCTTTAAAAAGCAAAGGCTCTCCACCCATAATTCTAACTCTTATAATCCTATCCACTTTACTTAGTAAAGTTTCAAGACTATTAATAATACCCTCTAGGGAGCAAGTATATTGATTAGAAGAAGAAAAGTATTGCATTAAATTATTGCACGATTCACATCGCATCGTGCATTTTGTAGTAAGGACTATTTCTAAATAGGGAATATCTATTTTATACCCCCCCCCCCCGCTCCTAATACTCTTTTTTCAAAATACCTTTTTAGATAAAATCTTCTTAGAAATGTCGCATAAGGGATTTTAAAAATCCTTGCAAAGCCTCTTTTACCACATAAATAAGAAAAATACCAACCAATATTTTCCTTAATATATCTTTCTTGGAATAAAGAATTATGGATTAAATCTTCTCTATTTATCATTTTTTGTCCTTACATTAATTATTTTTATCAATTTTGCAGATATTTAAATTTATAAAAAATAAAAAGTCTGCACTTTTAGCAATAAAATAATACCATATTTATAAAACTTCTTATAGAAATAAATTCTATTATAATAAACTTCATAATGATTTTATTTAGATAATTATATTTGATAAATTATTATGGCTATTATATTATCTGAAAATTTTTTATTATATTAATGTTCTACTTTTAAATATTAATCCCATTGCTATTATATTGAGTATAAGCGAAATATCTTTTAAATATGAAAACAGAATATTACTGCTAAGATTTGAAAAATCCATGGCAATCTAAAAAAGAATAAACTATCAAACTAATTTATTGGATTGCCACGAGTTCTACGAACTCTCGCATTGACATAGAGGGTAATAGATTGCTATACAAATACTTTATGTTTGTTTGTGATGGGAATTGTTTGTTATATTGATATTTATTTAAATATTCTTCTTTGTTTAGAGAATTTAGTAATTATTTTTTATTAAAAGATTGATTGAAGGATATTTTATTATTTAATCTTTTAATGAGAGTTTCTTTTTTATTTTAAATTTCATTTAGAGAAACTTTAACTAAAGCCTTTAGAATGATAAGAAAAGAATTTTAAACTTTTAATGTTTTTATTAGATTACCATCGGCGATTACATCGCCTCGCAATGACGATATAGAGTAATAAATCGCTAAAGTCTAAAGGCTCTCGCAATGACACTCTATTCTGTCATTGCAAACGAGAAGCTAAGCAAAATGTGTCAATCTAAAGAGAATAACCTTAAATGTAAAATCATTAAATTGCCATGCAAATATTCTATATTTGCATACAGTGACAATTTAGATTTTTAATTATGAAGTTCTTTTTCGCGTAGTTGTCCGCATGCTGCTGATATATCTAACCCCTTACTTTCTCTAATCGTGCATAAAAGCCCTTTTTTTAATAAAAACTCTCTAAAAGCCTCCACTTTTTCTTTACTAGGGCGTTTATAAATGCTTCCTTCATGTGGATTAAAATAAATAAGATTTACTTTTGCTTTAATTTTATTCAAAAGTGCTACAAGCTTTTTAGCACTTTCTAACCCATCATTTAAGCCATCTATCATAAGATATTCAAACATCACATGCTTTCTACTATCAATAGGAAATGTCCTTACCTCATCAATAATCGCTTGAATATTATATGCTTTATTAATAGGCATTAATTCGGTTCTTAATTTATCATCAACAGCATGGAGTGAGATTGCAAGTTGCACACCTAAATTCAATGCACCAAGTTTTTTGATTTTTGGTGCAATACCGCTTGTAGAAATTGTTTGGCGTCTTGCTGAAATACTAAGCCCATCAAGCTCGGATAAGATACTAATACAACCTTTCACACTCTCTAAATTATCAAGAGGTTCTCCCATGCCCATATACACAATATTTACTGCTTTATTAGAAGGGATATTTTGATCTTTTTTGATAGCCACTACTTGATAAACCATCTCTCCTATACTTAAATTTCTTACAAATCCACCTTTAGCAGTGAGGCAAAAACTGCAACCCACTTTACAACCAATTTGTGAAGAAAGACAAAAAGTAAATTTATCCTCTTTCATTTTTAAAAATACAGCTTCATAAGTTAGATTATCTAAAGTTTTAAAAAGATATTTCACGCTTCCATCACTAGATTCCTCTTTTCTAGCAATTTCTACCGCATTACTTGTATAATTATCCTTTAAAAACTCTCTTAATTCTTTGGGTAAATTTTCCATTTTTGAGAAATCATCTTCATATTTTGTATAAAGCCAATGGTAAATTTGCTTTGCTCTAAAGCTTGGAAATTGTTTAATAGGATTTTCTACTAACTCTTTTATAAGTTCCTCTTGTGTAAAAGAATAAATATTTTTCTTAGACATAGAATTTTTCCCTATAATTTTCTTTAATATAATTTTCTAATCTTTTTTTTGCTTCATTATGGTTTGAAAAAAACTCTTTTTGAGAATCTTTATGGATATGGTTTGTGACACAAAATATTCCAAAAGCTGGAATTTCAAAATTTTTCGCTACTTGTAAAATACTAAAAAATTCCATATTTTCATATAAAATTCCTAGTTTTACCATAATTTGTGCTAAACTTTCATCCGTGCTTATATAGTTGCTACAATTCACTATTTTTTGATTTTGGTTAAGCAATGTTTCATGTGAAACATTTTGTTTTTCTAAACAAATAAAATTATCTAAAGGTGTATAAGACTTTTTTTCCAAAAAAGATAATTCTATATTACTTGCACTCTGTGTTTCAAAAATTTCTAAAAGTTTTTGATTTCTATCATAGCTTCCACAAGTCCCTATAAAAATAATTTCATCAGGTTTATCTCTATAAATAGAATGGGTAAGATTAATAGCACTCTGCACTAATCCTACACCAATACTCTTTGCAAAAGGAAAACTTTCAATCTCTCCTGCACAATAAATCACTTTCTACCCCTTTTAATTTTCTATTTCTTTATAAAATAAATGGGATTCATTTTTCTTTACATTTTTAACTTCTGGAATTTGCAATACTTGAAAAAATCTTGATTTTTCTAAAAATGCAATCTCAATCACATCGCCCACTTTTACATCTCTACTAGCTTTTACACTTACACCTGCGATTTTTACAACCTTATTTTCAATCATATCTTGTGCAATTGCTCTGCGTTTTACGATATTTACAGCATTTAGATATTTATCAATTCTCATTTTTGCTCTTTTAAAACATCTATTTTATAGATTAAATCCTCTACACCTTCAATATTTTGTGCCTTTATCATATATTTACCCTTGACAATAAAGCTAGGCACACCTTGAATACTTGCATATTCTAAAAGACTATCCCAAAATTCTAACAATTCTTTAACCTCTTTAGATTTTAGTAAAGTTTTATATTCTTTAGCTTCTAATTTTAAGATTTCTAAACTAAGCTTTGTTAAATCTTCTTCATTATTTATTTTTTGAGAACTTTTACCATGAAAAATAGCAAAATAATTATCTAATAACATCTTATAGCTTGTATTTTTAGATTTTATATCTTTACCCTCTTTTTTATCTTTAATGAGAGCTACTGCTAAAAATTCGCTAATTTGTGTATGAAAACGCACATTTGTTTTCATATGTGCTGGATAAAATTCAACATTTTCTGGAAGCAATTCTAAAAGCAATGGCAAAACTTCTTTATGATAATACGCACAATGCGGACAACCAATATTAAAAAGTTCAATCACACTATTTTCCATATTTTTGATAGGTTTAGATAAAACAATATAATCCTCACCCTCTTTTAAATCATTTGCAAATACAGAACCTAAAAACAAAAATCCAAGAAATAAAACTTTAAAAAATTTCATTATTCACTCTCCTTAGCAATACAATTTTCAAAAATAAATTGATGTTCTTGTGGTAATTTTTCATAAATATTTTTAGCTAAAATTCTAATCTCCCATAAAGCAGATTTAGAACTTCTTAAAGCTAGAAAATTTTGCAAACTTCTTGCATTAATACTCCAAGTTAGCTCCGTTTTGTAAGACTCTGGCATTGCAAATTTTGCTAAATCATTGCTAATATTCACAATTAAAAGTTTGCGTAAATTTTCTAATGCCATTAAAGAAGCTTCATTTACTGCTTGATTTTCTGTAAAAACCAAAAATTTTTTAGCCCTATTTAGATTATCTTCACAAAAAGGTAAAAAAGATTCTTCTTCTTTTAACTCTTTTAAAGTATAGCGACTACTTTTAACCGATAAAGACGCCATTCTATGTCTTGCTAATTCTTGCAAACAAGCTCTACTAATCCCTTGAATATAAAAATTATAATTTAAATGTTCTAGCGTAGAAGCATGTTTAAATTTATTCCCTACTCTATCTATAAGTTCAATATCCTTTTCTCCGCCATTATCGCCCTTTTCAAAACTTTGCCAACAAGTTCTAATCGCATGGGAACAAATTTTCAAATCCGTGTAATTTAAAAGTGTAATTTCCATTTCATTCCTTATTTAATTTGTAATTTTAATCTTTGCGAATGGGTAATCGCAATCGCAATCGCATCTGTAATATCAAGAGGTTTTATCTCTCCTTTAATCCCTAAAAGCCTCTTTACCATAAAAGCCACCTGCTCTTTTGTAGCTTTTCCATTCCCTGTTAAAGCCTTTTTAACTTGTAAAGGAGTGTATTCTGCAAAATTTCCAAGCTCTTGTAAAATCTTTAAACTCAAAGCACCTCTAAATTGTGCTAATTTAATAACACTTTGGGGATTATAAGCATAAAACATATCTTCAATCGCCACACAATCTATTCTATGGTTTTTTAATACTAAATCAATCCCCTCTACAAATTCTAAAATTTGGTGTTGCAAAATTCTTTCTTTTATTTTAATAAGTCCTGCTTCTATGAGTTTTATTTTACCCTTATCTAATTCTAAAACTGCATATCCACAATTCCGACTTCCAGGATCTATGCCTAAAATATTCATTCTTTTCCTATCCATTAAAAGATTTGAAATTATAGTAATTTTTTAGTTATCTTCGGATAAAATCTACAATAAACTTTATTCACACCCCGTGAATAAAATGTGAATAACTTCTAAAAGGGGCTAAAATTGCACTCTATCTTATTACAACTCAAAAAAGAAATCACACCTTTTGAATATGATAATTACATTAACCAACTTACTTTTAACGAAAAATACTCTCGCGATGATAGAGTAGTATTTAATGCACCTAATGTTTTTGTAGCTAGCTGGATTAAGACAAAATATGCACAAAAAATCGCACATCTTTTTGAAATTACAAATGGAATAAAGCCTGAAGTGATTATTGAAGTTTTCACACCCTCTAAAAAACAAGAAATCAAAAATATTCAAAAAAAGGTGCAACAAACAAGCAATCTCAATCCTTCTTTTACTTTTAATTCCTTTATTATGGGAAATTCCAATAAATATGCTTGTGAAGTAGCAAAAATCGTAGCAAACAATCAAAGCACAAAATACAATCCTCTTTTAATCTATGGCAACACTGGACTTGGCAAAACACATCTTCTAAATGCCATAGGAAATGCAAATGTAGCCGTGGGTAAAAATGTGATTTATACTACAAGTGAGCAATTTTTAAACGATTTTATGTTGCATGTTAGAAACTCTACAATGGATCGCTTTAGAGAAAAATACCGTGCTTGTGATTATCTACTTATTGACGATATTCAATTTTTAAGTGGAAAATATCAAATTCAAGAAGAGTTTTTTCACACTTTTAATGAATTAAAAGAAAACAACAAACAAATCGTATTAACTTCCGATAGACCTCCTAAAAATATGGATGGATTAGAAGAAAGATTAAAAACACGCTTTAAATCAGGACTTCTAGCAGATATACAACCTCCAGAATTAGAAACAAAAATCAACATTATTCGCACAAAATGTGAATTTGATGGAATCTCTTTAGATAATGATGTAATTCACTACATTGCTGCACATATTAACGATAACATTAGAGAAATTGAAGGTGTTTTAACCAAACTCAATTTTTCTATTAATGTTACAAATATTCAAGAAGTAAAAGTAGATTTTGTAAAAGATATTTTAAAAGAATATATTAAAGAAACAAAAGAAAATATTTCATTAGAAAATATCGTAGAAGTGGTTTCAAAATATTTTAACATCAAACCTTCAGAAATTAAGAGTAAAAACCGCTCTAAAAACATTGTAACTGCAAGAAGAATTATTATCTATCTTGCAAGAAATCTTACACCAAATTCTATGCCAACTTTAGCAAACTTTTTTGGTATGAAAGATCATAGCTCTGTAAGTAAAGCTATGAAAAATATAGAACAAGATTTAAAAAGTAATGAAAGCTTTAAATTAACTTTAGAAGAACTAAAAAGTAAAATTGTGCATTAATGTATAAAAATTTAACCTCATTAAAAACATATTTTTGCTAAAATTGTGAATAAATGTGAATAAGTTTTTATATAATTTCACATTTACATCAAAGTATTTAAGGGACTTAAAGCAGTTTTTCAACATTGCACACCCCCTACTAATACTACTAAATTTATTTATTAATAAAGGGAATTCCATGAACATTAACATTTCTAATAGTGTTTTAGATAATATCTTAACCAATTTGCAACCTTTTTTAGATAAAAAAGACTCTAGCCAAATCACTTCCCATATTTATTTAGAAACTAAAGACAATGAATTAATCTTTAGAGCGACAGATTTTGAAATGGGACTTTTAGCTACAACACAAAACTTAAACATCATAGAACAAGGAATAGCAACCGTTAATGGAAAACAAATCCTAGATATTATTAAAAGATTAAAAGAAGGTGAAGTTTCCTTACACACTAAAGATGAAAATCTTATCATTAAACAAAATAAGAGTTCTTTTAAATTACCTATGTTTAATGCACAAGAATTTCCAGAATTCCCAAGCTTAGAAAACTTATCAAAATTAGAAGTGAATGCAATAGAACTTATCTCTTCTATGAAAAAGATTTTTCCTGTTATTGATACAAACAATCCAAAAAGAGAATTAACAGGAGCACTTTTAGATATTAAAGAATATTCTTATAATTTTGTAGCAACAGATACTAAAAGACTTTCTATTGTAAAATTTGACAATCCATCAGGAAACAAACTAGCTCTTATCGTCCCAAAAAGAGCTATAACAGAAATTCAAAAACTCTTCTTTGATCAAATAGAACTCTACTATAATGAAAAAGAACTCATTATAAAATCTAAAAATTACATTTTCTTTACCCATTTAATCAATGGAAAATTCCCAGATTATGAGAGAATTATCCCAAAAGAAACTTTAGTAGAATTCTCTGTTCCAAAAGCAAAAATTATTGAAGGAATTAAGCTTATTAACTCTATCACTAATGATGTGAAATTAACCTTTAAATCCCATCAAATTCTTTTTGAATCTCTAAGCAGTGATAACTTAGAAGCATCTACAGAAGTAGAAATAGAATTACCCATTGCAGAAGAAATTATTTTAGGTATTAATTCCCGTCATGTAATGGACTTTTTAAATCAAATTGATACAATGGAATTCACTTGGTGTTTAAATGAAAAAAATGCACCTTTTGTCTTAAAAAGTGAAAATTTTTCAACAGTTATTATGCCTATTATTTTATAAGTTAAGAAACTCTTTTAAGGAAAGAAATGGAAAAAGAATACGCTGGAAGTAGTATTAAAGTTTTAAAAGGCTTAGAAGCCGTTAGAAAACGCCCTGGAATGTATATTGGGGATACAAATATTAATGGACTACACCATTTAATTTATGAA
This sequence comes from Helicobacter valdiviensis, assembly GCF_003245365.1. Classification (GTDB taxonomy): domain Bacteria; phylum Campylobacterota; class Campylobacteria; order Campylobacterales; family Helicobacteraceae; genus Helicobacter_D; species Helicobacter_D valdiviensis. The sequence continues at coordinate 11,820 of NZ_NBIU01000041.1, forward strand.
GTTGTAGATAACTCTATTGATGAGGCTATGGCAGGATATTGTGATACAATCCACATTACTTTAACTAAAAATGGAAGTGCGATTATTAAAGATAATGGGCGTGGTATTCCAGTTGATATCCACCCAACAGAAAATATTCCTGCAGCAACTGTTGTTTTAACTGTGCTTCATGCTGGTGGTAAATTTGATCAAGATACTTATAAAGTTTCTGGTGGTTTGCATGGTGTAGGTGTATCTGTCGTTAATGCACTCTCAAAAAGTCTTAAAATGACAATCCATAAAAATGGAAATGTCTATGAACAAAACTTTGCACAAGGTATTCCCCAAGATGAATTAAACATAATAGGCACAACAAAGCAAAATGGAACTACCATTGAATTTATTCCTGATGATAGTATTTTTGAAGTTACAAATTTTCAAAGAGAAATTTTAAGTAAAAGATTTAAAGAACTCGCTTATTTAAATAGACAAATTACTATCCATTTTAAAGATGAACGCGATGGATTTAATGAAATTTATCATTTTGAAGGTGGATTAAACCAATTTGTAGAAGATTTAAACAAAAAACAACTTATCTCTACAATTATTAGTTTTGAAGGGAATGAAAGTAATACCGAAGTGCAAATTGCTCTAGCTTATAATGATAGTTTTGATGAGAAAGTATTAAGCTTTGTAAATAATATTAGAACTATTGATGGTGGAACACATGAAGCAGGATTTAGAGCAGGACTTACTAGAGCAATTACAAACTATATTGAAGCAAATGCAAATGCAAGAGAAAAAGACTCTAAAATCACAGGAGATGATATTAGAGAAGGACTTATTGCAGTAGTTTCTACAAAAGTAGTAGATCCTCAATTTGAAGGGCAAACAAAAGGAAAATTAGGAAGTTCTTTTGTCCGCCCTATCGTGCAAAAGCTTACCTATGAAAAACTAGCAAAATTCTTTGAAGAAAATCCAAACGAAGCAAAAGCAATTATGCAAAAAGCTCTCCTTGCAGCAAGAGGAAGAGAAGCTGCTAAAAAAGCAAGAGAACTCACAAGAAAAAAAGAAACTTTTAGTGTTGGCACATTACCAGGAAAGTTAGCAGATTGCCAAAGTAAAGATCCAAGCATTAGCGAACTTTATTTAGTAGAGGGTGATTCTGCGGGTGGTTCTGCAAAACAAGGGCGTGATAGAGTGTATCAAGCAATTTTACCTTTAAGAGGAAAAATTTTAAATGTAGAAAAAAGTAGGCTTGATAAAATCCTAAAAAGCGAAGAAATTAAAAATCTTATTACCGCTTTAGGATGTGGAATAGGAGAAGATTTTGATATTTCTAAGATTCGCTACAATAAAATCATTATTATGACAGATGCTGATGTAGATGGTAGCCATATCCAAACACTTTTAATGACTTTCTTCTTTAGATACTTAAAAGGTATTATTGAAGCAGGATATTTATATATTGCCCAACCTCCTCTTTATCGTTTTAAAAAGGCTAAAAAAGAAATTTATCTAAAAGATGAAAAAGCATTATCAGCATATTTGATAGAAAATGGTATTGAAAATTTTGAATTTTTAGGAATTGGAACTAAGGATTTAATAGAATTTTTTAAGATAGTTTCTCATTATAGAAATGTTTTAAGTTCTTTAGAAAAAAGATTTCCATTTATTGATATTGTAAAGTTTTTAATTGAAAATTCTGACTTTTTAGGACTTAAAAATGAGGAACTTTACACAAAAGTCAAAGAAAAAATTGAGAGTTTGAATTTCAATATTTTAAATGAAATCGTAGATGAAGAAAAAATACAACTTTATGTGCAAACAAGTTCAGGCTTAGCAGATGTTAAGATTGATGATGAGTTATTTTCACATCCTCTTTTTGAAGAAGCACATTTTGTATATAGTAAAATTAAAGAGAGAGAATTAGATTTTCTAAATGGTAAAGATCCTCTAATAGCTTTAGAAGAAGTAGAAGAAAGTAGTAAAAAGGGTGCAGAAATCCAGCGTTATAAAGGTTTAGGTGAGATGAACCCAGAGCAACTTTGGGAAACAACAATGACACCAGAAAATCGTCGCCTAATCCGCGTAGAAATTAATGATGAAATGGAAGCAAGTGATGTATTCTCACTCTTTATGGGTGATGAGGTAGAACCACGAAGAGAATATATTCAAACCCATGCAAAAGATGTTAAACATCTTGATGTATAATCAAAAATAAAACTTACTTTGCCAAACCTTTTTGGTATGGCACTTTTCATAATTAAAACAAGTTTTTTAATCATTACTAAAGCATATAATTTTTTTAAATAAAATGTAATGCAAGATAAGATAATTAAAAATTTCAATTTCATTAAAATATTGGAGTAATCTATATTAATAACATTATAAAGTAATCTCTTTATTTTTTTCTTATTATTTTAAGATTTTAGCCGAAAAATCACTGAATGAAACTCTAAATTTCTTAAATAATAAATAAATTTTTCCTAAATAAAAAATAATAAATCAAAATTTAAAAAAACATATAATAGAATTCCAAAATTAAATTTCTAAGTATAGTTTATGTAAATTATAAATATTTACATATCTCTTTTAATGCTTAAATAAA
>NZ_NBIU01000042.1 GCF_003245365.1 Helicobacter valdiviensis
CAGTATCATAAAAATATTTATTTCTACCATTAAGCCTCCTTAAAGCCTTTAAAAGACAATAAAAACTGCTTAAAACACATTAGAATTTTATCATTTAACTTTTAAGATTACTTTAAAAATAAAATATGATTTATTTTTTATATTTTTGTTTAATTTGTCATTGTAAGGAGCAAGACAACGAAGCAAGCTAATGTTATTGCGGAACCTCTTTAAACTCTAGCATTCTAATGATGTTACAAAAACTTTTCCCTTTCCATTGCAAAATTTCATAAAAAGCTGTGACAATCTAATTTTACTTGATTTTTTGTCATCACAAGGCGATGTAATAGCCGTGGCAATCCATAAGGAGCAATCAAGTGTCCTAAGGCAACTGCACTTCGCTCACAATGATAATATAAATGATTACTCTATCACCTTACTCCCCATAATAACAAAAGAAAGCACCTGACAATAATACAAGCCATTTACCATATTAGAGCAAAATATGACAAAGACAAGAAAGAATTGCCACAAGGCTTAACAAGCTCTCAAGGTAATAAATAAAATATTATCGCAAGTAGCAAAGCAACAAAATAATCCATATTTTTTATAAAACTTCCATTAAACCACTTTATTATTAATCATTTGGGTTTATTTTGTAGCCTCTTTACGCATTTTCTCCCATTCTTCCCAGCTACTTGGCTGTTTGCTTTGGATTTTATAAAGAGTTTCTCCTAAATCCTTATGTCCTACATGTTTATGGCAACTTGTGCATTTTAAAGTATCTTGACTATCCTTTAAACTAAGATATTGTGCATGCATTTTATTAACATTCTTTTTTTCTCCCTCTTTGGTTTCAAAAAGATTCTGATGGCATTTTAAACACGAACTATCAAAAGTATAATTAGCCCTTGCATGCTCTCTATTACCTAACCAATCCTTTTTGCTTGGATCACCCGTTAGTGTCGTATATCCTTCACTAATGCCATTTTTAGCTTTAGTAATCATATAATTTACAAAGCTATCATGTGGCAAATGGCAATCTGTGCAACTTGCTTGAACTCCTTTGGGGTTTGCTGCTCCATGCACATTATCTTTTAAATTAGTTTTTGCTATCTCTCCATCCCATGCATGACAACTCCCGCAAAATGGATATTCTCCTGTAACTTTAACTGCTTTATAACCTCCATAGGTTACCACAAGAGTAATAATAAAGGTTGCTATAATTGTTAAAAATATAATCTTTTTCATGGTTTATCTCGCTATTAATTGTTGCATACTCTCTTGCCCGTGGCAAGTAGCACAAAGATTTTTAGAATTTTTAGAGGTAATCTCTCCTTGATGACTTTGATGACACACATCACAAGCCAATTCCTTAAAATGCGGACTTTTATGCACATTATTGTTGTGCCCTAATCCCCCTGTATATTCTGCTAGCTTTTCATAACTACCATGGCATTTTTGACAACTCTTTCCCATAGCACTTGAATAGTCCTTAGGATCTTTTTCTAAATGGCAATCTGTGCAACTTAAATTTAATTTTTTATGCTTCCCATAAAGAGGAAAATTTTTCTCTGAAAAATCTTTTACCACTTCTCCTTTGGAATTACGCAAAGAAAATTCCTCTTCACTCACTTCTTTAAAGCCATTTTCATTTGCATATAAATTTAATACAAACAATAAAACAATTGCTAAAAATCTCATAACACACTCCTTGCTTTATTGTAGTTTTTAGCCAATTTCTCTCCTGCAATTTTCCCATACACAAGACAATCAAGCACCGCACAGCTCCCTAAGCGATTATATCCATGTCTTCCACCTGTTAGCTCTCCACAAGCATAAAGTTTTTTTACAATTTTTAAATCATTATCATAAACTTCACATTTAGTGTTAGTTTTTACCCCTCCCATACAATGATGCACTTTGGGTCCTGGGCGTGCTGCAAAAAATGGTGGTTTTAAAACCTTAATAAATTGCCCTTTAAAATCAGAAAAATTTCTGCCAAATTCTGGATCTACATAATTTTCATTTTTAGAAGCTTCTTCTACATATTCATTATAACGCTTTAACTGCTCCAAAAAAGGTTCTTTATTGATTTTATAATATGCAATTAACTCATCTAGCGTTTCAAATTGCTTCACAGCTCCTGCTAAAATTCCTCTTTGCAAATCTGCAAATTTAACGGTTTTTGCCCCATCTATATCCATAATAACCACTGGTGGAGTTTCATTATTTTGTGCTGTAACTTTTAAAATCGCATCTGAACCTACTTTTCTATCAGCAATTTCATTAAAAAATCTCAATCCTGTAACTGGATTGACTGCAATCCCATAAACATAAGCTTGAGTAATAAAGCGATACCCAAAACCAAATCCACCCTCATCAAAGCTTGTTACATGCATACTTTGAATATATTGCATATCTACAAATTTAATTCCATCTTTTAAAAGCATATTGGCTGTATATCCCGTAGCACCTTGCTGGTTTGTCGTTTTAAAATCCTTAGTTAAACTTGGATCAAATTGTGCTCTAAAGCGATAATCTGCACCCCAACCTCCTGTGGCTAAAATAAGACCACCATATATTCTATAAAATTTAACTTGTCCGCTTTTGTTATCTTTTTCATCAAAATCTTTATCAAAGTTAAATTGATATTTTTCTCTTACTTTAATTCCTATTACTTCATTAGAATCGTTATAAATAATTCCATCTAAAATCACTCTTGTTCTAATCTTGCCACCCTCTTGCAAAATCTTCTCTTGCAAAGGACGCGTGATATAAGCACCTACACCTGGTGATAAGCTTCTAGGAACAGAATGTCCTCCACTTCTTGTTAAAGCACTAAATTTCACACCATTATTAATAAGCCATTCTAGTGTAGTTGCAGACTGTCTTACCATAATATCTACCAATTCTCTATCATTTAAATGATGGCCACTTTTTAAAATATCTTGTGTGAATTTCTCAATAGAATCTTCTACACCTTCATCACGCTGAAAGCTAGAATTAGCCACAGCAATCTTACCGCCACTATAAACGCTATTTCCACCTAAAAATGGCATTTTTTCTATCATAAGCACATTACTTAATTTATAATCTAATAGACTAAGCATAGCAGCAGAACCTGCAAATCCGCTCCCTACCACAACCGCATCAAATTCCTCATCCCATTTTGGAACTTCATTTTGATAAATTTTAGCTACCAAATTATAAGGAACACTTAATACTCCCACACATCCAAGCAATAACTTAAGAGTTTTTCTACGCTCTTCTTTTTGCATAATTCCTCCCTTTTAAAAAAATAACAAACCCTAAAATTATCATTAATTTTTCTGTATATATTAAGAAATATGAAGTAAAATTTATGTATTTTAAAGTAAATTATAATGTTCTTTTGAGAACTATGCTAGTCTATTCTTTTTTTTATTAAATATTCATTAACTAAATTATGATAAGGAATTTTTATTTTTATTTTCTACAAGAAAGTGTGTTATAAAGAGACAATATTCTATATTAAAGCAAAAGGCTAGTTTAAAACTAGCTCTTCTACTCTTTTGCCATATTCACTATCCGCCTTTTTAAAATGCTCAATTTGGCGTTTTTTAATTTCTAGTGGAACTCCTTCCATTGCCTCTTTAATGTTTTGACAAAGTGCTTCTTTTTGTTCTTTATTCATAAGGCGATATAAATCTCCTGCTTGGCTATAATAATCACTATCTTCTCTATGATTAAATCTATCCACAATAGCTTCTTGCAAATAAAGAGGTGGCTCACCTGCATTTTTATCTTCCTTATAATCTTCAAAAATACTAGGTTCATAATTTCTAGCATCTCCATAAAAACCTTGTTGCATATAACCATCGCGGTGAGTGTTATTTACCTTAGAAGCCTTAGGGGAATTTACAGGAAGTTGATAGTGATTAACACCTAGACGATAGCGTTGTGTATCTCCATAGCTAAAAAGTCTGCCTTGCAACATTTTATCAGGACTAAAACCAATTCCAGAAACTACATTTGCAGGATTAAAAGCGGCTTGTTCTACTTCTGCAAAATAATTTTGTGGATTTCTATTAAGCTCTAAAATTCCAACTTCAATTAATGGATAATCTTTATGACTCCAAGTTTTTGTCAAATCAAAAGGGTTAATTTTATAAGTTTTGGCTTCTTCTTCGCTCATAATCTGCACACAAAATCTCCATTTTGGATAATTCCCCTTTTCTATATTTTCATACAAATCTCTTTGGTGGCTTTCTCTATCTTTTGCAATAATTTCTTCAGCCTCTTTATTGGTTAAATTATGAATTCCTTGCATAGATTTAAAGTGAAATTTCACCCAAAAACGCTCATTTTTTGCATTAATAAAACTAAAAGTATGGCTACCAAATCCATGCATTTCACGATAACTTCTTGGTATTCCTCTATCACTCATTAAAATCGTTACTTGATGAAGAGATTCAGGGTGTAAGCTCCAAAAATCCCAAGCTGCAGTATTGCTGCGTAAATTTGTTTTTGGATCTCTTTTTTGCGTATGGATAAAATCAGGAAATTTAATCGCATCACGGATAAAAAATACTGGTGTGTTATTCCCTACAATATCCCAATTTCCCTCTTGTGTGTAAAACTTCACAGCAAAACCCCTTACATCGCGTTCAGCATCTGCTGCACCTCTCTCACCTGCCACCGTAGAAAATCTTACAAATGCTTCTGTCTTTTTACCAACTTGTGAGAAAATATCTGCTTTTGTATATTTTGTAATATCATTTGTGATAGTTAAAGTTCCATAGGCTGCACTACCCTTTGCATGCACTACACGCTCTGGAATTCTCTCTCTATCAAAATGTGCTAATTTTTCTAAAAGCCAAGCATCTTGTAAAAGCGTAGGTCCTCTTTTATCAATAGTAATGGAGTTTTGATTATCATAAATAGGTGCACCTTGTGCAGTTGTAAACTTAGAACTCATGTTATATCCTTTCAGTATTGAATTTCATTTAAAATGATAGCATTTTTTTATTAAAAGAAAATTATTATTTATTAGTATTTTTTATTTTAAAATAGATAAAAATATCCAAAAAGATTATAGCACTTATTTATGATTAAGTATATAAATAGCACGCTTTAGAGAGATGTCCAATAGACTTTCTTTGTGAAGTTTTCAAATACTTTCTGTAATTTTCTATCAAGATAATGAAAAATATTTTAAAAAATTTATGTATAATATTGTAACAAATTTTAGGAGATTACTTGAAAATATTCTTCAAATCTTTTCTTTTATTGATGGTTATTTTTTTGCTTTTAGGTTGCGAAAAAGAAGATATCAACACCAAACAAGCCCTCCTTTTAATCACTCAAGAAGTCTATATCAATTTTCCCAAAAATGACAATCAAGAACTTAAGCCTTTTTTTGATGATTTAAATAAACATTTAGAACTTTTAAATATTGCTTATCAATTTTATGCTAACGAAGTTTTAGGACAAAAAGAGGCTTTCCCTCTAAAATCCTACTTCCAATACAACTTGAAGATTGTAGCCTTTTTACGCCCTATCACCCTCCCAAATACTCTCCATCTTGAAACCAAAAATGTTAAAATGTGGGAACATTTTTTTAAAGGATTGGATGAACTAACAAAAGCCCTTATTTCTAAAGGAGATTTTAGACAAACCTACTTTTTAAACACTCTTGATATTTTTGCTAAAGGAGTATATATAGAAACTCCACAAATTGAATACTTACAAGCTTATCTTGGCACACTGCTTCTTTATAAACAAGATGCTATTCCCTCTCTACAAAAACAAATCAATGATGAGGCAAATACACTCTTAAACAAAAATAAAGAACTCTTGCTTTCTGCCAATTATAATTATTTTAAAAAGGCTTTTAGTTTCATTAAAGATAATGCCAAAGAAAATCTCTACAATCCACTTCAAAACAGCAGATACATTCCTTTTGTAAGCGAATTAGCATTTTTATTTTTAGGGATAATGTTCTTGTCTTTAGGAATTTTAAAATTTAAAAAAATACCAAACACACAAAATAACAACCAACAATACACAAAAAACCTTACTTCCCCTCATTTATTACAAACCAAATCCACAAAACAACTTTTAAAATCCTATTTTGCTTCACTAATGCTTTTAATTTTTAATTTATTTATTATGGTAGTAGGCTTTAAACTAAAAACTTCAGACATCTTTGCACAAGTTTTATTGGGTTATTTTCTTCTCTTTTCTAGCGGAATTTATCTTTTGAGTCTAGATTGGCTAAACAAAAAAGATTAGAAGATTTTAATTTGTATTTAAATGATAAGCTAATTTTCAAGCAATTTGCTTTCTTGTTTCCAATTTGTTTTTTTAAAGCTTAATATATTCTTAAAATATTTTTAGATAGAATTCGCTTTAATTTTTTGTATTTATAAGGATAAAAATGAGGTGTGTTAGATTTGCTTTTTTGGTTGTTTTATGCTCTCTTTTTGCATTTTCTGCACCCCCTACACTTCCACAAAGCCCAACAATCCCAACGGTTGATTTAACCTTAAGCGCACCCACAGAACCTGGAGATCTTGTAACCACACTGAATATTGTTGTGGTTTTAACCTTACTTGTCTTAGCACCCTCCCTAATTTTAATGGCTACAAGCTTTGCTAGAATCCTTATTGTTTTTTCTTTCTTGCGCACCGCAATGGGAACACAACAATCCCCGCCTACACAACTTCTAGTTTCTTTTGCTTTGATACTAACAATGTTTATTATGGAACCTGTAGCAAAAGAAGGCTACGAAAAGGGTATTAAACCCTACATTGCAAAAGAGATTCCCTATGATGAAGCATTTTTACGCACTGCTAAGCCTTTTAAAGATTTTATGATTAGAAACACACGCCCAAAAGACTTAGCCCTTTTTTATCGCATTAGAGGATTAGAAAATCCACAAACTGTTGATGATGTTCCTCTTACAATTGTTTTACCTGCTTTTATTATCAGTGAGATGAAAACTGCATTCCAAATAGGTTTTTTGCTATATTTGCCTTTTTTAGTAATTGATATGGTAATTAGTTCTATTTTAATGGCTATGGGAATGATGATGTTACCTCCCACTATGATTTCACTACCTTTTAAGATATTAATTTTTGTCTTGGTAGATGGTTTTAATCTTTTAACAATGAATTTGGTAGAAAGTTTTAGATGAGCGAGTGTGAATACTATGGAATTTGTGGCGGTTGTGCCCCCAAAATAGAATCCAACTTAGAAGCAAAAATAAAAAATGCAAGTGAGCTTTTAGGACTTCAGATATTTGAAGTTTTTAGTCTTGAGAGTAGAGGTTTTAGGGCAAGATGTGAGCTTGGAATTTTTCATGAAAATTCTAAACTTTATCTTACAATGAGAAAGGGCAAGGATTTTATTAAAATAACACATTGCCCAAATCTTCTACCTTCTATTCAAAACACTTTAAAAGAACTTATATTTATTTTAAACCAACAAGAATTTAGCAATTTTGCTCACAAGCTCTTCGCATTAGAAATCCTCTCCACACAAAATCAAGAAACACTCATTACCTTAATCTACCATAAATCTCTAACAAAAGATTGGGAAAAGATGGCATTAAAATTAAAAAATACTCTTGAAGCCTCTCTGCCTTTAACTTTTCATATTATAGGGCGTTCTAAAGGCATAAAATTAGCAGTAAAACAAGATTTTATTATAGAAAAACTAGAAATTTTAAACAAAACTTATTTTTACCGCTATGATGAAGGAGCTTTCACACAACCTAATCCAAAAATTAATGAAAAAATGATTGAATGGGTTTTACACAATATAAAAGAAAGCAAGGGGGATTTGCTTGAGATGTATTGTGGTTGTGGAAATTTCACTCTCCCGCTTTCACAAAAATTTTCTAAAGTGCTTGCCACAGAAATTTCTAAAACCTCCATTAAAGCAGCTAAATTTGCCACGCAAACCAATCAAATTTCTAATATCTATTTTGTGCGTTTGAGTGGCTTAGAATGTATAGAAGCTATCAATAAAACAAGGGAGTTTAAGCGTTTAAGAGAAATTGATTTAGAAAATTTTAACTTCCAAAGTGTTTTAGTAGATCCACCAAGAGCAGGTTTGGGAGAGAATGTGTGTAAATTTTTATCTCAATTTAACCAAATCATTTATATTTCTTGCAATATTGCAAGCTTAAAAGAGGACTTAGAAATTTTACAAAAAACTCACAAAATTCAAAAGTTTGCCTTTTTTGATCAGTTTCCAAATACCCACCACATTGAAAGCGGTGTAATTTTAAACAAAATTTCTTAAACCATCCAAGTTAATAAGTTTTGATGAAAATTTTATTTACACTTTGTTATACTTAGAGCTTTTATTGCTTTATTTAAGAGGATTTCAATGGAAGAAACAATCAATCTAATAGCAAAATATGGTTATATTTTATTGTTTTTATATTCTTTAGGTGGCGGGTTTGTCGCACTGGTAGCTGCTAGCGTGCTAAGTAGCATGGGAAAAATGGATATTTATTTAAGCTTAAGCGTGGCAATCGTTGCAAATTTTTTAGGAGATACATTGCTTTTTTATCTTACAAGATACCAAAAAAAAGAAATGATGCCCTATCTTAGCAAACACAAAAGAAAATTAGCCTATACACAACTTTTAATGCGTCGCTATGGCTCTATTATTTTAATTATCCAAAAATACATTTATGGCTTTAAAACCCTTGTTCCTATCGGCATTGCACTTACAAACTATAATTTTAACCATTTTAGTATTTATAATTTTATAGGTGCAGTTCTTTGGGGGCTTAGCATAGGTATTGGAAGTTATTTTTTAAGTGATTTTTTCCAAAACGCTATTGGCTATTTTGCAAATTATCCTTATTTAGCCCCTCTTATACTCTTTGTTTTGCTCTTAATCCTTTGGATTGCTCTAAGCAAAGCAACTACAAAAAAATTTAATAAGAATCTAGGAAAATAATGCAAACAAAAATACAAAACCTCATCCAAAAAAAAGCTCTTATTTTAGATGGAGCAATGGGAACACAAATCCAAAAATACGATATAAAAGATTGGGGAATTAATAAAAAGGGCGAAAGTCTAGCAGGTTGCTCTGAAAGCTTACTTTTAAGCCATCCACAAATTATCAAAGAAATCCATAATGAATATTTAAAAGCGGGTGCAAACTGCATAAAAACAAACACTTTTGGTGCTATGCCTTGGGTTTTAGCAGAATATGGCTTAGAAAATGAAGCAAGAAATCTTTCTTTTTTAGGTGTTAAATTAGTAAAAGATTGCATAAAAGCTCACATTCCCTTAGAAAATCAAAAAGATGCACTTTTTTGCGTAGCTTCTCTAGGGCCTGGGACAAAACTTCCAAGCCTAGGACATATTGACTATGATAGCATGTATCAAGGCTATTGTGAATGTATAAAAGGTTTTAAAGAAGCAGGTGCGGATATTATCTTGCTAGAAACCGCACAAGATCCTTTACAAATCAAAACCGCTCTTCATGCTTGTTTAGATATTGCAAGTGAAATTCCTATTATGGTTTCTGCCACGATTGAAACTAATGGTTCTATGCTGATAGGAACAGATATCACAACACTTTTTAGCATTTTAGAACCCTTCCCTATTCTTTCTTTGGGACTTAATTGTGGATTAGGCCCTGATTTAGCACGCTCACATTTATTGGATTTAAGCAAAGTAACTAAATTTCCAATTTCTGTGCATACCAATGCTGGACTTCCACAAAATAGAGGTGGAATTACCTACTATCCGATGGAAGCAGAAGAATTTTCTAGTTTGCAAAAAGAATTTTTAGAGATTAATGGAGTCTGCTTTTTAGGCGGTTGCTGTGGAACCACACCCAAACATATTGAACTTTTGGTGCAAAAAACAAAAAACATCACCCCCAAACCCTTACAAAGCAACTACAATCCTAGCGTTGCTTCTTTGTTTGGCTCTTATGAGCTTAGCCAAAACCCAGCACCCTTACTAATAGGTGAACGCTCCAATGCCACAGGTTCCAAAGCTTTTAGGGAATTGCTTTTAAAAGAGGATTATGAAGGAGCGCTAGGAGTAGGATTATCACAAGTGCAAAGTGGCGCACATTGTCTAGATGTTAGCGTAGCTTTTGCAGGACGCAATGAAGATAAAGATATGCAAGAACTTATTTCTTTATATGCTAGCAAAATTTCCTTGCCCCTCATGCCAGATTCCACACAAGTTAATGCACTAGAAATCGCACTAAAACTCATAGGCTCACGCCCAATTATTAATTCTGCAAACTTAGAAGATGGTATAGAAAAGTTTGATAAAATCGCACGACTTGCCAAACGCTTTGGAACTGCACTTGTATGTCTTACCATAGATGAAAAAGGAATGTGTAAGGATAAAACTTCTAAAGTTGAATGCGCTAAAAGAATGATGGAGCGTGCCACAAAAGTGCATAATTTAAGGGAAGAGGATATTATTTTCGATCCACTTACTTTCACAATCGGAAGTGGAGATGAAGATTATTTTGATGCAGGTATCCAAACACTAGAAGCTATCAAAGCCTTAAGAGAAATCTACCCAAAAGCTGGAAGTGTTTTAGGACTTTCAAACATTTCTTTTGGACTCAGTAAAGAAGGACGAATCTGTCTAAACTCTGTCTTTTTACACCATGCAATAAATTATGGACTAAGTGCTGCTATTGTAAATGTAGCCCATTTAATCCCCTATTCTAAAATGGATAAAGAAGATATAAAAGCTTGTGAAGAACTTATTTTTAATCATCAAAAAAGCAAAGACCCTCTTTATAATTTCATCAAACATTTTGAAAATAAAACCAATCTTGATTTTAAGCAAGAAGAACAAGAAAATCTAAGCACCAAAGAAAAAATAGCAAAATATTTAATTGATGGAAATCTTATCAAAATGCTAGATTTATTACCAAGTGCTAAAGATGAAATCCATCCTGAAATTATCATCAATGAAATTTTAATTGATGCAATGAAAATCGTTGGGGATAGGTTTGGTGCTGGAGAAATGCAACTACCCTTTGTGCTTCAAAGTGCAGAAGTAATGAAAAAAAGCGTAGATTACCTCAATGAATTTTTACCCAAAAAACAAAGCGAACACAAAACTACTATTGTAATAGGCACGGTAAAAGGCGATGTGCATGATGTCGGAAAAAATCTAGTGGATATTATTCTAACCAACAATGGATTTAATGTAATTAATATAGGTATTAAAGCAGAGCTTGAAAAATTTTTAAGCGTGATTAATTCTCAAAAAGTAGATTGTATAGGTATGAGTGGTTTGCTTGTAAAATCAACTCTTGTAATGAAAGAAAATCTAGAAGAACTTAAACGCTTAGGTATAAAAATCCCTATTATGTTAGGAGGAGCAGCACTCAATCGCGATTTTGTAGAAGAATATTGCAAGCCTAATTATGATGGTATTATTTTTTATTGCAAAGATGCATTTGATAGTGTTGCTGCTATGCAAATTATCCAAAAGGGTGATTTTAGCGATTTAACCTTGCCTAGTCAAAAAGGCAAAAACAACAATCTAAAAACACAAAGACAAGAGGCAAGATTGCAAAATAAGCTTAAAAATTCCCTAGAAGCTAAAGACAATCTCATAAAACCCACAAAAAGCACACTAGAATTTAGCTACACAAAACACACTCCTCCTTTTTTTGGCAAAAAGATTCTAGAACTTAGCAAAGAGCAAATAGAGGAAGTTTTCTCCTATTTGGATAAAGATTTACTTTTTAAACACCGCTGGGGATATAGTAAATTCAAAAAAGATGAATACCAAAAACTTAAACAAAATGAACTAGAACCTATGCTAGAATCTTTTAAAAAAGAATTGATAGAAAATGAGATTTTTAAACCTATTGTAATGTATGGATACTACCACACACGCACCAAAACTCCACAAAATGCAGAAGATGGATTAATTTTAGAAGTAAGCGAATTTGAAGATTTTAAACAAAGTGTTTCATTTTTATTTCCACGCTCCTCTAAAGAGCCTTTTTTATGCCTTGGAGACTATTTTAATCCTAAGGGCGATGTATGTGCTTTTCATCTTGTTTCTTGCGGACTTAATTTTAGCTCCTATGAAGAACAGCTTTACAAAGATGCACAATACCACAAATACTATCTTTTGCACGCACTCATTATGGATTTAGCAGAAGCCTTAGCAGATTTTATACATAATCGCGTAAGATTAGATCTAAATATAGACAACAAATGCGGACAACGCTATTCTTTTGGTTATCCTGCTTGTCCTGATCTCTCTTTAAGCGAGCATCTCTTTACTCTCTTTAACCCACAAGAACTCGGTATTCATCTTAGCGAAACCTACCAAATGACACCTGAAGCAACAACCTCTGCACTCATTACTTTTTATAAAGATGCCACCTATTTTGCAATTTAATCTAAGGTGGCTACTTTTTAAATTCCTTAAATACTTACACAATATTCATCAAATTATAACACCACTTTTCAACTTAAAGTCATTTTATGCTTAAAATCAAAGTGCCACTTTCTCCACTTTGATTTCTAACACAAATATTCTTCTTTTGCTTTTATTTTTCTTTCACTTTAAAA
>NZ_NBIU01000043.1 GCF_003245365.1 Helicobacter valdiviensis
GCGAGCGGGAGTTCCACTCCCTGCACCCACCATACAAGCAAAGCGTTATCCACAAACGCAGTGCAGTGCAAAAAGCCCCCGTCCCACTTCGTTTCACTTGTGGGGAGGCTTTCTTTTATTTTTAACTTCGCAGAGGAAGTGAATTCCTCTTTGCGATGAAGGACACAAGTGTCCTTTCAAATCCCCTAAAGGCTCCGCGCCACTTCGTTTCACTTGTGGGAAAGCTTCGCTTTTAACTTCGCAGAGGAAATGAATTCCTCATTACGCGAGCGGGAGTTCCACTCCCTGCACCCACCATACTGCAAAGCATTATCCACAAACACAGCGTGGTGCAAAAAGGCTCCGCACCACTTCGTTTCACTTGCGGGGAGGCTCGCCCCCTCTACCATTATGAGATAACTCTTTAGATTGCTTCGCTACACTCGCAATGACACTAGAAGTGCCACATTGAGACGCACCACCACACCTAAATTCTAGTAGATGTGGTGGGGCTTTAGGAGTTTTAAGGGATTTTTCAAAAGGGTTAGCAATCTTTTGTGGTTGTGCCTCCTAGAAAGCACCCTACAATGTCATTGCAAGGAGGCAAAGCCGATGAAGCAATCCAAAAAAGAGATTGCCACGATTTGCTACGCAAATCTCGCAATGACAGGGAGAGGGAGCTCACCCATTTACACATTTCTTTTAGAAATATATTCCCGCACTCACATAGGCTCTTGCTCTATTTTCTCCATCTTCTGGGATTCCATCTGCACCTTTAAATTTATGAATCGCTCTTGCAAAATCTGCTTTTACATAAAAATGTTCGCTTGCATAAAGTAGCTCTATCCCTGCAGCATCTAAAAAATATTCATCCATTTGCTTATTTTCTTCCCATGCGTATCCTGCTTCATAAAAAGGAGTAATATACACATTAGGAATAGGTGTAGCATAGCGAAGCCCTATCATTCCATATCCCATGTTGCTCTTAGTTCCAAATCCATTTGGATAAGCCCTTACTCCATAAGCACCACCTAGCGATGAAGTTTCACTAGAATCTAACAAATAATTAAAAAGCACTTTTTGTAAATTAAAATTAAAAATCCCAGTAAGCTTCTCATGAAAGCTATATTGATTGCTCAAATACACATTAAGCTTTGTAAATTTTCCCATACTTAAAAGCTGTTCTGCAAAATCATTATCCGGCTTTACATTCCCATGATACACCTTTACACTATAGCTTAAAGTATTTTTCTCTATACCGCGATAGACACCCTCCCAACCTATATTAAACACATCACTATGTTTTCTGTTATCTAGCGTGCTATATCCAAACAATGCCTCCATTAAACCCGGATCCATAAATGTATTTCCATAATTATCTTCTAGCTTTTTATGAGAATAGCCTGCAACTGCATAAAGCGAGTTTGTAGAATTGATAAAAAACGGATATGCCACATCTACACCAAACTCTGTAGAAGTTCCATAAGGCTTTAGCGCATCATATCCTTCTCCTCTTAAACTATAGTTTCCCTTATTCACTTTTGGTGTTATTTTTAAATTCCCCCAAAAAGTGCTATAAGTTGCCCCATAGTTTAGCTGATCTTTATCACTTCTTTGCACCATTGTATTTAGCGTATCGCCCATTCCTAGCACATTATTAAAGGTTGTTGTTGCACCTATTCTAATTTGTCCTGAACCCTCTGTCCCATAGTTATCTGCATAAAGCATTGCACTTGCTTTTGTGCTATCTTCTACTTCTATAACCACATCGGTTTCTCCAAAATTCTCCCCCGCTTGAAAAGCTCCAAGTGCTTGAATTCCTGAATTTTCGTTAATTTTAAAGATTACATCCTCTACATCTTTTGTTTTTAAAATCTTTCCCTTTAGCGTATCATTTAGCTTATGATTGATTGCAAAATCTTTTAAATGATTAGAGCGATTATTTACAATATATTTACCAAGCTTTCCAAATACAATATTTACTTGTATTTCCTTATCTATCTCTTGTTGTGGGATATAAGCAGTAGCTGATGGATATCCGCTATATTGCAAGTAAAAAGATACCGTATTTGCAATACTTTGCAAAGTTTTTACCGATAAATCACTCGCTTTAAAATCCACAATAGATTCTTGAAGCATTTTTTCATCAATACCAAGTTCTTCTAAAGTATATCGAGTATCATCTGCTTTTTTGTTATCAATAACAAATTTATATTTAAAAATATCCTCTTTAACGGAGGAAGTTTTATTTTCTTTTATATTATTTGTAGGCTTTTCTGTATTGATAATATTTTTATCCTCTTGAGGTTTCACAGGTGAATTTCTTGTTTTTAGTTGGTTTTGGATATTTTTGTTTTGTGGGGTATCTCTATAAGGAGAAGTGTTTATCATCTCTCCTAATGCTCTATCCTTTTTATAATCATTAATATCAGCCACTAGTGTATCAGCCACTACTAAATTACTTAAAAATAATGGTAGCAATAAAGTTCTTAATCGCATAAATGTTTCCTTTAGTCTAATTTATTTGTTCTTGCTTTATAAGAAAGACAAATCTTTTTTCTTTATTGTTAATTCTCTTTGTATTTATAAAAAGAATAATTTCCCTCATAAAAAAGATTTCTCTACTTTTAAGCAAGCTAAGCTACTACTAACACTCTATAAACTTCTCTTATTGATAAAACAAAAAGAAAAGCTAACTTCCCAAAAGAAGTTCAAGGAGGCTCTAAATGGGAGAAAAGCCCCCTTGAAATTCTTTTTGGTTTGCAGAAATGACAAGACAGGAAGTCACTATAAACTTCACTAGTTCGTAGCAACCTCAAAAAGAAATACCTAAGATTAGGTTACTCTTTTAGATTGCTTCGCCACACTCGCAATGTCAAAGTGGGATGCCACATTGGCACACCACCACCTTACCACCACAACTAAATTCTAGTAGATGCGGTGGGGCTTTAGGAGTTTTAAGGGATTTTTCAAAGGGTTAGCAACCTTTTGTGGTTGTGCCCTTTGTAAAAATTCCTTAATCTCTTAAATGCTCACCCATATACGAATTTCACTTAGATTCTTCCAGCAGAGCATGGATTATGTGTCGTAAATCCATCTGAAACAATGCACAAACTTCCACCCTCTTGTCCGTCTGTATATTCAATCTCTTCTTGCTCTATTACATCTTTTTCTTCATCTTCTTCTTTTAGCACTAGCACAGAACCTCTTTCATCTTCTATTAAATCTGTATCAGGAAGACTTGGTGTAGGAGGATTAATACCATCTAAATCACTTGTATCTGGCAAAGTAAGCGTTGCTCTAGTTCCTTTAGAATCTTTTGTTGCAAAATCTGCAAAGATTGTTAAAGAACCGCTAGAGTTTGCAAAATAGCCATTATCTGCACTATCATACTTGCCATCCTTACCATTTCCGCTAAAGTCGATTCCATTTAATCCATTTTCAATACTTGCATAACTTGCACCAAGCTTATTTTTTAAGAATGTATGTGTGTTATTGATTTTATTTGCTCCACTTTTATAAGCAGGTTCTTCTAACGCCAAAATCGTATCGCCATTTGCTTTCATAAAGCTATTATAAGCTTCTGCTGCAAAGATTAGTTCTGCTTCATTAGCACCTGTTTGATTTTCTTGGTAATTTTTATAAGCTTGTCTTAATCTCTCTGTTACAGATAAATATTCGTTCTCTATTGCCTTATAAGCGTCCTCTAAAGCACCATATTTCTTATTAAAAGCCTCATAAAAGCTTACATAATTCTTATAAGCTTCTTCTAGTGAGTTACCACCCCAATTCTTAATAAACTCCTCTTGTAATTCTTTATTATTTTTTAAATCCTCTTGCATTCCATCAACATAACTCAACAAACTTGCAAGTTTTGCAGTATATTCTCCTAAAGCCTTACCACCATTTTTATAATTGCTACTGCTATTTTTCAAAGAATAATGGATTGTATTCTCATAATCTGGTCTAGTATTATCCACATTATCTTTATCCCCTACATTTCCATTACTTGCCACTTCACTTATGAAGTCTAGAGTCTGATAAAGAGAGTTAAATTGTTCTAGTTTCTGTTTCTCTTCTGCCGTTATTTTATCCTCAGGTATATCTACATATTTTTCATACTCTGCTTTTGCTTTAGTTGCTAGTGCTTCTACAAAATCTACAAAATTCTTACCTTCTAAATCGCTTAAGGAAATTTCAATCTTTGTATTTTTGTCTCCTTTGTAATAAAAAGTAATCACACCATCATTTGTATTTAAATCTAGCTCATAGCCACTATTTTTAAACTCATCAAAAATATCTTTTATGCTTTCCTCTACACCTGCATAATCACTATCATCTAGCTTAATTTGTGTAGGTGGAGGAGTGATACCATTGTCTATTTTCGATTCTTTATAATAGCCATTAAAACCATTAAAATTATCAACTTTACTAAGAGCAAAATTAGGATTATTTTTAATTAATCCGCTGATAGTATTTTTGCCAACCATATCAAAACCTTCAAATACCCCATCAATCCTAGCTTGAATTGCCGATTCTTCATCGCCTTGAATTAAGATTTGATTATTGCTTGCACTTTGAATAGCAACATCTAATAAACTGCTATTACCCATACTAAAAGAACCACCGATAAGTCCTCCTGCTCCCGCATAACGCTTAAGATTAGTTTTCTCACTGCGTTTATTGATAGCTTGGATGCTTGCAGCTTTATCTAAATCAATTTTAATACCGCTTAAATCTTTAATAGTAATTGCATTACTAATATTGCCAATCAATCCTCCCGCCATCATTGCACTTGAACTAACCCTAGCATCATCTTGTGTCTTTTCTGCTTTAATACCTCCATTAATATCTATATAGATATTTTGGAAACTAGCACCAGAATTTAAAACACCTACAAATCCACCTGCACCACCAGTAAACATTGTCAATTCTTCATTAGTGGTCACATTTACATTTCCTAGATTTTTAATATCAATATCTTTAAATACAAGATTACCGCTACCGCCAGCAAGCACTTTCCCTACAAAACCCCCTGCACCCACTTCTTTACCAAGTCCACTATTTTTATTTTCAGATACATCATTTGCTTCAATATTTCCAATACTGTCTAATAAAATATTTTCAAAAGTTACTTCTCCATTGCTAATGGCTCCTACAAATCCACCCACACCTAGTGCAGGATTTCCACTAGAGGCATTACTTGTCATAGAAATAGAATTAAAATTTTTCACAGAACTATTTTTAATAACAACTTTGCTATTGCCCTCGATACTACCTACCATTCCACCAAGAGCAGAATTTTTGTCATTAGCTGTGCTCGCAGAAATACTTCCATTTTTCCCATCTACATGCACATTATCAATAGTTCCACCTTTCATTACCGCAGCGATGCTTCCGCCAGTTTGCACTTCTCCAGAAAATGCTACACCCGACAAAATAAGATTAGCAATTGTCCCACCTTCAACAATACCAAAAAGTCCCGTATATGTGCCACCACTACCAATCTGTGAAGTCAATGTAACATTTTCCAGCTTATATCCCCCACCATCAAAGATACCCTTAAACGCTTGATTATTAATCCCTACTGTATCTGCTTTTTGCCATTTAAAATCAATATCATTTAATAATCTCACAGTTACATCATCGCCCACCTCTTGCAAATTGTATTTATCTGGATTATTCCAAGCCTCTGCAAAGAAATTCCATTCAGTCGTGTTTTCCAAGGTAAGAGATTTACGCCAATCATTCCCTTGCGTGCTAATCAAATTTGAATCATTAAAGAATGTATAGCCTTTTCCACCATCATGAAAATTTTTCATCGTATCTTCTTGATAGCCCCTAATGCGTGCATTTGCTTCTACTTTGATAGTTTTACTCATCAAAGGATTTTTGATTTTACCCATATTAACATACACATAATTTCCATCAATAGAAACATTTGTTTTGTTGTTTCCATTATTTTCAATCTTTCCTAGTTCTACTTTATTCCCTACTAGTTTAATTTCATTAGCTTGGATTGTGCCTAGATTTACCAAATCTCCTTTGTTTTGTTTAAAGTTACTTGGATAGAAAAAGTTATAATTTTTGCTTTCATCACTATTATTTGCAAATGCTGTAATCTGACTTGCATTTAATGCCATACTTGAAAAGCCAAACTGATTAGCCCCATTGATAGCCCCATCTTTTCCTATTGTCATTCCAGCAGGATTAATAATAAAAATATTATTGCCATTAGCGTTTAAATCTCCATTGATTTGAGAGGTTTTACCTTTTAAATCAATGTTTAAAAATGTTCCACCACCATTCCCTTTTGTTTTGTTGTGGAAATTTACATCCTCTCCTTTATTAATACCAAAGCCACCACCCCAGTTAATCACATAATTATTACCGCCACCTGTGCCTTTAATACCAGTAATATCCATACTTCCTTTACCTGAAGTGATAGTCCCGCTAGAACCATGTGTAAATTTCCCACCACTTGGAAGTGCATATAAAGATTGTTGTGCTAAAAATATACTTGCTACTATACTAATAGAAATTTGCTTTTTAATTCTATACCCTGACATTATTTCTCCTTTATTTTTATTTTATTTTCTTCACTTTTATGTTATAGTGAAAAACAAACTTTTAAACCTTTAAAACCTCTTCCCCATTAAGAAGTTTTAGGAGGGATTCTAAAATGGGGAGATGAATCCCTCCTAAAGCTTCCTAATATTTTTAACTTCGCAGAGGAAGTGAATTCCCCTTTGCGATGAAGGACACAAGTGTCCTTTCAAATCCCCTAAAGCCCCCGTCCCACTTCGTTTCACTTGTGGGAAAGCTTCGCTTTTAACTTCGCAGAGGAAATAAATTCCTCTTTGCGATGAAGGACACAAGTGTCCTTTCAAATCCCCATACTGCAAAGCATTATCCACAAACGCAGTGCAGTGCAAAAAGGCTCCGCGCCACTTCGTTTCACTTGTGGGGAGACTTCGCCGATTTGTCATTGCAAGAAGCAAAGCAACAAAGCAATCCAAAAAAAGAGCCTACTTAGACTCTTGGTTATTCTTTTAGATTGCTTCACTTAATTTGCAATGACATTTAAACACCTTACAAGGCAATTCTTTAGATTGCCACAGCAATTACATCTCCTCACAATGACAAGGCAGAATATCACTGCTATGGGATAACTCTTTAGATTGCTTCCCTACAGTCAATAACTCTAAAAACCTTGCAATCATAAGATGCATTATTTCTAAAAACAACAATCAAGAACATATAAAGAACATAGCCTATTAGGCTACAAGAGGGTTCTTATATAAATGGGGAGAAAAGAACCCTCTTGTAGCACAATGTTTTATTTTAACTTCGCAGAGGAAGTGAATTCCTCATTACGCGAGCGGGAGTTCCACTCCCTGCACCCACCATACAAGCAAAGCGTTATCCACAAACGCAGTGCAGTGCAAAAAGCCCCCGTCCCACTTCGTTTCACTTGTGGGGAGGCTTCGCCTCGCGTCCTTGTCATGGGCAAAGCCTTACAATGACAAAGTGGGACGCCACATTGGCACACCACCACCTTACCACCACAACTAAATTCTAGTAGATGCGGTGGGGCTTTAGGAGTTTTAAGGGATTTTTTAAAGGGTTAGCAACCTTTTGTGGTTGTGCCCTTTGTAAAAATTCCTTAATCTCTTAAATGATTACCCATATACGAATTTTTTATAGTTCTGCATATATCTCCTTTCCATCTTCGCTTAAGCTAAGCCTTGCTTTTATTGCTTTAGTTCCTTTTAGGCTAGAGATATTTTTAAGATTAACAAGGGTTTTGTTTTTGCTAATCTGCTCTAATAGTTGTTCTACTTGTCTGCTATTTAAAGCATTTCCATTAAAGTCTGTAAAACCATTTTGGCTTTTTATAAGAGTAAATTTACCTTTGATATTTCCTTTTGCATAAAGATTAAAAACTCCATTTTCTGAAAGATTAATAGGAGTTTCTACACTCTCTAAAATCGCTTCATTTTTCTTTAAATTTTTATTTAAAATAAAGCTATAATATTCAAAGTTATTGATTACTCTTGCTTTTAGATTTGCACCTGCTATTAGATGATTTTTTTCTCCTAATTGTGCAAGTGAGGGTGCTGGAAGTGTAACAATATCTTTATGTGTGGTATAAGCAGGTATTCTTATAATGCTTCCTGAAATTGCATTTAATAGAGTGTCTTTATGGATATCCACTTCTCCACCAATATAAAGCGTATTTCCATAAGAGAGTGCTAGATTAGAATCTGCATTTGGGATAGCTGATGCTGCAATATACAAATAATCTTCTTTAGCATATTTACCAATACTTAAATCTTCAATACTTAAAAGGTTTTCCCAAGCACTCTGTCCTACTCCACCAACAATAACAAGTCCTGCATTCTCTCTATCTGTATTAAAAGAAACATTTTTAAGAAGTATTTTGTTATTTCTTGCTTCTACTTCTCCTCTTATACCATACATATTAAGCGCACTTGTAGAGTAATAATTGCTTGCACTAAAGGTATTATTTTTAGCTAAGTTAGTAGCACGGATATACATAGAGCTTTCTTTTTCTTTGCCCTCACCTGAAGCTTGTGCTTCTACATTGTGATAGCTTATGCTATTCCCTTCTAAATTCATTGCTTCAATTCCGCTTCTTATGTCCTTTCTACCAAAGACATTATTTAGAGTGATTTTATTATTCTTAGCATTCTCTGCATAGTGGATAGAATCTTCATAGTTTTCTTTATCTGTAGTATAGATATATAAAGGCAAGGCTACTTGAGAATCTTTTATAGAAATTACATTATTATTGGCTTCTCCACTTAATGTTCTTGCTGCAATAATTTCTACTTTATCTCTTGAATTTGTTGTGCCAGTGATTTGTGTGAGATTATTTACAATACTTACTTTATTGTTGTTAGCTCCTAAAGTTCCATACCCTGCAATAAAACGCAAGATGTTTGCTCTTAGGTAATTTTCTGAAATCCCAAAGGGCTTTGTTAAATCAATACTAATGCTATTATTGTTTGCCACTCCATCATTAGTGCTACCTGCGATAAAATCTAGCACACCTTGCACTTTAATCTTGCCTTCTGAATGTGTTGCTTCAAACTGTTTAATGGTGATTTTATTATTAAGTGCATCACCTTTGATTGTTTTTCCGCCAAAAAACTCCGCAAAAAGCAAGGCATCATAGAAATTAGGTGTATTTGCACTATCTAGTCGCAAATCTAAATCAAGATTATTTACATTTAAAGTATTGTTTGAAGCATTATAGGGCTTACCATCTGTGCTATCTACAAATGCACCTGCTACATGTGCAGAGGCTGAAGAGGAATAGCCTCCTCCCTTACCATGCACTATTAGGCTTCCCCCCTTTAAATCTACAATATTGCCCTTTACTTCTCCATTATAAGCATAGCCTCCAATAATATGAGAAATTCTTCTATCATAAACGCGTTTATTATTTTTATCAAGCTTATAAGGAGCTGCATGGAAGTCTAACTTAGCACCTTCAATAAAGCTTACTTTGTTATCTATTGCACTTCCTTTTAAGCTAACACCACCGCTTAAATAAGGCGCACCATTTAATGTAAGCGTATAGGTATCTTCTGCACCCATATTAATATAAGACTTGCTTCCAATCTCTAAATAATTGCCTCTTGCTACACCCTCTTGTGTAAGAGCAGGAGTGATTAAATATCTAAAACGATCCTCTCCGCTCTCTTTAAAATTTGGTGCGGGCAATTCTCTTGCGTCTTGATTGTGTAATTCTGAAGGCTTTAGATAATAAACAGAGCTTACCTCTCCACTTTTAAAAACCAAGCGGTTAGAATTCACATCTCCTTTGATAGAATGTGCGCTCACCAAAAATGGAATATGATAGACTGTGCTATGCTCTTTTGTAGTGTGGATATTTTCATGCAAGCATTGTGTTTTTATCACCTCTTTAGTATTAGGTGTTAAAATATCAAGCTTAGCAACCATAGAGCTATAATCATAAATTTCTTTAGGATTATCAATAATCAAAGTTTTATTAGTAATACTTCCTTTAGTTTTAAGGGCACAATAATTAGCACCCTCTAGTTTTTTATAACTTTGTGTTTGATTATCCCATACTTGATTATTGTGATAGATAGTATGTGGAACTTGAACCGTATTGGCATCAATTCTTTTTACATCATTAGCATTAGCCAACACTAAACTAGGCGCTAAAATAGCGCATAGAATATAAGAAATCTTAAACTTTATCATCCCATTTTCCTTTAAAAAAAGACACACAAGATAAAGTAAAATAAAAACAGAATAGCTTTTTAAAAAATTAAAAAGGCTATTCTGTTTTAAAGAGTAGAATATAAAATACATACTCTTTATTACATAAATCTTGTAGTTGATAAAGTAAAAAACCTCTCCCCATGGATCTTTTACATTTCATCTTTAGTGTGAAATTCATAAAAATATTGTCAATATTTTTATTTGTTGTAATCATAAAATTTTCTTAATTAATCAAAACTTATAGCAATAATCATATAGATAGATAGATAGATAGATAGATAGATAGATAGATAGATAAGCGTAATTTAGGGTATTTTAAGAATAACTTAGACAGTGAAATTTTAAGAAAAAATATTTTTATATTTGTTACTAATATACTCATAATTTAATTAAATGGAGATTTATTTATCACATAAGATTATTTTAATAAATATTTCAAATAAAATCTAAAAATATGTCGCTAAAGTATAAATTTTTTTAATAATATATCTTATATTAGGGCTTATAGAAGGAAAAGAAATGTTTAAGCTTTATGGATAATTTTATATTTTTTATACAATAAACTTAAAGCAGATTTTTACCTATTATAATCCTATCTTTTTATTGTAAGCAGTAAAGAGATATATTATTACAAACCTTTTCTTTTTATCCTTGTAAATTCCTTCTTTTTTTGTCATTACAACTCTTTTTATTATTGTAAGCCCCCTTTTTCTGTCATTGCGAACAAATATGTAATATTTGCGTGGCAATCTAAAAGAGTAACCAAAAAACCCTAAACACCCTCTATAAACTGCCACGAATTACTTGCATAAGCCTTGTAGTGACAGAACAAAAAATGTCATTGCAAGATTTACTTATGCAAATCGTAGCAATCTAGCGATATTATAAAGAACTTTCTATCGTGTCATTGCGAGCGTAGCAAAGCAATCTAAATCTCCCAAAAAACTAAAATATGCTACAATACCTAAAAAGGCTAAAATTAAATAAGCAATATTATGTCTATATTCTCTTTAATAAACCAAATGGAACTCTATACATAGGCATAACAAATAACTTAATAAAAGAATTTATAAACACAAAAACAAATTGATAGAAAGTTTTACCAATAAATATAAAATTAACAAACTAGAATATTATGAAATTTATGATGTTTAAAATATAATACAAAGAGAAAACAACTAAAAGCAAGAAATCATAAAAGAAAACTAGAGCTAATAAATAATACAATTCCACAATAAAAAGATTTATATGAGGATTTAATTTAAACTCTTGGTTGTTTTCTTAGATTGTTTCAGTCTAAAGGCTTTGCAATGATAAAGCAGAATGTCATTGTAAGACTCTTCCCCTCTGTCGTTACAAAGAACAAAGCAACAAAGCAATCTAAAATCCTCCTTATATTCATACTATAAACTTTCATTATTACAAGAAATCCATCATTTTTAAAAGTTTAATTTGTCTTTTTATATCAATCAAGCAAACTCTACCTTATTACTATTCTAGATACTTAAA
>NZ_NBIU01000044.1 GCF_003245365.1 Helicobacter valdiviensis
GGAACGAGGCTAGACTTAAGTGTCTGCGAGTTCCATAAAATTTTATAAATCTGCCACTAGGTATCTTGAATGCGAATTTTTTGAGAGTTTAAACCCTCATAAAAGCTATTTAAAAACACAAAATAGCTTTTATTAAAGTTTTTCTCCACGCTCTGTATTGCTATCTTTTTCTTGTAGCTTTTTAATCTCTGCTAAGTCTTCTAAGATGCTTTCCCATTTGCTTTTATTTTTAGGGTGGGAGAGTTTAAGGAGTGCTCTTTTATAAATTTTGAAAGCTTCCGAACTTGAAATGCCAAGCACTCTCCCAATCTCTTCAAACTTCATAAAATCACCATTTCACTCGCAGTCGCAATGAGTGCATCATTTAGTTCTGCTTCTTCTAATTCTGCTAGCCTTAATGCCTTTTTATAAAGTTTTGCAGAACTTCTAAAGTTCCCATTTGTGTATTTATAAAAATCCACCCCATAAAAGCTCTTGCTCTCTTCTTTGCTTAAACCCTTTAACATCCATTTTCCACAGATACGAGAATAAAGCTGTTTTAGCTCTTTATTTTTTCCCATTAGATTTTTATAAAGCACTTCTGTCCCCACTAAAATCAAAGGAACTCTTGCAAAATCCACAATTCTTCTTAAATCTTCCAATACATTTAAAGGCAAATATTCCGCTTCATCTACTATTAGAATTTTTTCACTATTTTTTAAGTATTTTGCAATCGCTCTTAGCTTCTTATGTGAGTTTCCACTCACTTCAAGACGCAATCTTTCGCACAAATCCTCTAATAAAACCTTAGCAGTAGTGTGGCAAGTAGCCTCTATTAAAATACTTTGGGGCTTGTCTTTGATAAATTCACTAATAATAGTTGTTTTTCCACTTCCAGCCTCTCCAAAAATCAGTGCGATTTCCTTTTCATTTACTGCCTCATTTGCTACAAAGGTAGCCATATTAAAATCCTTAGAAGCAAAAACGCTCTCCACTTCTTCTTTAGTGCTTTTATTAGAAAAGTTCGTGATAAAATCTTCTATTTTTTTACCCCATAACTCCACATCTCCAGCATAGCTACCTTTTTTAATTTGAGTAATGAGTGCAGGGCTTGCTCCAATAGCTCTTGCTAGACTTGATGCACTCATTTTAGAACTTTCTAAAAAGTCTGTTAGTAATTTTTGTAATTCCATTTAAATCTCCTTGTTATTTTCAAGCCTTTTTAAAGACTTTTAAAAACTTTTTAAACCTCATTTAATAGGTATTTAAAAGCTTTTAAAAATCTTATGCTTTTTTAGCTTTGAGTGCTGCTCTATACCAATCATAGCTTTGCTCTTTCTTCTCCTTTTGCTTAGATTTTAGGGCGTATTTCTCCACCTCACCATTGCTTACTAAAGATGTGCTATACTCTAGCTCCTCTTTTGCATTGTTTGCACTGCTAAGTGGTGCTAGGGTAGTTTTTTGCAATTTTTCTTTTCCTAGTTGTAGGTATTTTTCCATATTGCCCTCTAACTTTAATCTATTTTCATCCATCGCATCTTTTTTGTGTTTTAGATTTCTAAGCATAATCTTTCTAGCTTCTTTTGCCTCCTCTGCACTTACCCCTAATTCTAAATCTAGACTACTTGCCACACAAATAAGCTCTTTATTTTTATCAAAGCAAAAGATTTCACTAGTATTATTCAGGTTAGGACACACATAAACACTCTCATAGTTATATAGCTTCGGATTATAGAAGAGATTGTTATTTAAGCTTATGCCTTTGTTTAGCACTTTTCTGCTATTTAATGCCCCACCTAGATAAATGCTTAATGAGATTTCATCCATTCTTTTTACATCTTCTAGCTTTGCTTCATATGCCTCTTTAGGAGTGCCTCCAAGTCTATCAAGATAGGTATTGTTTAAAAAGTGGTTGCTAAAAGTATCCACACACTCTTGCATATAACCTAAAGTTTTTAATCTTCTTTGATTAGTCTTATAGCCCTTTTTTAATCTTCTCTCTTTTTTAGAATAAAAGAATTCAATAGCCTGCCTTTCTTTTACATTTGCACCAATATAGCCCACTAAGTTTGCGGTTAGCTCATTTTGCAAGGCTTTAAACTTATTTTCCACATAAGGCTTAGCCCAACCGCTATAAGCCCTCATTGCCTTATAATCTATATTAAGCCTCTCTAGTAAAGCCTTAGTGTTTTTGCTTAAAAATGCTTTTCCATTATCCGAGTGAATACACTTTGGCACACCATAGGTGCTGATATATTTAGAAATGGCTCTAGCTATGCTTAGACTATCTTCTGTATATCCTAGATAAAAGCTAACCACGCCACTATAAGTATCAATTAAAGAAATAATTGTGTAGCGTTTATGCCACTCACATTGCTCCCCCTCTAGCTTAAACTTTTCATTAATTACATTTACCTTGCAAATTGCATCTAATGGGCTTGCGTCTATCTCTACGATTTCATTTACACTTGCTACACTCCAATTGCTTACCCCCAAAGCTGGAAGATGCCGACTTATTGCTCCATCTTCTCCATGTAAAATGATGTCTTTTACAAGTTTATTATCTTTTAGGTATTTCTTAGTAGCACGCAATACACATTCATAGCTTATAAACTCATCTTTTTTACCTAAAAAGTCTTTTAGTTCTAAATTACCCTTTTTAGACACTTCATAGTTAATAAGGCGGTGGATATTAGAGACATTAATACGCCCCTTTTGTGCTAAAAGTAGGTTTTCAAACAAGGAGTAAATCCCAAGTCTTGTAAGTTCATCTTCTTTAGTGTTTGTGCGTTTATCCACTAAGCCATCTAATCCATTTTTTAGATAGTCTCTTTGCCAAGCATAAAGCTTATTAGCACTTAATTTAAAAGGATAAAGTTTTAAAGAATTAATATAGAGGATAAAATCTTCAGCACTTAAACTTCCTTTAGCTTTTTGCCATTCTTTTACAATGCGAGACTTTAGCAAAGCTTCATCTTGCTTTTTGTGATTGGAAGTGGCAAAAAGGGAGAGGTTAAGAACTTCTCCTCTGTCATTGCGATGCATTCCCACATCATCACAAGAGGGCAACGCTCTTATGGCTTTCTCTTTTTCATCATCGCAAGGCGTCCCCTTTTTGTTATTTTGAGAAGCTTCTTTGCTATTATGAGGCACTAAAACATCATAATCCATATCCTTAGCTAAACCACCACCAAGAGGTTGCTTAGCTAAAGTGTTGGTGTTTGTTTTTAATGTGCTAGGCTTTTTATAAGGGTAATTAGTGCTACTAATATCTTCAATGCTAAAGCCTTGCTCTATTAAACTTGCTTCTTCTTTACTTAGAGGTTTAGACCAGATTTGGAGGATTTTACCTGCATGACCACCACGATTGTTTGATATATATTTATATGAAAATATTTTCGTATCAATGTAGAAAATTTTTTGCCCCTTATCACAAGCTTGTTTTGCTTTCTTTTGTATATTTCTCAATCCTATTGAAAGTTCTGTGCAAAACTTATTAACATTAGTCCACATTTAAGCCACCTTAAATCCATCTTTTTCCAGCATTTCTCTAAGCTCTTTTGCTCTGCCCCTTATACCTTTTGTTTTGCCATAGCTCATATTTAAAATCAATCTATAATCACTCTCATTTAACTTTTTAGCCTTAGCCCAAGTGCGAAGCTTAAAACCTTTTTTAGCCATTTGCTCGGTTAAATTTGTAAAATTATTACGCATTTTATTTTCCTTGTGTTATAATTACATCTAACCACTCCCACAAGGGAATGGATAAGATGATTTATAGCTCTAGTTTGAAAGTGATTTTTAACTTCCAAACTTTGAGCCTTACAACCACCTTTTTATACTTCAAAATTTTCATTTTAAAGCTCCAAAAGTGATATTCTTCCCGCCCGCCCAAACCACTTTTAAAATTGTGTTTTTTGTGATACAATTCTTTTAAAAGTGATAGAATTATACGAAATTATTTTCGTATTGTCAAGGAATTTTTATGGATATAGGAAAAAAAATTCGCCAAGCAAGAGAAGAACAAGGATATTCACAAGAGCAACTAGCTAATGAGCTAGGTATAACAACTAGAACATTACAAAATTACGAATATGGCAAAAGTGATGTAGGTGTTATTTTAATCACTAAAATAGCAAATATTCTTAAAATTAGCAGTGATTATTTTTTTAAGGAATATAGTTCGCCAATCGTTCGCCAAAATAATAAGAGTATAGTTCGCCAATCGTTCGCCAATGCTCAAAAACGCTCTATTAATTCTACAAACCTTAAACTAGAAAACCCACAACAAACCTTAAATGATGAAATAGTCATAATACCTTTTTATGAAAATGTTAGAGCAAGTGCAGGAAGTGGTGCTTATAATGATGAAGAAAGTAGCCAACCCTTTAGCTTTTCTAAGAATTTCTTGCGGGAATACTTTGGGCTACTTTCCTTTGCTAATCTATCAGTTATTATAGGATATGGCGATTCTATGTCTCCCACTCTCCCAGAGAATTGCTATCTTTTAGTGCAACAAGGAGAAGCTAAAGAGGGGGAAATATGTGTAACACGCATTGAAGAGGAGCTATATGTAAAACGCCTCCAAAAACGCCCTAAACTCAAACTGCTTAGCGATAATAAAGCATACGAACCCATAGAGCTAGAAGGGGAGAATTTTGAAATACTAGGACGCGTTGTAGGTTATTTTAAAAAAACTGCCCTTTGAAATCTTTTTAAATAGCGTTTAATAGGTATTTATTAGCTATTTGTAAAGTAAGTGTCTAGTAAATGTCAAGCAAATATAAAGCAAACTATCAAGAAATGTAAAGCAAAATCGCTCACTTTGATTTTTAACAAAACCCAAACAAACTCCCTTAATATCGCTCTTTTAAAATATTTTTTCTCACTTTGATTTTTTACATTACTTTATAGAAGAGATTTCTAAAAATGACTTGTATATTTTGCTAAAGCCTAAAAAATATTTTGACTTTTCTAAAAAACC
The DNA here is from genome assembly GCF_003245365.1 of Helicobacter valdiviensis. Classification (GTDB taxonomy): domain Bacteria; phylum Campylobacterota; class Campylobacteria; order Campylobacterales; family Helicobacteraceae; genus Helicobacter_D; species Helicobacter_D valdiviensis. The sequence continues at coordinate 4,964 of NZ_NBIU01000044.1, forward strand.
TGATTTAATAAAGCTAGAAAACACCCTTAAGATTCTAGATAAAGAATATGAAATTTTTACTAATGATAAAGAAAAAGCAAAAGAGTTTTTAACACCCATTTTTTTAGAAAAGCTTTCAAAAACGCAAGAATATTTTGGGGTTTCTAGCCTCTTTTGCTCTGTGATGGATAACTCTTGTATGTTGGCGCTTCCCACAAATAGGGACTTTTTTAAACTAAATAATTTTGAGCTAGAAGCACTTAGAAGGCAATTTAACACGCTTTTGAAAGAATTGCAAAATATTAGCGACTTTGGCAAGGAGCTAAAAGTTGCATTTAAATCTTAGTAACAATAGGATTCCAAGCTTTAGAAGAAAGCATAATCAAATCTCCAACTTTTAGTGCTTTTGCTTCTTCTTTGGGTAAGATTACTTTTAAAATATCATTGCCACTAAGAACGCTTATAATATAATTAATCCCACAAGCTTTGATGTCTAAAATACTTCCGCTTTGCCTAAACTTTCCACTAGGTAAATGACTTAAAAACACTTCACTAGGAGTGCCACTTCTTGCAACTTTTCCTTTTTGAAGCCATAAAACATAATGAGAGAGATAAAATACTTCACTAAAATTGTGGCTTACTAAAAATGTGCTTAATTTAAAATGTTTATGAAGTCTTAAAAGCTCCTCTTGTAGCTTAAAACTAAGCTCCCTATCTAATGCGCTAAAAGGCTCATCTAAAAGCAAAATTTTAGGTTTTCTCACAAGTGCTCTTGCAAGTGCTACTCTTTGCTTTTGTCCTCCGCTTAAAAGCTCGGGTTTTAGTTTGCGTAATTTGTGAAGTTCTGTGATTTGTAAGATTTCTTCAATGATTTTTTTATCCCCATTTTTTGGGAGTGCATAGGAGAGATTTTGCTCTATACTCATATTTGGAAAAAGCGCATAATCTTGAAAAACAAAGCCGATTTGTCTTTTTTGTGGTGGTAAATTAATCCCTTTTTGCTTGTCAAACCATATTTCTTTATCTACTTCTATACTCCCATTATCAGGTTCTAACAATCCTGCTAGAATGCGTAAAATTGTCGTTTTTCCTGCACCACTTTTGCCAAAGAGGGTGATAAGCTCTTGTGTGTTTAGCTCACAATTTAAACTTAAATGGATTTCTCCATCTACACTATGGAGTGATTTATTGAAATTTAGTTTAATCATTTTGCTTTCTTTAAATAGAAGGTTAAAAGAAGTATTAAAAAGGTAACAATAAATAAAGTAAAGGCATATTGATGTGCTAAAGAATAGTTTAGGGCTTCTACTTCATCATAGATTGCAATACTTGCTACTCTAGTAACCCCCTCAATATTCCCGCCAATCATCATAACAACACCAAATTCCCCAATTGTATGGGCAAAACTTACGACAATTCCTACCAAGAGCGATTTTGAAATATTAGGCAAAAGCACTCTAAAAAGAATGCTCAAATGTCCTTTTCCAAGAGTAATGGCAGCTTCATAGAGAGATTTGGGCAAAGAAGCAAAACCCGCTTGAATAGGATTTACCATAAAAGGTAGAGAAAAAATTACAGAACCTACAATCAATCCATAAAAACTAAAAACAAGCTTGAGTTCAAAAGTTTCTAGTAAAAATTTTCCAAAAGCATTTTGCGGACTAAAAGCCACAAGGAGATAAAAACCTAAAACAGAGGGGGGCAAAACAAGAGGCATTGACACGATAGTTTCTAAAATGGGAGTGAATTTACTTTTACTAAAGGCTAGAAAATAGCCCAAAGGAATACCAATAACAAGAAGTATAAAAGTTGTAATAAGTGCTACTTTAAAAGTAAGTAGCATTGTAATTAAAAAGCTTTCCATACTAAAAAATCACCATAATTTCACTTTCTAAAACACACCAATCTACTTCTTTAAGTTCTCTTAGCTCTTCATTTTTGGGAACGAGTGCGTGGATTTTACCGCCCTTAGCCTCTTTGCATTCTAGGCTTAAACGCATAAAGAGTGTATCTTCTTCTATTTTTAAAATGGAAGATTTAAAGACATTTTGGGCACCTTGTATTTTTTTTGCTACAAGAATATTATTTTCCTTAAAGCTAAGCGTTAGGGGTTTTTGCATAAAATCTTTTAAAGATTGCTCTAAAAGCAACACAAAAAAAACTTTATCTCCTGCTACTACTTTTAAGCGAGAGATCTCTAAAAGAGAATCTAACGCTACTAAATTACCCTCTATTTTATTCAACACTATAACCAAATTGGATAAATTTTGCTTTAGCTTCTTTGCCTAAAATATAGGTTTTAAATTCATTAGCAAGTTTGGAATCTTTTCCGTAATTTGGGATAATGAGTGCTTGCAAGATAGGCTTGTAGAGGTTTTCTGGTATGGCTACAAAACTCATAGTAGGTGTATTAATTCCGCCAACTCCAAGCATTGATAAAGCAGTAAAGCCAACTTCGGCACTTTTAGATTCTACATAAGTGGTTGCACTTCCTATACTTTCTCCAAGCACAAATTTGCTTTCTACTTTTTTTAGCATATTTGTAGCCTCTAGTGCTTCCATGGAAGCTCTTCCATAAGGAGCTACTTTAGGATTTGGCACAGAAATGTGTTTGATTTTATCATTCAAAATATCTTCAAATTTTTGCAATTTAAAATTTGCATCATTGCTCCATAAAACAAGTTTGCCTTTTGCATAGATTTCTTCTTTTTGTGGGGCTAGTTTTTCTGTATAGAGTTTAGCAGGATAGGAAACATCAGCCGCTACAAATAAATGCACAGGAGCTCCATTTTTGATTTGAGAATATGCCTTGCCACTAGAGATGTAAGAAATCTCTATACTATCATTAGGGCGATTTTTTAAAAAATCATTTTTAATATCCTCTAGCACATATTTTAGTGAAGCAGCACCTAAAACTCTAATTTGCTCTGCGTTTGCAAAATGTGAGCCAAGTAAGAGCAAAGCCCCCATAAAAGTTACTTTTTTTAAACCTTTTAACATTTTTTCTCCTTTTTGTTTAAATTCCTAAAATTACATGGTTTGCCTTAAAACCAAACCACACCTTTTTGCCTAGATTTAATTCTAAATCATTACAAGATTCTTCAGTAATCACTGCACTTAGTTGGATATCTTTATGTTTGATTTGTATTTGCGTATTTACCTCTCCTTTAATTAGATTTGTGATTTCCCCGCTAATACAGTTTCTCATAGAACCTTTAGGTTGTTCGTTAAAAACTACAATCCAATTAGCCTTAATGAGTGCATAGCAAGAATCTCCTATTTTTAAATCCATTTCTTTTAAAGAATCTAAAGTAATGGTGCTAACAATATTTAATTTTCCTACTTGCAAGGTTACTTCCGCATTCACTGCACCTTGTTTAATATGGCTAACTTTGCCAAAAAATTGGTTTCTTGCACTTGTTTTAATCATAGGTCTCCTTGTAGTTTGTAATAATTTTTGCAGACTAAAAGCATCTTCAATTTTTAAGTTATTCCAAGCTTGTAAATCTTGTTCAAACATTTTTAAAAGCTCTTCATAAATATTTTCCATTTGTCTAAAGGCTTTAATTATTTCTAAGCCCTTTTGGGTAACGCTTGTGCCACCCCCATTTCTCCCACCAAGTGCTGAAACTACAATGGGTTCATGCGAGAGTTTATTCATAGCATCTATACAATCCCAAGCAGCCTTATAGCTCATCTTCATTTCTTTGGCAGCTTTTGAGATAGAGCCGTTTTTATGGATTCTTTCTAAAAGTTCTACTTTGCCATGTCCTATGAAATTTTTCCCTTTTTCCTTAATCCAAATTCTGCCTTCAATTTCCATAAGCTTTTACCTTTTGTTTTAAATTTGGGTGCATTAATTTTTTTATTATATTTTAAAATATATATCAAGTCAATTAAAGATTTTTTATCTTATGTTGCACTGCAATCTTTATTTTTTTGAAGCCTTTATTGAAACACATAATCTATTATATAAGCATTAGTTTAATTCTAAACAAATCAAGACAATCTGTAAATTTATCTTGTTTTCATAAATCGTTGGGTTAAAGTAATCAAATAACAAAAGAAGCATAATAAAAGATAAGAAGACATTAAAACAGATAAAATACAATCAAAACTGCTAAGAACACAAAGAAGCTACCAAAAACAACAAGAGGGTAAAAAACCCTCTAAAGAATTTTGTATGCTCGGAGATTAAATACTGGCTTCTATATGATTTTTATTGCTTTTAGAATTTATTATTCTTTTGGCTTTTTAAAACCTATACTTAACCCCTACATTTCCACTTAAATAAGTTTCATTTTTAGAATCCACTTTTCCAGCAAT
>NZ_NBIU01000045.1 GCF_003245365.1 Helicobacter valdiviensis
CTTTGAAACTTCCGCTAAAGCCTACATATAAAGGCACAATAGAAAGCGCTAAAGAAATGAGTATTTATTATTTAGAAGTTGAAGAGATTGCAAAAAGATGCACAGGAGATAAAATAGAGGCTAAAAAATGATTTTATTGTGTTTAATGATAGAATGTATTGCCATTACTCTTTTAAATGAATTTAAACACCTTTTAAACACTATTAAAAAGCATATAATCATTATGTTTTTACAAGAAAAGCAAAAGGCTACAAATGGATAAATTAGAGTTAGGAGATTTAAAAGCACGCTTAAAGTCTTTAAAATTTAACCATAAGGAAGATAAAAAAGCTAGAGTTCAAAGAGTATTAGAAGGTGGCTTTAAGGCTTTTGTGTTTGAATATTTTCCCCATCATATTAATTTTATTAAACAAGAAAGTTCTAAATTTAGAAATTTTGTTTATGATAATATTGATACTCTATCAAGTAAAAACAACCATCTATGCTTCAAAGCATATCGTGGTAGTGCTAAAACAACACTTCTTGTGCGTCTTTACACTCTTTACTCACTGCTAAGCAATCAAAAACAATACGCACTTATCATCTCTTCAACTCTTGATATTGCAGGAGAGAGCATTGCAACATTAAAGCTAGAATTAGAGGAGAATGCAAAATTAATTTTTGATTTTGAAATCACACAAGGAGATCTTTGGAGTAGTGATGCAATAGTTTTTAATACTTTTGGAATCTATAAAAAAATTAAAGCCTTTGGAAGTGGCAAAAAGATTAGAGGAACAAACTATTTAGGAAAGCGTCCTGATTTAATTATTTGTGATGATATAGAAAATGATGAAAATGTGGAGAGCAAAACCCAAAGAGATAAGCTCTATAAGTGGTTTAACAAAGCTATTTTAAAACTCGTTGCAAGAACGCAAAAAGATTATCTATATCTAGTAGTTGGCACAATTTTGCACCAAGATAGCCTCCTTAATCGTTTAAATGAGGATAAACGCTTTTTGATTTATGATTTTCCTTTAGTGTTAAGCTTTCCTAATAACTTAGATTTAATAGATAAAAACAATATTTTAAGAAGCGACTTAAAGGGCTTTTTATTAGATGATGAAAACCTAGATAAAATAGAAATTTTAAAAGAATACTTTGCTGATGTTGAGAGCTTTTATAGTGAATATCAAAACAAAGCTTTAAGTTCTGAAGCTGCTATTTTTAGTGAATACCAAACTTATACAAATGATTTTGAATATGATTGTGTGTTTTTAGGGATTGACCCAGCTTTAGGCAAAGCAAAGGGAGATTATTTTGCCATTGCTGAGCTTAAAAAAAGTGGCAAAAATAAGTTTTTCTTAAAAGCAAGCGGTTTTAAAGTCTCTCCCTCTAAGATGATTGATGTAATTTTAAGACTTTATTTAAAATATATAAGCTTAGGCAAAGTGGTTAAAATCGCTATTGAAACCATAGCTTTTCAAGAGTTTTTTAAAGACAAACTCAAAGAAGAAGCACTAAAACTTGGAATAATTTTAAGTGTTTGTGAGCTTAAAAACAAAATTGCAAAAGAGCTTAGAATTGATAGCTTAGCACCCTATATTAACGATGGCACAATTTTAATAGACCCAAACTCACATCTTCTAATAGAAGAAATGCTAACCTATCCAAAATCCGCTCACGATGATTTACTAGATGCAAGTGAGATGGCTTTTAGGATTGCAAGTTCAGCAGGAATTGCAGATTATAGAGCAATTAATCGCTTACTTAAAAAGAAACGCTTTAAAAAAGGATTTTTATGAGAATATTAAACAAAGTTTATAGAGGCAAAGTTGTTCCAAGTGTAGATTTTGAAAGTGTTGCAAGTGCTTTAAATAGTGAAAATCTTTCACAACTTATAGGCATTTATGATTATTTTAAACGCTTTGACCCACAAATTGCCTCTGAAGTCAATAAAAGACGCATAAAAATGTGTTCTTATCCTATGTATATAGAATGTGAGGATTTAACACAAAGAGATTTTTTAAACCGCTATGTGCTTAGTAGTGAATTTAGACATTTTGTCTATGAGCTTAGTGCAGGAGTGGTGTATGGTTTTAGTGCTTTTTTAATAGAATGGAAAGTAAAAGGTGCAAATGTATTACCCCATTTAAAATATATTAATCCTAGATTTTTTAGCTTAAACAATGATGAAAATCTAGTGATTAAAAATGGCACTGAAGAATTAGTCACTCATGAATGCAAGGATATTTTTTTACATTTACACCCAAGCGATAGTGGAAGCTTACTAGAGAGTGCACTTTTTTATAATGTAGTTTCTATTGCGGTTTTAAAACAACTTGCCATGAGTAAAAACATTGCCTATTTAGATAATTTAAGTGTTCCACCCATTATTGCAAAAACAGACAATGCTACAAATGATAAGGAGCTTGAAGAATTATTAGAGCAACTTTACAATCTAAGAAGCTCTTCAATTGGTATTTTTGGCAAAGAAGATGTGTTAGAACTTTTAAATTCTGGATTATCTACTTCTACCTTTACAGAGTTTTTAAGATATTGTGATGAAATGATTTCTAAAGTGATTAGCGGACAAGTTCTAGCAGGCAACGCAGTCCAAAATGGCACACAAGCACTAGGAAATGTGCATGAAGAAGTAAGAAGTAGTGTGGGAGAAATGGATACATTGCTTTTAAGTGTTTCTATCAATAAACTTTTAAATGAAATTTTAAAATTAAATTTTGCAAATCCTGCTTCTTTTAATTTTGTCTTTGATACTAATAAAGAAGTAGATGAAAGCTTTCTTGCAGGAGTTTATAGCACTATTTCTTCTATGGGATATGAAATCCCAGCAGAGTTTTTAGCAAAAACCTTTAGAATTGAAGGGCTAAAGAAAAAAGAAATTATCCCTCAAGATTTACAAACAGAGGGGTTTAATCATTTGATTTTAGAAAAAAATAACTCCCTAACCAAAAACAAAATAGAAAAAGAGGGAGAAAATATACAAGAAGAGATAAGCGAAGAGATTTATTCTAAAATTAAAAGGTTTTGGGAGGAATGTGAAAGCTATGAGGAATTAGAAGAAAGGATTTTTAAAGAATATCCTAATTTAGATTTTGAGGTTTTAAGAAATGCTTTAAATAAAAAGATAGCTTTAGCCTCTATGCAAGCACTTTTGGATACTGGCAATGAATAGTTTGTTTGGTTTATCTCCTAGTGAGGCTTATAACTATTTAGAGAACAAAGGCTTAAAAATAAGTTTCAAATACCACCAAATTCAAAAAGAAGCACACGATAAAGCATTTACTGCAGCAGGTATTATGAAAACAGATGTGCTAAATGATTTGCACCAAGAGATAAAAAAGGCTATGAAAGAAGGAACAAGCTTTGAAGAATTTAAAGGCAATTTAAAAGAGATTTTAAGCTCTAAGGGTTGGTATGGCAAAAAAGAGATTATTAACCCCAAAACTGGAGAAACAAGGACAATCAACATAAATCCCCAAAGACTTAAAACAATCTATACCACAAATATGCAAAGTGCCTATGCTAAAGCTAGAGCCAAACAACTTAGCACCTATTCTTATAAGACTTACTGGGTTTATAAATGTGCTCTTTTAGAAGATTCTAGAAGCGAACATAAAAAAATGCATAATTGCGCCATTCACCGCGATGACCCTTTTTGGAAAACTTCCTTTCCTCCTAATGATTATAATTGTAAATGTAAAGTCATCGCAGTAAGCGAAAAAGAAGCAAAGGCTAAATATAAAATTTTAAAAAATCCACGCTCCATTGCTTCTAAAAATTTTAGCTATGATAAACGCATTAACACACAAATTCCAAAAGAAACTAGAATAAGCTTAGATGAAAGCTTAGAGAATTTGCCAAAGGTGCAAAGCTATGATAACTTAAGCGATAAAGAGCTTATAAAAAAGGTTTATGAAGCCTTTGGAGTTAAGCAAGGAGATTTACTTGTAGATAAAATAGGAGATGTGATAAGTTTAGATGATGACTTTTTCTATGATAAGAAAAAGCAAACAACTAAGATAAAGAAAAGAAACCGACATTTTTATATTGATTATTTACCAAAGTTAGTAAATGATCCTGATGAAATTAGATTAAGTATGGATACTGACCCTAGATATGAGGGCTTTACCAAAAAAACTTATATCAAGTATTTTTATGATAATGGAGTAAAAGCTCTTGTGATGGTGCTAAACCAAAAAGGAAACCAAATCAATAACAAAACGATGTTTTTAAGTGAAGAAGATAGCTATTTTAAAGAGATATTAACTCAAGGAAAGGTTATATATAGAAAACAATAGCCAACTGGCGACTAAGCCCTGAGAATGATGTTCCCTCGTCGCATCTGGGTTTTCCCTATGCTTTGCATAGTATCACTTCAAGTGACCAAAGAGCATACAGCTAGCTTTAGTTATTATAATGTATTTTATGGGGTTTGTCAATTTTATAGAAAGTAATTAATAGCAGTTAGCGACTAAGATAGTAGGGAAGTTGAGCCCGCGTCGCATCTGGGTTGCCCTATAATCATAATAACTGCGTAGCTAGTGGCTCAGTAACAGGGTAAAGACGCTTCGCCACATCTAGCTTTGCTCCCATACTTGATAGCTACTTAAGAATATTATATAACTTTTAAAATCTTTTGTCAATTTAAAACTATTTTAATTCCTTTTTAAAGACTTTTAAAAGCATATCTTTGGTTTCTTCTTCTAGTTCTTTTGCAACTCTTGGATTAATTTCTAACTTTTCATTAAAAGGAAAGAAAGGGCGTGCGGGTATTTTGCTAGTTCCAAATTGATGGGCTTTACCATATTGATACCCCTTAAAAGAAGCATTTACACCAATCTTTGCGGTATCATTTTCTATCTTGTAATTAAGACTTGAAGAGAGTGTGCCACGCCTTGTTAAGATTTTATTATGTGTTATTTTGGGATTTGCATATCTTCTAGCTTTAAGTGTAGTATCTTTTAGAGGCTTCCAAGCCTTGCCATTACTATCTTGTTCTTTTTCAAAATTTTCTTGCGTATGTTTTAGTATGCCCTCTGCAATGATTTCTTTAAGTATGATGTCTTTTTGCTCTTTATCTAACTTAGAGCAAGTTTTTAGTAAATTCTCAAGCCCACTTAGTTTGAAGCTCTCCATCAAAAAGCCCTTTTTGCATTTCTTTTAAGTAGTATTCAGCGTATTTATCTACTTTGATAATCTCAACAGAACTAAAAGCATAACCACATTTAGGGCAACGCCTAAAACGCTCATTAATATCGCTCTTGACAGTCTTTAGCACAAAAGTTTTTTCATTAGCACATCTAGGACAAATCATTTTTCACTCCTTAAAATGCTATTGTATCAAAAAACCAAAATTTTATTTCCTAAGTGTTCTTGTCTTTAATATCTTCTCACACACCATAATCATTATTGTAGTGTCTTTTTTGTTTAAATCTTCAAGTTTTAAAATTGTCTTTTTAAGTGTCTTTTTGCATAAAAGATAAAAGGAGAGCAATGGCATATCAAGCTCTTCTAATAAAGCTTTTAAATAAATTTCTTGCTTTTGGCTTTTTGCATTACTTAAAAGCATAGCTCTTCCTTTAAAATCTATCGCTAAATTTAGTTCATCTTTTCTTTTACCTTCTAAAATATCTAATAAGATTTTAAGCTCATTAATACTTAATTCTTTAGAACTATTAACGCTAAATCTATAATATAAAAAATCCTCCCAAGCTTCATTTTGTTTAATATTTTTATAGCGTGGGTGGGTATGGATTTTACACAAAAGTTGTTTTCTATAAATTTCTTGGTTTTTAGTCATTATCAATCCTTTTTATTTTTAACTTCGCAAGGGAAGTAAATTCCCTTTTGCGATGAAGGACACAAGTGTCCTTTTAAATCCCCTAAAGGCTCCGCACCACTTCGCTTTGCTCGTGAAGTCTTTCTTAGTTCTTCTTTGAGTGCTTCTAATCTTTTGCTTTGCCACTCTAGCAAAAGCGTTAAAACACTAATTTGTTTTTTAGCAATTTGTAGTTTCTCTTTATGCTTTTTACCCATTATTATGCTCCTTTATAATGTTTTGGATTCTTTTAAAATATTCTGCAAGTTCAGTATTTTTGCATTTTATTTCAAAATTCCCTGTGGCTCTTTCTTTATAAGTTTGTTTCTCTTGTTTCTTTGTTTCTTTAAGAGTAGGTTTGAAGCTCACTTCTGCTAAGACTTTAGAAAAGCTTAGCCAATCTTTTAAATTTCGCTCTTTATAAAGAATACGCATTTTATTTAAGATTTGTTCTTCTTTGTATTTAAACTCGTTTAATCCCACTTGATGATTAAATACAATCACACATACTTTTCTTTGATTAATTTCTCTTAAATCCACTCTTTTAACTAAGATTTTTAAATTATCTAAAGCACTAAAGACTAAATCTTCTAAGGCTTGTCTTTTTTTAATTTCTAAAAAGATATTAGACTCTTGCATATTAACCTCCAAAAAGTAAAGTTGTGGCTTTATTGTCTTCTTTTGGTGCAGAAAAATACTCTGTTGCAAAAACTAAAATCCAAACACAAACTAATAATTTAAAAAAATATTTTTTATTACCAAAGCATTTAAAAAATAAGAAAGTAGCATAAAACCAAGTAATCACAAACAAAGATAAAATAAACATAAAATACTCCTTGTAAAACCTTAATTAAGCCCACTTATAAAATGGGCTTATTAAAGCTTATGAAATTGCAAAATATGAATACTTGCATTTTCATTTCTTAATTTCTTTTTAATTTCACTCATAATAAAATCATAAGTTTTAATATAATCCCATTTTACCCAAATAGGTTTTTTAATAGTTATTATTCCATCTCCACAGTAGTTTAAGTGTTCTCCATTTAAAATGTCGTAACCTTCATAAGAATAAAAAACTTGTATTTTTGTATTAAACATCTAAAAGCTCCTTATTCTCGTGGATATTGCCAACAACCTTACAATTTTTAAAATTGCCCTTGCTTGTATGCATTCCATACACAGAATCTTTAGTGCGACAAATCACACTTAGTTCAAGATGTTTATTAAACTCTACTAGATAGTTTTTGCCTCTAAAATTCAAAATATCCCCCTCATAGATTTTTACACCACCTTTATCCCTAAAGCCAGTCCATAGCTCTATTTCACAAATACTTTCATCTATACAATAATTTTCAACCATCTCATAATCATCATAACCCCATTCGTGAGATGTTACTCCTGATTCTATTGTATAAACATTTTTAGCATCACCTATTAACCCCACTGCATAACCAATAGAATCATGTACAATAGAGTATTTATTACTATTTTTCGTTTCTTTTTTGATATACTCTTCCTCACTTCCATCCCAAATTCTAAAATCAAAATCTTCTAGCTTCATTTTGCCTCCTCATAAAACTTTCTATTTCTCTCCTTGCATTCTTCAATGCTTGGGAATTCAGAAAGTAGCTCTAATAATATTTCTCTTGCTTCTTCATTCCCCACATCTCTTAAAAACTCATAAAATTTCCTCATGAATGTTTTGCCCTTATATACATGTCCCCAAAATCGTTGTCGTTGCTCATCATTAAGACTTCTATAAAGACAATACACATCCTCCTCATCAAAGTCTATTACATCATCAATATCAAGAGTAAAACTTGCTCTTACTTCCATTCTTTCTCCTTGTTTTTATTTTTGAGGTTGCCCTCTTTAAAGAACTTATTTAAGCCCTTTAAAAAAGGCAAAGGGTTATTCCCCTTGCAGTGCTTCAAGTCTTGGCACAATTCTAAAGTTATCTTTAATGGTTCTTTTTAATCCAAGCTTTACAAGTGAGCTATCATCTAGCTCTACTAATGCATCTTTATTAATCTTCTCTTCATAAACAATACATTCACTATGCCCATAACTTTTAATGGCTTTAATAAGCTTGTCTAGCTTCTCTTTAACTCTAGGGATAGAAACGCTTTTTGATAGCTTATAACCAATAGTGCCAAAGGTAAATTCTTTGCTTCTTTTATCTGCAAAATCTGCTTTATTATCCTCACAAAAGCTAGAGATACATTGCTCTAAATATTTCTTTTCATTCTCTAATCTTTCAATCTCACTTGTTCTTGATTCTTTAATACGATTACACTCTAATGTTACTTCTCCATTAATGCGTTCAATGCTTACTACTAATTCAGCCAATCTTTTTAAAGCTAAATTGACATCTTCATAATTTTTAAATTCCATAATTACTCCTTTAATTTTTATGGCTAAAACCATTGATTTTTAGCCATTCTTTATAATTGCTTACATCTTTAATAGTAGGGAGTATACTTTGTCCCTCCCTCTCAAAGATAACCTTTTTGCCTAAGCTTCTTGCTAAATCTAATTCTTTTTGAATACCTTTTGATTTATGAGTGTAGGGACTTTCTACTACAAATACCACATCACATCTTTTTAAAATCTCTAAGCATTCTTCTAAGATCCTTTCTTCTTCTTTTAAGCAAGAAGGAGAAAAAGGGTTATAGCTTGGTGCAATATCCTTAAAATACAAAACTGGAGAAAATGCGATATAATTTACTTCGCTTGTGCTTTGCTCTTTTACTTTCTCTATTGCATTCCTTGAGTAGTTAATGGCAATTGCATAAGCATTGCTTAAAACCAATTCTCTCCTAACATCTGTGTTTTGTGCTAAAGTATCAAAGATTGCTTTATAGGGCGAACAAATATAAACTAAAACTTGCTTAGACATATTCTGCTAACCTATCCATCATTGCATTATCAAACTTTCTATAAATCACACCATAACGCACATAATAATGTGTAGGGGCATAATTTAAACCTCTAAAACCACGATAAAAATGTGTGTTTAAAATCATCTTTACTCCTTTAATTTTATTTTGCTCATCAAAAATACTCTACTGCCTACTACTAAATTCTAGTAGTTGCGGTGTATAGCGGTGGTTTTTATAAAATTTT